>NZ_CP047569.1:1941250-2267500 GCF_009903625.1 Microbulbifer sp. ALW1 | reverse complement strand
TTCCGGCGAACTCCACCGCTCGAATCTGCAGAACCTTTGACCCCAGGCTGGCCATTTCCAGCATTTCTTCAAAGGTGATGCGCTCCAGGCGACGTGCACTATCCACAACCCGAGGATCGGTGGTGTATACCCCATCGACATCGGTATAAATCTGGCATTCTGTCGCATCCAGCGCTGCAGCCAGGGCCACACCCGTGGTATCGGATCCACCGCGGCCGAGGGTCGTGATATTGCCCTCTTCATCGACACCCTGGAAACCGGCCACTACCACAACCTTACCTGCGCCCAGATCCCTGCGCATACGCTCTACGTCAATGCGCTGAATTCGGGCCTTGGTGTGGGCATTGTCGGTAAGAATCTTGACCTGCCCACCCGTATAAGAGCAGGCATCATAGCCCCGCTTTTTAAGCGCCATACTCAACAGCGCAATAGTGACCTGCTCCCCGGTTGACACCAGAACATCCATCTCCCGCGGATCGGGATGCTCTTGAATCTGGCGCGCCAGATCAATCAGGCGATTGGTCTCCCCGCTCATTGCGGAAAGCACCACGACCATATCGTGGCCCTGGGCTTTGAAGCCCGCCACCTTGTCGGCCACAGCCTCAATGCGCTCCACTGAGCCCACTGAAGTGCCGCCATATTTCTGCACGAACAAACTCATCGTTCTAGTGTTCCTTACTACTGCCAAAGCGCGCGCCGCCTATCGCGCGCGCGTCGCGCACTAAATCACCAAAAACCGGGCAAATCAACTGAAAAAACAGAAAACGGGCCGAAAATCCCCCGGCAGATGCTCAGCCAACGGCATTTTCGGCTAATCGTTTCACTTGATATTATTTTTCACCCAGTCCGGCACCGCCTTCAACAGACCCGGTAAAGCATCGGCATTGACCCCGCCGCCTTGCGCCATATCGGGACGGCCGCCGCCCTTGCCACCGAGTTCGCCGGCCGCAAAGCGCATCAAGTCACCCGCTGCCAGGCGACCGGTCAGGTCTTTGGTGACCGCAGACACCAAGGCAACTTTCCCCTCTCCCGGCGCAGCCAACAGTACGACGCCGCTGCCCAGCTTGTTCTTCATCTGATCGGCCAGGTCTCTCAGGGATTTGGCGTCGGCCCCTTCAACCGATACCGCCAGCAAATTGATGCCGGCAACCTCGACCGCCTGACTGGAAAGATCACCACCGGCGCCACTTGCCAGGCGAGTCTTCAATTGCGCGAGCTCTTTTTCCAGCTTGCGGTTGTTGGCCAGAAGCTGCTCCACCTTGTCCGCCAGGTTTTCAGGGCGGGCCTTCAACAGCGCGGCGGTGTGATCGAGGCGTTGCTGAGCTTGATCGAACAGCGCCAGTGCATGTGCGCCGGTCACGGCTTCAATTCGGCGCTGACCAGACGCGATGCCACTCTCGCCGACAATTCGCAGCAAACCAATATCGCCAGTGCGATTTACGTGGGTACCGCCACACAACTCCACAGAGAAGGTGCCGGCATCACTTTTCTCGCCCATGGAGAGCACGCGCACCGTATCACCGTATTTTTCCCCAAACAGGGCCATGGCGCCCTTGGCCTTGGCGGTCTCAATATCGGTTTCCTCGGTAGTCACCGGAGAATTTGCGCGAATCTGGCTGTTGACCAGGGCTTCAATAGCCCGCAACTGCTTGATGGTAACCGCTTCCGGGTGTGAGAAATCGAAACGCAGCCGCTCGGAATCCACCATAGAACCTTTCTGGGTGACATGCTCGCCGAGAACTTTGCGCAGCGCCGCATGTAACAGGTGTGTTGCAGAGTGGTTCAGGGCTGTGGATTGGCGTACATCGCCAGCCACTTCCGCCTCGACCATGTCCCCTACCGATAGAGAACCTGCAAGCAGCTTGCCCTGGTGCAAATGATGGCTGCCCAGTTTGGTGCAGTCAGAGACTTCGAAGCGGCTGGAAGCAGCGCGCAGGTAGCCACTATCACCAACCTGACCACCGGACTCTGCATAGAAAGGCGTGCGATCCAGTACAACCGCACCGGACTCCCCTTCTGCCAGCTGATTTACCTGCTCACCATCTTTGACGATAGCGACCACCTTGCCCTCAGCAGAGGTGCCTTCGTAACCGAGGAACTCTGTTGCCCCCTCGATATCCAGGCTGCCAGTGTAATCCTGCTTGAACTTGCCGGCGGCACGAGCGCGTTCGCGCTGAGCTTCCATCGCTGTTTCGTAGCCAGCCATATCCAGAGTCAAGCCGCGCTCGCGGGCAATATCCTGGGTCAGGTCTGTAGGGAATCCGTAGGTATCGTGGAGGGTAAACACCAGCTCTCCAGGAATTTCGGTGCCCTCGAGTGATTCCAGCGCGTCATCAAGCAGTGCCAGGCCTTTGTCCAGGGTTTTGGCAAACTGCTCTTCTTCTTTGCGCAATGCGTTTTCTATCAGTGCCTGCTTCTCACGCAGCTCGGGATAGGCTTCGCCCATTTCCTGAACCAGCGCTGCAACCAGCTTGTAGAAAAAGATTTCCTTGTGGCCCAGCTTGTGACCGTGGCGCACTGCACGGCGGATAATACGGCGCAGCACAAAACCACGACCTTCGTTGGATGGCATAACACCATCCGCAATCAGGAAGGAACAGGACCGAATATGGTCCGCAATAACCCGCAGGGATTTTTCTTCCGTATCACTGCAACCAACAATTTCACCCGCTGCTTTCAACAGCGCCTGAAACAGGTCGATTTCATAATTGGAGTGCACGCCCTGCATAACAGCAGCGATACGCTCAAGCCCCATACCGGTATCCACCGAGGGTTTCGGCAGCGGGTGCAACTCCCCATCCGCAGAGCGCTCAAACTGCATGAACACGAGATTCCAGATCTCGATGTAGCGGTCGAGATCATCATTTTCAGAACCGGGGGGGCCGCCGGGGACGTCTTCACCGTGGTCGTAAAAGATCTCGGAACTGGGACCACAGGGGCCGGTATCGCCCATTTGCCAGAAGTTATCTTCATCCAGGCGGGAGAAGCGATCTGCACTGACACCCACCTCCTTCAGCCAGATATCAGCGGCTTCGTCATCGCTGATGTGTACCGTAACCCACAGGCGCTCTTCCGGAAGCCCAAGGGTTTGGGTCAGAAACTGCCAGGCATACTGAATCGCTTCCCGCTTGAAGTAATCCCCAAAGCTGAAGTTCCCCAGCATTTCAAAAAAGGTGTGGTGACGGGCGGTATAGCCGACGTTCTCCAGGTCGTTGTGTTTGCCACCGGCACGTACACAACGCTGAGAGCTGGTAGCCCGCACATAGGGACGAGACTCCTGGCCCAGGAAGGTATCCTTGAACTGCACCATGCCAGCGTTGGTAAATAGCAGCGTCGGATCATTGCCCGGGACCAGTGAGCTGGACGGCACTCGGGTGTGCTCCTGCTCGGCAAAATAATTTAAAAATGCTTCGCGTATCTGTGCGCTCTTCATCCAGCCAATTTCCACATCGTCAGTAAATATTTATCGGTGCCGCCTGCAGCAGCGCCAATCGCCATTTTTTTACAGGTCTTCAGCAAGGCCAGCCTCGGGCATTTTGCGCTGGGCCAGTAAGTGTATGTGCAAGTGAAAAACCGTTTGTCCCGCCCCGCGGCCATTGTTGATCACCAGTCGAAACCCCTCTTCCAGCTTCAACTGGCGCGCCATCTCAGAAGCCACCCACATCAAATGACCGAGAAGCGGTACATCATCCATCTGTGCATCGGCCAGGTTGACCAAGGGTTTCCGGGGAATGATCAACAGGTGTGTCGGCGCCTGGGGCGACCGGTCTTCAATGACCACACAGAGTTCATCTTCATAGAACCGCCGGGCTGGAAGCTCGCCGGCGATGATCCGACTGAAAACACTGACTTCACTCATGGCATCTCCTGCCTATCCCGGCACGGGCTTGGGGTCAGCCGGGTTACTTTTCCAGTTTTTCGTCCACGGTCAGTTGCCGGGCCTCGGATTCCAGCATGACCGGAATACCGTCGCGAATCGGGTAAGCCAAGCCACTGGCCTTGCACACCAGCTCTTGAGACTCTTCACGGTATTCCAGTGGCGCCTTGCTGACCGGACAGACCAGCAGGCTAAGTAGTTTCTTGTCCATGACTCGCTCTATACAAGCCCACAGCCCCGGAATCCACGGCTGCAGGTTAAAAATGACCGCGTATGGTACAACGCTTTTTGGGGGTTTTCACGGCCACCCGATGAATTTGGGTGGCCGCCGACAATTATGGAAGGCGGGGTTCAGCCAGCGGCCGACTCCCTCTGTGGAAGAACACCATGCCTGGAGATCGCATTCAGGTGGTTAATCAGTAGTGCAAGGGCTTCGTCGCCAGTGCCGGGCTCGTTGAACACCTCGTGATAGGCCGCAGGAAAGTGACAAAGGCGGTGAGTATCCCCCTGCAAGCGGTCAAACCACGAGCAACTGACTTCAGAGTCAACCAAGCGGTCTTCCCCGGGCAGCAACATCAGGCATGGCACCTCCACCGCCGCGGGCTTCGCCAGCAACTGCGCGCGAAACTGCTGATACCCGATAAACCATCGCGGCGTCACCCTGTCGTGCACCAGATCGTCGCCACCGTAAGCAGCTACCACCGCTGGGTCACGACTGATCCACTGGGTGTCCAGGCGATTCGACAGCGGCAACCTTGGGCACAGCTTTTCCAGCAACCGGATCAACCCCACCTCTACAGCACCAGGTTCTTTACTGCCTTTAAATGCCGGGGCGGAAAGAATCAGGCTCTCGACCGTGCAGTCTCCACCAGGCAGAACCACACTGCCACAGGCAATGACGCCGCCCATACTATGTCCTAGCAGGTGCAGCGGCTGACCGGTGTTTTCGAATCGAACCAGCTGGATAAAACGGCACAGGTCAAGGGAGTAATCCGAAAACGCGTCGATGTCCCCCCTTCCCCCGGGAGATTGACCATGTCCGTAGTGATCCAGAGCGTAAACACTGTAACCGCTACTGTTCAGTTTCCGCGCCAGTTCCCGGTAACGGCCACTGTGCTCTCCCAAACCATGAGATATAACAACCACACCATTCGCGCCCTCTACCCACCAGCGCCGGTAGTGCATTCGGATACCACGGGATTCAAAGTACACGGCTCTCTCCTTCTTATCGTTATGTCCGGATTTTGCCAGCAGAATGTGATCGGAGTATTTCGGGCTCACAAGGCGCTGCCCTCCGCCAGGCCCCCCTCCACTCAACCGTCGAAATCTAGGGTTTGTACACCCGGCATGCCGCCACCGCCTTACCCCAACCACTGAGCAGCTCGCGACGCTGTAGCTCTCCCATTTGCGGCAGGAAATCCTGCTCTATGTCCAGAAGACATTCCGGGAGGTTCACACCGTTCCATATTCCCGCACCCAAACCCGCCAATAGTGCAGCACCCACGGCCGTAGACTCGATTTGCCGTGGCCGCTCAACACGCAGGCGGGAAATGTCCGCCTGAAACTGCATCAGAAAATTATTCGCGCTGGCACCACCATCCACCCGCAGGCACTGCAGCTCCACCCCGAGCGCCTGCGCCATCAAGTCCGCCAGCTCATGGCTCTGGTAGGCGATGGATTCCAGTGTCGCCCGCACGAGTTCAGCGCGGCCCGCGCCGCGGGTAAGACCGAACAGCGCTCCTCGCGCCTGCGAATCCCAGTGCGGGGCGCCCAGCCCACTGAATGCCGGCACCAGGTAAAGCCCCCGGGTATCCGGGATGCCATACGCTATCTGTTCGGTTTCTGCCGCTTGCTGGATTACCCCCAGGTCGTCTCGCAGCCACTGCACTGCCGCACCGCCATTAAAAACCGATCCCTCAATGGCAAATTGCGGCTCACCATCTTGGCCGCAGGCAATGGTCGTGAGGAGACCATCGGGTACCAGCGGGCGCTCGCCGCCGGCAAAAGCCAGCATGAAACAACCTGTGCCATAGGTATTTTTCAGGTTGCCCGGGCGGGTACAGCCCTGCCCGAACAGCGCCGCCTGCTGGTCGCCTGCAACCCCGGCAATGGGCACGGTAGCCCCCAGGAACGCAGCGGGGTCAGTTTGACCGAACACGCTCGCAGACGCCTTGATCTCAGGCAAGATGGCGCGCGGACAATCGAACAGAGCCAACAGCTGATCATCCCAGTCCCGGCGCTCCAGGTCATACAGAAGGGTTCGACTGGCATTGGTGTGGTCCGTGACATGGGACTTACCGCCGGTGAGCCGCCAGATCAGCCAGCTGTCCACGGTACCGAAACAGAGGTCGCCGGCTTGGGCCCTGCGGTGGAGCTCTGGCGATTGCTGGAAAATCCAGCGAAGTTTGCTGGCGGAGAAATAAGCGTCCAGCAACAGGCCGGTTTTTGCCCGCACCAGGGACTCAGCCCCGGCGCCGCGTAACTCTGCACAGATATCCGCAGAGCGACGGCACTGCCAGACAATCGCACGATGCACCGGCGCACCGGTTTTCCGGTCCCACAGGATCGTAGTTTCCCGCTGGTTCGTGATACCCAGAGCCCGCAGCACACTGGCGTCGACACCCGCGCGCTGCAAGGCCGCAGCACAAACCTTCAGGGTTACCTGCCAGATTTCATTCGCATCGTGTTCGACCCAGCCGGGGTGGGGGTAATACTGGGGGAATTCCGAATAGCTACGACCAATAAGCCTACCGGCATCGTCAAACACAAATGCCGTGGTGCCAGTGGTGCCCTGGTCAATGGAGAGGATCATCGCTAGTCCTCGCGAATCGTTATTATCGGCCCGCTTCCGAGCCCTTATCGCCTATCCATACCTGTAGCCACCGAATACCGGAGGCTGCAGGAAGCAAGTCCTGAGTATAACGCTACCGGCGTCCTAGTGCGTGGTTCCCGTAATCAGGTCAATCTCCTCCCCTCCGGCAATCAGCGCATCACAAATCAGCCTCATCGCCTCACAAAGCGTGGCAAGTGCCATGCTCGGGCTGCCCGGGTGGCGAGCAGCCTGCTCCGGCAGGTAGGGAATATGCACAAAGCCCACACGGGGCTGCTGGGGCAGCTGTTGGGCAAGGTGGCTGGCGCCATAAAACAGATGATTACAGACAAAAGTGCCCGCCGTGTAAGAGAGGTCCGCCGGTATACCGCACTCCTGGAGCGTTGCCATCAGCCGCTTCAGAGGCAATTGACTGAAGTAGGCTGCGGGTGCGTCCGGCACCACCGGGGTACCGAGAGGCTGCTCACCGGCATTGTCCGGAATCCGGGCCTCATTGAGGTTGATCGCGACCTTTTCCAGGCTGATGGAGGGGCGGCCGCCAGCCTGGCCCACAGCAAGAATGATATCCGGAGCCCGCGTTCTGACCCGATCCTCCAGCATCTGTAAACACCGGTCAAAGGTACAGGGCAACTCGAGGGTATCCACCAGATCCCGGTAGCCATGCAGGGATTTAACAGCCTCCCAGGACGGGTTGATAGATTCGCCTCCAAAAGGCTCAAATCCGGTCAGTAATATTTTCACAGCAACCACCACAAGAGGCCGATATTCGCGACGAGGACCATCAGTGCCGTCGGCACCTGTGCCTTGATTACGGCATTTCGGTCCTTCAGCTCCAGCAGCGCCGCCGGTACGATGTTGAAATTGGCTGCCATCGGTGTCATCAGCGTCCCGCAGTAACCACAGAACATACCAATTGCCGCCATCACGGCAATGTTGCTGTGGTATTCAACCACCAGGAACGGGATGCCAATACCGGCGGTAATCACCGGGAAGGCGGCAAACGCATTACCCATGATGATGGTGAACAGCGCCATGCCGACGGCGAATGCCACTATCGCCCAGAATCGCTGCCCTTCCGGCAACAGCTGCCCCACGAGGTCGGCTACCGCATCGCCTACACCGGCCTGCGCAAACAGGATCCCCAGGGTCGCAAGCATCTGTGGCAACAACATGGCCCAGCCGATGGAATCCATTAAGCGGGCACTTTCCCTCAACCCCTGGACGGGTGCCTCCCGTGTATACCGGCAGGCAAGTACAAACGCGAGCAAACAGGCAATCCCAAGGCTCACCAGAGTGGACTTGGCGGGATCTACCAGCGTCAATCCGTGGCTGGCAAGAAAGGGGAAACCCAGCGCGCCCACCAGGGTAAAACCCGGGATCACCAGAGACGGCCAGAACAGTTTGCTACCGAGCCGATCGGCACCATTCCGGGCACGCTGCTGGTCGGGCTCAACCGCGGGTTTGCCCGCTACCAGATTAAACCCTCCAAGCAGACACATGAGCAGCACCAGCGCACCGCTCAGCGCGCTCGGCAGCCAGTCACCGGCAAGAAACAGAACGCCAAACAGCCCCCAGAATATGGCCGTCGGCCAGCGTTTGGCACGAGTGCGGTCAAGCGCGGTCAGCACCGCATTCGCCAACAGAAGCAATCCAGCAATGGCGTAAAAGAATTCAATTTTCAGCACGATTACTGCCCCTCCGGCGCGACGTTTACGTCGGTCGTGGCGGCAGTAAAGGTACCGGAGACACTGGAGGCGCTGCGCGCCTTAGCCAACTGACGATCCAGGCGCAACACCCGGATACCGTGGATGATCAATGCGCAAAGCGCCGTCGGTATACCCCAGAGTGCAATATGGATGGGCTCAACTTCATAGCCGCGCTCGGCCAAAAAGGTATACATCAAAACAACGGCGCCAAAGGCCACAAAAATGTCTTCACCAAAGAAAAGGCCCACGTTGTCGGTCGCGGCAGACATGGCGTGCAGCTTCTGACGCTCATCGTCGCTCAGAGATCCCAGGGATTTTTCCGCAGCGCCCTCTGCCATCGGCGCAAGCAGAGGTCGCACCATTTGCGGATGCCCGCCCAGACTGGTCAAACCCAGTGCCGCACTGGTTTCACGGACAAACAGGTATAGAGCCAGGAGACGACCGGCGGAGATGCTTTTGAACCGGGATATCCAGCGAGCGGCCTGCTCCCGCAAACCATTGCGTTCCAGCAGGCCGACTACGGCAAGTGGCAGAACCAGGATAAGGGAGAGTGTTCTGGTGTGAACAAAGCCTTCACCGAGGGCTTCAAGTATGTTGGTAAACGGCAGAGCGGCGGCGGTGCCCGTTGCGAGACCCGCCAGGGTCACCACCAGCAGAGGATTCATCCGCAGGGCAAAACCCGCAGCAACCACAAGGACACCCACAAGGGGCCAGTAGGAAATGGCATCCATAAGGTAAGCCTTTCTCTGTTTTAAATGTCGCCAGGCCTGGCTACTCCCTTTCGAGCCTGTATTTGATCACTCTTCGTAGAGTGTGCAGCCCACAATTGTTGACCTGTGCGCCATTATGAAGGACATATCCAGACTCGGCTAATCGAAAGCTGTCCTACAGACCGGAACTGGTCAGATTTTATGCGGCGGCGTTTTAATACCGGCAAACTAAGGGGGGGAACGATGGGAGGGGAACAATGAGAGGGGAACGAAGCTGGTCAGCAATCTGCATCAATGGCCCAGGCGATAGCGTCCGAGGAAAAGCCGCGGTAAGCCAGGTAACGCTGTCGTTTGGCGCGCTCTTTGAATTGCTGGTCGCGCGGCAGTGCAGGATTGATTGCCCCGCGAAATTTGCGCTGTAACACCTCGGCAGCCAGAGCAAACCAGTCCGTTTCGACCTGTTCCAGAGCACTGGCAATCAGATCGCCATGGACACCACGCTGTTGCAACTCTCGGCGAATACGTAGAGGACCCTGCCCCCGCTGTACCCGCGAGCGGCAGAACACCTCTGCAAAGCGCTGATCAGACTGGTAATTAAGTGCCTGCAACCGCGACAGTACTTCGTCGAAATTCGCCTCGGGGTGCTTTGCGGAAAGCTTTCGGCGCAGCTCCTGACAGGAGTGCTCCCGACGTGAGAGGAGGTCGATGGCCGCATTATACAGGGCCTGGGTGAGCGCTTTGGACTCCCCCCGGGAAGATACGGAGGATGGTGACAGCGCCGGGGCCGTCGAATCTATGAGGGATTCCACCGGCGGCCACTCTACGCTGCCGCCGATGGTATCTTGGGGGGAAGACAAGATCAGTCTTCCGCAGCTTCCAGCTCTTCAGGCTGTGCCGGTGCGACATCTTCCAGCAACTGCGCACGCAGTTGGCCTTCGATTTCATTGCGAATATCGGTATTTTCCTTCAGGAATTTCACCGCATTGGCCTTACCCTGACCAATCTTGTCGCCTTTGTAGCTATACCAGGCGCCAGCCTTGTCAATCAGCCCCAACTTCACGCCGTAGTCGACAATTTCACCCAGCAGGTTGATACCCTGGCCGTACATGATCTGGAACTCGGTCTGCTTGAAGGGTGGAGCCACCTTGTTCTTGACCACCTTGACCCGGGTTTCGTTGCCCACCACCTCATCGCCCTCTTTCACAGAGCCGATGCGACGGATGTCCAGGCGAACAGAGGAGTAGAACTTGAGCGCGTTACCGCCGGTAGTGGTTTCCGGGGAGCCAAACATCACCCCGATTTTCATCCGGATCTGGTTGATGAACACGCACAGGGTATTAGTGTTCTTGATATTACCGGTCAGCTTGCGCAGGGCCTGAGACATCAAACGCGCTTGCAAGCCAACGTGGGTATCACCCATTTCACCTTCGATTTCCGCACGCGGGGTCAGGGCCGCTACGGAGTCCACGACCAGCACGTCAACCGCACCGGAGCGCACCAGCATATCGGCCACTTCCAGCGCCTGCTCGCCGGTGTCCGGCTGGGATACGATCAGCTCGTCCACATTGACACCGAGCTTTTCGGCATAGATTGGATCCAGCGCGTGCTCCGCATCCACGAAGGCACAGGTGCCGCCCTTGCGCTGAGCCTCGGCGATTACCTGCAGGGTAAGCGTGGTTTTACCGGAAGATTCAGGACCGTAGATTTCAACAATACGGCCGCGAGGCAGGCCGCCAATACCGAGGGCGACATCCAGCCCGAGGGAGCCGGTAGAAATCGCGGGGATACGCTCACGGCCCTTATCCCCCATGCGCATGACGGTGCCCTTGCCGAACTGGCGCTCGATCTGTGACAGCGCCGCCTGTAAAGCTTTGTCTTTGTTGGAATCCATGACCCTTCCCGTGTACTTGACGTTTGGTGATGGGAGGGAAGCTTAGAGAAAAATTACTGTATAAGCAACCAGTAATCCGGAATTAGCCCAGCGACGGCCAGAGGAAACGGGGAGAAGGGAAAACCCGGTGAAATACCCGCCGCAATACCCGCCGAAAGTCACCAGCCAGTCACGATTTGCAGTGGGCCTCGGCAACCGCCAGCATCCGCTTAAGCGCTTCCGCCACCGTCTGCCGCTGAATATCTCTCCTGCCGCCGTGAAAATGCATGCGCACGGCGCCCGCCTCTACGGGCTCCTGCCCCTGGCTGTGCGCCCAGGCAATCCAGACAGTGCCCACAGGCTTGTCCTCACTACCACCATCAGGGCCGGCAATACCACTAACGGCAACAGACAGGTTCGCGTCCAGCCGATTCAAGACCCCTACTGCCATCTGCCGGGCCACCGACTCGCTGACGGCGCCGACGGTATCCAGGTCGAGCTGGTCCACACCGAGAAAGTCCCGCTTGATACGGTCCGCGTATGAAACCACCGCGCCGTCAAACCAGGCGGACGATCCCGCCACGGAAGTGATCGCGGCCGCAATGGCACCACCGGTACAGGATTCCGCTGTGGTTACCCGCCAGTTGAGCTGTTGCAGGGCGCTGCCGAGCGCAGCCGCCAATTCCTCAATACCGAGACCCGAAGCATCGAGATTGCTTCCCACCAGGATTCCCCCCAAACGTCCAGAGCAATAACATTTATCGATCCACCGGGCCGCCCGCTCCCCGGTCCTTACAGCTTGAAAACTCGTAAGGCACCTTGCCCGCCGGATCAAAGCCCAACTCCAGGGCGGCATCCAGCAATTCAGTTTTTATTCGATGTAACAGGATATCGCCCGTGGCACCACCGCATACCGAGGGGTACATTCGGTCCTTGCGCACACCGCAGCGGGACTCAATGACCGTAATACCACCCTGTACCAGTTTGCCGCGACTCTGCTCTACCGACAGACCGCCACCTTCACACTGGCGGCTGCCGCGAGCCTGCATAACCCAGAGGGTATCCGCAAGCTGCACACTGCCTTCAGCGGATTCTGTCTCAGACGTGGGCGCCTCCTCGGCCTGATCAGCAGTCGATCCGGTTTCAACGTTGGCGCCAGCCTGCGGCACCTGACCCGATTTTTGCGCACCGCGCTCACCGCAACCTGCCAGTAGCATCAGCACAACCATCAGCAGCGGCACAAACACGTTTCCAGCCTTCATCTCATCTCCTTATGTTCAGTTTGATCCCTCTACCGTCAGCTTAGCGCGAGCCATACCCCCACGCCCAGCATCAAGGTGCCCGCGATACGATTCATAAGGCGCACATTTTCACCCCGGTGCAATAATTTGCTGAGTGTGCGACCACCACTGGCGTAAATCAGCATGCAGATAAACTCCAGGCCCAGAATAATCCCGAGCAGTACCGTTATCTGAGGCAGCAGCGCTTTACCCTGATCAATAAACGGCGGCAGCAAGGCAATAAAAAATGCCCAGCCTTTGGGGTTGGCCACCGCGGTAACGAACCCCTGCACCACCATATTCACGGCCGGAATCTGCGCCTGAGCACCGGTGGCTGACTCCACCAGCACCATACGCCCGCGAGCGCGCCACATCTGAACACCCAGATAGGTGAGATAAGCCCCGCCACAGTATTTGAAGACCTGAAAGGCACCTGGATACTTCAGCATAAAGGCGGCGATACCCAGCACCGCAGACACCGCCACTACGGCGACACCGCACAGCTCGCCCAGCATCATCCACAGGGTGCGGCGCACGCCAAAGGCCATCCCCATGGTGAGCGCCAGGGTCATGCACATGCCCGGCGTGATGGAAACGAAGAAAAACGTCGGCACAAATAGCGCCAATAGTGACCAGTCAATCATGTGCAGAAACCGACCTATTAATGGTGCGTTCCGTTGTGATTGCCATAGTGGCTGATCACCATACCGGCAAGCATCAAACCACAGCCGACAAGCTCCTTCGCGCTCAGCATTTCGTTCAGGAACAACCAGCCCGCCGCCACTGCAAATACCGATTCGAGACTCATGATCACCGTGGCGTGAGAAGGCGCCGCATTGCGCTGCCCCAGAAGCTGAAAGGTGAACGCAATAGCAGTAGAAAACACCATCATATAGGCGATAGGCCAGGCGGCATCGACAGCGTCCTGCAGCGAAGGCGATTCCACCACGAAGGACGCAATGGCAGACAGCAGTCCGCACACCAGAAAC
Source organism: Microbulbifer sp. ALW1 (assembly GCF_009903625.1). Lineage (NCBI taxonomy): Bacteria > Pseudomonadati > Pseudomonadota > Gammaproteobacteria > Cellvibrionales > Microbulbiferaceae > Microbulbifer > Microbulbifer sp. ALW1. The sequence continues at coordinate 2,254,238 of NZ_CP047569.1, read as the reverse complement.
TGGATCGCCGCCAACCGCAGTGCATCGTAGCGATGCACCAGGTAATCGGCCGACAGCACCTGGATCGCGAATACAAACGCGCTCGCAAACACCATCAGGTCCCCAATCAGTTGCGCCTCCTCAGAGAAATCCGCCAGCCAGTAAAGGCCAAACAGGGCCAGGGCAATCCCGGCCCAGGTCCAACGATTGGTCTTGTGCCCCAGCGACAGCCCGATCACCGGCACCAGCAGCAGGTAGAAGCCGGTAATAAAACCGGCGCGACCGGCGGTGGTGTACAGCAGGCTTGCCTGCTGCAGTGCCGCGCCGAGAAACAGCCAGAAACCGAGCACAGCGCCACCGGGCAGGCACTTGCGCCAGCGGTGATGAACGGTCGCTCCGCCCTCCTCGCCCGGCTGTACGTCCCGGCGGGATGAGAGCCAGTAAACAATCGGCAACAGCAGCAGCCCACCTAGAAAGAAGCGCCAGGCGTTGAATGCCAGGGGCTCGATATGCGCCATCGCAATTTTCTGGGGCACGAATGCGAGCCCCCAGAAAAGCGCTGCCAACACCAGTAATAATTCGGCTTTTGCCTGTTTTTGATTCATGGGAATTACCTGACAACAACTTCAACGCAGATGCGACGGACCGCGCAATCGCGGTGCCGCTCACAACTGACAATTACACAGGGGTTATTTGGCTGACCATCAGCTGCAAGGACTGACGGCCGCGGAACTCGTTGATATCCAGTTTGTACGCCAGCTGCACCTTCTCAACCTGGGCCGGCCAGAAATCCGCATCGATATTGAAGGCAATGGCATCCAGTGCCAGTTGCGGTGCCGAGAGCGGCGCCACGACCATTTTCAGGTGGCGCTCGCCGACAATTCGCTGCTGTAACAGCAGAAACTCACCGTCAAACTCCGGTTCGGGGAACGCCTGCCCCCAGGGCGCACAGGCGCGTAATACCGCCGCCGTTTCCATTGAGAATTGATCAGCGCGCAATTCGCCGTCGGTCTCAATGACCGCCTGCAATTGCGACGCCGACAGACGGCTGCGTACCGCTGTTTCAAACGCCTCGGTAAACGCAGGAAGATTCTCCACCGGCAGGCTCAGACCCGCGGCCATTGCGTGACCACCGAACTTGCTGATCAAGTGTGGCTGCGCCGCGGCCACATCGCTGAGAGCATCGCGAATATGCAGCCCGGGGATGGAGCGGGCAGAGCCTTTGATCAGACCATTGTCACCATCGGCGAAAGCGATCACCGGGCGGTGGTACTTCTCCTTGATACGGCTGGCAAGAATACCCACCACGCCCTGGTGCCATTCGGCATCGTACAGACACAGGCTCCAGGGCAACCCCTGTTCACCCAACTGCAGCTTTTCCAGCGCCGCCATCGCCTCACGCTGCATCCCCGCCTCGATCGCCTTGCGGTCGCGGTTGAGCGAGTCCAACTCGGCAGCCAACTCCCGCGCCTCCTGCGGGTCCCGGGTCAACAGGCAGCGAATACCAGTGCCGATGTCATCCAGCCTGCCCGCCGCATTAATACGCGGCCCGAGGATAAAACCGATGTCCGTGGTGGAAAGGCGGGCGCGATCCCGCCCTGCCACTTCCATCAATGCCTGGATACCCGGGCGACAGCGACCGGCGCGAATACGCGCAATACCCTGGTGCACCAGCACCCGGTTGTTATGGTCCAGTGGCACCAGATCCGCCACTGTCCCCAGGGCCACCAGATCCAGATACTCCGCCATATTGGGTGCGGCAACCCCGGACTCGTCAAACCAGCCCTGCTGCTGCAACACACTTTTGAGGCGACTGAGAAGATAGAAGATCACACCGACGCCGGCGAGATTTTTACTTGGGAATTCACACTCAGGCTGATTGGGATTGACGATGGCATCCGCCTCCGGCAATTCACTGCCGGGGAGATGGTGATCAGTGACAATCACCTTGAGGCCCGCGGCCTTGGCGGCGGCAACACCATCGATACTGCTGATACCGTTGTCGACCGTGATCAGGAGATCCGGATGGTATTCCCGGGCAACCTCGACAATCTCCGGGGTCAGGCCATAGCCAAACTCAAAGCGATTGGGCACCAGAAAATCTACCGCCCCAGCGCCGAGCGCGCCCAGCGCCAGCACCGCCAACGTACTACTGGTAGCGCCGTCCGCGTCAAAGTCACCGACAATCAGGATCTTGTGCTGCTCGCGTACCGCGTCCGCCAACAAGGCCACTGCCGCCTCCACGCCGCGCATGGAAGTCGGGCTGTGCAGTCGGGTGAGCTGATGATCCAGCTCATCGTCACTGCTGACCCCGCGACCGAGCAGGACACGTTGCAGGATTTCAGGGGTAGAGGACGTAAAACGGCCAGTGGACAAATCCACTGGCCGTCGTCGGATGATTGCGCTCATGGCTTCCGGTCGGGTCGGTTGATCGGGTTTGCCACTGGGCGTGGCAAAACGTCATTCTACCGTCCGGCGGCCTTTACTCAACCCAGTGTGCGGGCAATAAAATCGTGTATCGCGGACAGGTCGTTATCCAGCACTTGTAACCGCTCTTCCCGCTGCATCAGGTCCTGCATATGGTGCGGCAGCGGCACCTGGGTGCCCGGCAAGGCCTTGTCCACCGCATCACTGAATTTGGCGGGGTGCGCTGTGGCCAGGCACACCATGGGCTCCGCCTTGGATTTACGCGCGCGGCGTGCCGCTTCAACGCCAATGGCGGTGTGTGGGTCGAGCAGATACTCGGTGGATGCAAATACTTCGCGAATGACTTCGACAGTGCGCTCATCATCAACGCGCTCGGAGGCAAACAGCTTCCGCGCATTGTCGAGAATCTTGTCATCAAGTTTCAGGGGTGCGGTGCGATCGGCCAACAGCTCGGCCACCGCAGCGCCATCGCGGCCGTAAAGGTCGAACAACAGGCGCTCGAAGTTGCTCGACACCATGATATCCATACTCGGCGACAGGCTGTGTACCAGCGGCTGGGGCGAGTGGTCGTTGGCGCTGATACAGCGGTGCAGAATATCGTTGGCGTTGGTGGCAATCACCAGCTGGTTAATGGGCAGCCCCATACCACGCGCCAGGTAACCGGCAAATATATCCCCAAAATTACCGGTGGGCACTGAGAAGTTCACCGGGCGATGGGGGCCGCCGAGGCTCAACGCCGCGTGGAAGTAATAGACGATCTGGGCCATGATCCGCGCCCAGTTGATCGAGTTGACCGCCACCAGACGGCGCCCATCCGGCAGGAAGGACTGGTCGGCGAAACTGGCTTTGACCATGTTCTGGCAGTCATCGAAATTTCCTTCCAGAGCAATATTGAACACGTTGTCCGACAGCACCGTGGTCATCTGCTTGCGCTGCACTTCCGAAACCCGGTTATGCGGATGCAGGATAAAGATGTCGATGTTTTCGCAGTGACGGCAACCCTCGATGGCGGCAGAGCCGGTATCACCAGAGGTTGCCCCCAATACCACGACCTTTTCTCCACGCTTTTTCAGCAACAGGTCAAACAGCTGCCCGAGGAACTGCAGGGCAAAGTCCTTGAACGCCAGGGTCGGCCCTTGGAACAGCTCCATTACCCACTCGTTGTGCCCGATCTGCACCAGCGGCGCAATGGCATCGTGGCGGAAATTGGCATAGGCGCGCTCGATAATACCGCGCATCTCCTCTTCACTCAGATCTTCCGAAACGAAGGGCCACATAATGCGGAACGCCAATTCCTGGTAATCCAGGCCCGCCATTTCGGCAATTTCTTCGCGACTAAACTGGGGAAGCTTTTCCGGTACGTAAAGGCCGCCGTCACTGGCGAGGCCGGCCAGTACGGTATCGGCAAAACTGAGAGACGGCGCACGGCCGCGGGTGCTGATAAATTTCACAGTGATTGGATTTCGTTATGGCTAGTTAGCTAAAAATGGGAAGGCGGCGGGTGCGCACGGCACACCCGCCCAAGGTCTTCTGGTCAGCCCAAAGACTCTACACGGATGCGGACTACCGGCCCCTGGATGCTGTCCAGGGCCTCGATCTGGTTCACCGCCTCTTGCAGCTGTGACTCTCTAGCCCGACTGGTCAGCAAGACCACCGGTACCAGCTCTTCGTCTTCCGCCGGCTCATGCTGAATCAGCGCTTCGATACTGATCCCCTGGTCGCTGCAGATCTTCGCCACCTGGGACATGACACCCGGTTTATCGAACGCGGAAATACGCATGTAATAACTGGTTTCGGTATCACCCATGGGCAACACATCATCGAGACCACCCTGGCTATCCTGGGTCACACCCGCCAGCGGCACTCGCTGGTCCGGTCGCACATGCAGGGTGCGCGCTACATCCACAATGTCTGCGATCACGGCAGACGCCGTTGCCTCGGCGCCGGCGCCGGCGCCGTAATACAAGGTTGGACCGACGGCATCGCCATTTACCAGCACCGCGTTCATCACGCCATTCACGTTGGCGATCAGGCGACGCTGAGGGATCAGGGTCGGGTGCACCCGCAGCTCCACCCCGTCGTTGGTACGGCGGGCAATCCCCAGATGCTTGATGCGATATCCCAGCTCATCCGCATAACGAATGTCCTCTTTGGCAACACCGCTGATGCCCTCGGTATACACCTTGTCGAATGCCAGCGGCATGCCAAAGGCCAGAGAAGCCATGATCACCAGTTTATGCGCCGCGTCGATACCCTCCACGTCAAAGGTCGGGTCGGCCTCGGCATAGCCCAGGGCCTGGGCCTGGGCCAGCGCTTCTTCAAAGCTGCGGCCCTTTTCGCGCATTTCGGTCAGGATATAGTTGCCGGTACCGTTGATGATGCCTGCCAACCACTGAATACGGTTGCCGACCAACCCCTCTCGCAGGGATTTGATAATCGGGATACCACCCGCCACGGCCGCCTCGTAAGCGATGGTTACGCCGCGCTCAGCAGCGGCCGCAAACAGTTCATTGCCGTGCTCGGCAATCAGCGCCTTATTGGCGGTAACCACATGCTTGCCATTGGCGATAGCCGTTAATACCAACTCACGGGCAACCGTAGTGCCACCGATCAGCTCAACCAGCACATCCACATCGGGATTGTTGGCGACATCAAAAATCTCACGAGTGATGTTCAGGCGGCTGGTATCACTGGCCGGGTTATCACGCCGGGCTCCAATCTGAACGATCTCCACCGGACGGCCACAACGGGCGGCAATTTCTTCGCAATTGCGCGCCATAACATTGACGGTACCGCTACCCACGGTCCCGAGACCGCAAATACCGATACGCACTGCCGGTACGGAACCCGCAGCTAAAGAATTTTCTGAGACCTTGGTGGCTTCATCGGCGAATGCGCTCACAACTTCCCTCCGCGCATGGCTGCGAAAGATCGCAGCGCAATATCTGGCGTATAAATCATAAAAAGGTCGACAACCTTACTGAGACAGGGGGGAAATTGTCAATAAAATTGCGCAGACTGATCAAGAAACCTGCAACCAGCCTCAAACCCGGAGCATAAAAAAGGCCGGCAGAGCCGACCTTTTCTCATGCGACCGGGGAAGCCCCCAAGCGCTCCACTAGTCCGGTATCAGATACCCAACGCCTTGACCAGCGTATCCGGCGGCAGATAACCGGGAACCACAGTACCGTCTTCCATCACAATGGTCGGGGTCCCGCGCACATCAATCGCCTCGTTCCCCAGCTTGTACTGCGCCGCAACCGGGTTGTCGTTACACACTTTGATGGGTACGTTTTTACGGTTTTTCAGATCGGTGAGGGTTTTGTTGGGGTCGTCCGCACACCAGGCGGTCGCTATCTTGCGATAGCCTACGGAATTCAGGCCCGCACGGGGAAACGCCAGGTAGCGCACTTCAATACCGCGACGATTCAGCTCAGGCACGTCATTGTGCAGTTTCTGGCAGTAACCGCAGTCCACATCGGTAAAGACGTAGATATGGGCTTTGGCCTTACCTTTCGGGGAGTAGACGATCATATCGTCCAGGTCTTGCTGATCCATGACCGCAGCGCGGGCACGTCCGCGGCGCTGCTCGGAGATATTTACCACCTGCTCCGGCTTGACCTCGAACAGGTCTCCAGCGATGAAGTGACCGCCGTCTTTGGATACGAACAATACATTCCCGCCGTTCACTTCCACCTCGTAAAGCCCCGGCATAGGGCTTTCACGCACATCCCCAAATTTCGCCTGGGGGTTTCCGGCGGAGAGCTTGGCCTTAATCTGTTTGGCAACAGCGTCATCCACTGCTGCAACAGCACCCTGCCCCAGCAGGAGTGAGGCGGCAGCGACGAGCGCAGTCAGAGGCTTGGCAAGAAAGGTCATGTTCGATTCGCTCCAGATAATTCGTCGTTGTGACTGCCAGTGTTCGCGGCTGGGGATTAACGTTTTATTTTGGACCGCCCCTGCGGCCCGCGGTTCCAGCCCAGTATGGCACCAAACCAATGTTGCCGAGCAGTACACGACGCGTTTTACTACACCCGGGATCGCAAAACCACCGACGCGCCCCACTTTCTCGACCAGCGGCAACCACAGCGCGACCGAAAAGTCTCCCTGGCGGACACAGATGCCCGCAGCCAGCGCTCAATCTCGATTCAGCCTCGACCTTCAACCACGTGGATGATGCTCCCCATGAAGGGACTGCAGCCGCGCCTGTGCCACCGCCGTATAGATCTGGGTAGTGGAAAGATCCGAATGCCCCAGCAACAGCTGGACCACACGCAAATCGGCACCATGATTCAGCAGATGTGTCGCAAATGCGTGGCGCAGCGTATGCGGTGACAGCGGCTTATCAATCGCCGCCACCTGCGCCCAATGCTTGATTCGATACCAGAAGGTCTGACGGGTCATCGGGTTGCCACCGCGGCCGGGAAAACAGGCATCACTCTCTCCCATTGCCAGCAACTCCGGACGCGCCACCGTCAAATAGCGCTGTAACCAGCGCTCGGCAGCCCGCCCCATGGGCACTAACCGCTCCTTGCGCCCCTTGCCAAATACCCGCACCACCCCCTGACGCAAGTTGAGCTGCGAGATGCGCAACTCCACCAGTTCACTGACCCTGAGCCCGCAGGCATAGAGCAGCTCGAGCATCGCCCGGTCGCGCAGCCCGATAGCCGCCTCGGTATCCGGCGCCGCCAGCAGCGCCTCCACATCCGCCTCAGACAACGACTTGGGTAACGGCTTGGGCAACTTGGGATTATCAATCAGGGCCACCGGGTCATACTCAATCAACCTCTGGCGCAAACAGTGCCGGTAGAAGCTGCGCAACGCCGCGAGCGCCCTGGCACTGGAGCGGGCGGAATGGCCGCCGGCATGGCGCTGCCCCAGATAATCCAGAATGTCCTCGCGCGCAATCTGGCACAGAGGCTTGCCGACCCCCTCACAAAATACCGCGAACGCCTTCAGGTCCCGCCCGTAAGCTGCACGGGTATGGTCGCTGATGCCCTGCTCCGCCCACAGCAAATCCAGCCAGGCAGCGATTTGCTGCTGGGCCTCCTGTGGAAGTACTGAGTCCTGGGAACCTTTCATATTGCGATTTAATCACACCCGCCGAAAACCCGCGCCTTCAGCATATTTTCTCTGGACATAAAAAAACCGGAGACAAGCTCCGGTTTTTTTCGCGAAAGACAAACTCAGCCGAGTTTTTCTTTAATACGCGCTGCTTTACCAGTCAGGTTGCGCAGGTAGTACAGTTTGGCTTGACGAACGTCACCACGACGCTTAACAGTCAGGCTGTCTACCAGCGGGCTGTGGGTCTGGAAAGTACGCTCTACGCCAACGCCGTGAGAGATTTTGCGCACGGTGAAAGAGGAGTTCAGGCCGCGATTGCGCTTGCCAATTACCACACCTTCAAACGCCTGCAGACGCTCGCGGTTACCTTCTTTTACCTTTACCTGAACGACAATGGTGTCGCCCGGGGCAAACTCAGGCATTTCGGCTTTCAGCTGTTCATTTTCCAGCTGCTGGATGATTTTGTTGGTCATTTGGAGTTCTCCAAAAGGGTTTTGTGTAGCCTCACGGCTAGATCACCGAATTACTCACGCCTCCCGGCGAATTCGATATTAATTCTGCTCTCCCGGCGGCAATTCCTGCAGGAACTCGTCCAGCAGTTTTGCCTGCTCCGGGCTCAGCGCCAGCTTTTCAAGCAGATCAGGCCGGCGCTGTTGCGTGCGCCCCAAGGCTTGCTTGAGACGCCAGCGGCGTATTCTTTCGTGGTTTCCGGAAAGCAAAACCTCCGGAACCTTTTTGCCCCGATAATCTTCAGGGCGCGTGTAATGCGGGCAGTCCAGCAATCCCTGGGCGAAGGAGTCCTCCACCGCAGACTGGTCGTGCCCCAGAGCGCCGGGTATCAAGCGGGTGATCGCATCTACCATCACCATCGCCGCCAACTCACCGCCACTCAGAACATAATCACCTATCGACCATTCCTCATCGATCAGCGACTCGACGATGCGCTCATCCACCCCTTCGTAGCGACCGGCCAGCAAGACCAGGTTCCCACTCTCGGATAGATGCTCCACACCGCCCTGATCCAGCTGCCGCCCCTGGGGGGACAGATAAATGGATCTTACTGGACCGGTCTCTCCGGCCCAGCTACGCGCCTCGGTAAGTGCCTGCGATAGCGGTTCCGGCAACATCACCATGCCCGGACCACCACCATAGGGGCGGTCGTCCACGGTGCGATGCCTGTCGCTGGTAAAATCCCGGGGATTCCAGCAGCGCACTTCAAGCAAACCATCTTTCACCGCCCGCCCACTGATACCGTAGTCGGTCAGTGCGGCGAACATCTCCGGAAAGATACTCACCAGCGCCACGCGCTTGGCCGCCATCAGAACTCTGGGTCCCAATCGACGGTAATTACGCCGGCCTCCAGATCCACGTCGGTAATGAATTCGCCAGGCAGGTATGGAATCAGGCGCTCGCGCCCATCATCCCCACCGCGAACCACCATTACGTCGTTGGCTCCGGTCTCCATCAGCCGCACCACCTCGCCGAAGCGATGTTCGCGACCTTCAAACTGGCTCACCACCTGCAACCCCTGCAACTGGTGCCAGTAGTACTCACCTTCATCCAGCTGCGGCATTTCGCTGCGGACAACGGCGATATCTCTCTGGCAGAACTGGGCCGCGATGTCGCGGTCATCCACTCCTTTGATATGTACGATGAGGCCTTTGCCGTGGCGCTTGCCGCCATCGATATCGAGAGACTGCCACTGACCGGCTGACTTTGCGTCCTGCAGCCACCACTGGGAAAACTGCAGAATGTTTTCCATGGGCTCGGTAAAGGAGTGCACCTTCAACCAGCCACGGATCCCGTAAACCGCGGTAATACGCCCTACGGTGACTAAATCTTCGCTAACAACCGAATGTTCAGTCACGGAGCTACCCCAGCGTTCGGACAAAAGTTCAGACAATCAGGTAAAGAGGAATCAGGCAGATTCTTTCAGCAGCTTGCTGACGCGATCAGACAGCTGAGCGCCTTGACCTACCCAGAACTCAACGCGCTCGCGATCAACGCGCAGACGCTCTTCTTGACCGCGGGCAACCGGGTTGAAGAAGCCAACACGCTCAATGAAACGACCGTCGCGGGATTTGCGGCTGTCAGTAACAGTCAGGTGATAAAAAGGGCGCTTCTTCGCACCGCCACGAGCCAAACGAATGGTTACCATGTAGCTATCCTGTAGTTTCAACACTTGCCGGTCACACTGGGCGACCGGTACATCCCGCCTCACGGCGGTAATTCAGACCCCGCTACTGCAGGAATCTGCTTTTAAATCATCGGTTTAAAATCGATAGTCCAGCGGCCAAGGCCTGCTGGAAGGCGGCGTATTCTAATGTACGGAATCTGGTTTGTATAGCGGCGAATATCCCCGCCTGGTACCAGCACATTCCATCCCATCGAGGCCGCCAGCCAAAGCCCGCCGTTACTTCTTGCGGAAGCCCGGCGGCAGGCCGCCAGGCATACCGCCCAGCCCGCCCATGCCACCGGCACCACCGGCACCGCCACCCATACCAGGCAGGCCGCCGAGACCGCGCATCATTTTGCTCATGCCGCCACCCTTGAGCTTTTTCATCATTTTGCCCATCTGCTTGTGCTGCTTGAGCAGGCGGTTCAGATCCTGGATCTGGGTGCCGGAACCCGCGGTAATACGGCGCTTGCGAGAACCACTGAGAATATCCGGGTTGCGGCGCTCTTCCGGAGTCATGGAACCGATCAGGGCGTCCATACGGCGGAACTCCTTGCCCATATCCGCCTGTTGCGCCGCCTGCGCCAGGCCGCCCATGCCGGGCATCTTGTCCATCAGGGCGCCAAGGCCACCCATATTCTGCATCTGCTGCAGCTGGTCGCGCAGATCCTCCAGATCGAAACCCTTACCCTTCTGCACCTTCTTGACCAGCTTTTCGGCCTTGGCCTTGTCGATGGTCTGCTCGGCCTGCTCAATCAGGGAGAGGATATCGCCCATGCCGAGGATCCGGGAGGCGATACGATCCGGATGGAAGGTTTCCAGGGCATCGGTTTTTTCACCAACACCAATGAATTTAATCGGCTTGCCGGTCACATGACGCACCGACAGCGCGGCACCACCACGGGCATCACCATCCGCCTTGGTCAGCACTACGCCGGTCAGCGGCAGGGCGTCATTAAACGCGCTGGCGGTATTTACCGCGTCCTGACCGATCATGGCGTCAATCACGAACAGGGTTTCCGCCGGATTCAGCTCACTGTGGAGTTCGCGAATCTCATCCATCAGCTCGTCATCAATATGCAGGCGACCCGCGGTATCGACGATCAGCACATCGGCAAACTGTTTGCGCGCTGCCTCGACGGCGTCACGGGCGATATCCACTGGCTTCTGGTCCGGCTGCGACGGATGGAAAATTGCGCCCACCTCGCCCGCCAGGGTTTCCAGCTGTTTGATCGCCGCCGGCCGGTAGACGTCCGCACTGACCACCATTACCTTTTTCTTTTCACGCTCCTGCAGGTATTTGGAGAGCTTGGCCACACTGGTGGTTTTACCGGCACCCTGCAGGCCCGCCATCAGGATCACCGCGGGCGGTTGCACCGCCAGGTTCAGCGGCGTCGCCGCCTCGCCCATCACCTTGACCAGCTCATCCTGCACGATTTTGACGAACTGCTGCCCGGGGTTCAGCGCCTTGCTGACCTTCTGCCCCACTGCCGCAGTGCGCACCTGCTGGACAAAGTCCTTCACTACCGGCAGGGCCACATCCGCCTCCAGCAGCGCCTTGCGCACTTCGCGCAGGGTGTCGCGGATATTGTCATCCGTCAGACGAGCCTTACCCGTGACTTTCTTCAATGCAGACGACAAACGGTCGCTCAGGTTATCGAACATATCACCTTCTCAAATCGTAAATTCGGCCAGCTGCGGCGCCCCGGCAAAGTCCGGGGGCTCCAAAAACGCGGCAGTATAGCCCAGCCGGGCTTTCCAGCACAGGCGCGCTGTGACACACTGCCGGCCCGGATTAAACAGATAATGCACGACGGATCTATCTCCATGGCGACTCTGGCCCACTGGACGGCAATCGCTCTCTACATCGCCACTACAGTAGTAGCGGCCACAGCCTTGTCTCGCCAATCTCAAGCGGCGCGGCAGCCGCTGTTGTTGAGCCTGCTTGCCTTTGCCGTCATTGCCCACGGTATTTCCCTCAAATTCACCCTGCTGGCAGACAACGGCTTCCGTTTCGATCTGCTGGCGATGCTGTCGCTGATTACCTGGTCAGTAGCCCTACTGCTGCTCTGCCTGTCCTTGCGCCACAGACTCACGCTGCTGATTCTTGCCATAGCCCCGCTGGCGGCGCTGGCCGAAATGGCGGCGGTGCACGCCTGGGCAGGCGCAACCCCGCGCTCCCAGATATCCCCGGGTATTGCGGCTCATGCCCTGCTGTCCATTTCTGCCTACGCACTGCTGACACTGGCAACCCTGCAGGCCATCTATCTTTACTGGCTAAACCAGCAACTGCACAACCACCGCCCATCGGGCATCAGCCGGCTGCTGCCACCCCTGCAGACCATGGAAAGCCTGCTGTTTGGGCTTGTCGCTTTCGGGCAACTGCTGCTGACCGCCTCCCTGGTCACCGGCGCCCTGTTTGTGGACGACCTGTTTGCGCAGCACCTGGTACACAAAACCGCACTGTCGATACTCGCGTGGATCCTGTACAGCATCCTGCTTTGGGGACACTGGAAAAAGGGCTGGCGTGGAAACACGGCGGTGCGCTGGACCCTGTCGGCCTTTGCCATACTGATGCTGGCGTTTTTCGGCAGTAAACTGGCGCTGGAAGTGTTTTTCCCGCAACGCTGAGGTCGCCCGACTTGCGACCTCTTGCGATCTGTTCCAATATCGCCCTACCCCAATAAAAAGAGTTCCCCCTTGAACGACCTGCCTCCCGGCCTACTCTTCGCTCTGATAGGCCTGCTGATAGTTATTTCTGCTTTCTTCTCCAGCTCCGAAACCAGCATGATGGCGCTGAATCGCTATCGCCTGCGCCACCAGGCCAAGACCGGCCACCGCGGCGCCAAGCGCGCGGTCGAGCTGCTGTCACGGCCGGACAAGCTGATCGGCGTTATCCTGATCGGCAACAACCTGGTCAATATTCTCGCGTCGGTCATCGCCGGTGCTGTATTTACCCGGCTCTATGGCGAAGCGGGCGTCTTTTATGCCACCGCCGCCCTGACCGTGGTCATTCTGATTTTCGCGGAAGTAACCCCGAAGACCATCGCCGCACTGCACCCGGAAAAAATCGCCTTTCCCGCCACCCTGGTGTTGCGACCACTGCTGTGGCTGCTCTCCCCCTTTGTATGGCTGGTGGGCAGTATCTCCAACTGGCTGGCACGCCTTGTAGGCGTTGAGGCCGGCAAAGAGTCCGAGGCCGAACACCTTGCCCCGGAAGAGTTGCGCTCGGTGGTGTTTGAATCCGGTGCCCTGCTCCCCACCAAGCACAAAGGTATGCTGCTGAATGTGCTGGACCTGGACCAGGCCACGGTGGAAGACATCATGATTCCGCGCAATGAAGTGATTGGTGTCGACCTTGACAACTCCGCGGAACAGATACTGCACCAGCTGTCTGAAAGCAGCTTCACCCGCCTGCCGGTGTACCGCGGTGACATCAACCAGGTCGTCGGTATTCTGCACCTGCGGCGCGCGGCGCAGATACTCCGCGATGGCCCGGAAACCCTGACCGCAGAGACCCTGAAGTCACATTTGAACGAACCTTACTTCGTACCGGAAGCCACACCACTCCCCACGCTACTGATGAACTTCCAGCAGAAAAAGCGACGTATGGGATTGGTGGTCGACGAATACGGCGAGGTCATGGGCATCGTAACCCTGGAAGACTTGCTGGAAGAGATTGTGGGGGATTTCACCGCGAGCCCGGTGCCCAGTGACGACGAGGAAATCATCGCCCAGGACGATGGCTGGTACCTGGTGGATGGCGGCACTTCCATTCGGGAAATCAACCGCACCCTGCATTGGGAACTGCCCACTGACGGCCCCAAGACCTTCAACGGACTGATCATGGAACACCTTGAGAGTATCCCCGAAGGCAATATCAGCCTGTATATCCAGGACTACCTGATCGAGATTGTCGAGGTGTCCGACAAGATGATCACCAGCGCCCGGGTTAAAAAGGCCGGCAGCTAAACCGGGGCGACAGCTTGATCATCGCCCGTCCGCGGTCGCCTTCTTAACATTTTCCTAGCGCCGTCAGATCAGCTCCAGCTGGCGGCGCACTGGCCCAAAGCTCTTGCGATGAATATCGCTTGCTCCCAGGCGCTCCAGCGCCTCCATATGCACCTTTGTGGGATAACCCTTGTGCCCCGCGAGGCCGTAACCCGGGTACTCCTTGTCCAGCGCGACCATTTCGCGATCCCGCGTGACCTTGGCAAGAATCGAGGCTGCGGCAATCGCAGCGACCCGATCATCCCCCTTGACCACCGTATCGCAGGCATAGTGCCAGTTGGGCTTGCGGTTGCCATCCACGAGGACGAATTCCGGCTGCACGGATAACTGTTCCACCGCCCGCTTCATGGCCAGCAGACTGGCGTGCAGAATATTGAGCTGGTCGATCTCTTCTACGGTTGCGCGGGTAACAGCAAACGCAAGCGCCTTTTCCCGAATTTCATCAAACAATAACTCGCGCTTCTTCTCTGTCAGCTTTTTCGAATCGGCCAGGCCCACCACCGGGTTTTCAGGATCCAGTATCACGGCAGCCGCAACTACATCCCCCGCCAGAGGACCCCGGCCGACCTCATCCACACCGGCGAGCAAAGTACCAGAGTAAGGGCTGACGTAAGGAGGCAAAGTAGACTTGGTTTTCATCGAGAAACAGGCCGGATATTTATCGGAAGAGCGAACAGAAATCGCTCGAAAAATTAAGGGGAAATCAGGTTACAGATTGCATCTGCGGCCTTTTCTGAGGCATCGCGTCGCAATTCCTGGTGCAGCTCACTGAACTCCCTGCGCAATCGGTCCCCCAGAAGCGGGTCATCGAAGTAGTTCAATATCGCAGCACCCAATGCCTCGGGGGTAGCGTCATCCTGGAGTATTTCCGGCACCAGCTCTTTCTGGGCCAACAGATTCGGCAGGGAAACCCAAGGCGTGTGCAACATCCGCGAAAAGATCGCATATGACAGCGCGGCCATTTTGTAGGCCACCACCATCGGCTTGTTCATCAGCATGGTTTCAAGGGTGGCCGTGCCGGAGGCAATCAGTACCGCATCTGCTGCGGCCAGCGCCTGCTGCGAGTTGCCATCCAACAGGGTCAGGGGCAAATCCCCGATGCCCGGTAACTGCGACAACTGTTGCTCCAGCTGCGCTTTGCGCTCGGCACTGGCCGCCGGCAATACAAACTTCAGATTGCCGCGACGCTGGGAGCACCACAGCGCGGCCTGCAAAAACAGCGGGCCCAGCAAGCGCACTTCACCACCGCGACTGCCCGGAAGCAACGCCACGACTTCGTCGTCCGGAGAAAACCCCAATGCCCGTTTGGCGGCGACCACATCCACATCCAGCGGTATTTCATCCGCCAGCGGGTGCCCTACAAAAGTCACCGGGACCTCGTGTTCCCGATAAAAATCTGCCTCAAATGGCAGCAGCGTGAGCATATGATCCACAGCGCGCGCGATCTTCTTGATTCGCCCCTGGCGCCAGGCCCACACGGAAGGGCTGACATAGTGCACCGTAGGGATACCCTCAGAGCGCAGGGATTCTTCGAGGCCGAGATTGAAATCCGGGGAATCAATGCCGATGAAAACATCGGGCGGATTGGCAATGAAATATTGCCGCAGGGAACGGCGAATCTTCAGCAGCTCCGGCAACCGCTTCAGCGGCTCCACCAGGCCCATCACCGAAAGGCGGTCCATCGGAAACAGCGACTCAGCGCCCAACGCCTGCATCCGCGGCCCGGCGATGCCGACTACCTCGACTTTATCGAAACGCTTCTGAAGAGCGGCAATGAGCCCGGCCCCCAGAATATCGCCGGACGCCTCGCCGGCGAGCATGCCGACACGCAGCACTGATCCCTGCTTTGACACAGCGTTACCTCGCTACCGGCAATTAGCGGACGATACCGCGTGCGGAGTTCTTGAGAGAGTCAATCCAGGGCTCAATGACGGCAGACTCCTGGCGCAACTGCGCGAGAGATTCCAGCGCCTCGTCTGTGGTCAGACCGCGACGGTATACAATTTTGTAGGCCTTGTTGATCAGCGCAATTTCTTCACGGGAAAATCCCCGGCGGCGCAACCCTTCGGCATTAATGGTTTTGGCCTCGGCCGGGTTGCCAGCAACCATGACATAAGCCGGCACATCCTTGCCAATGCCCGCGCCCATACCAGTAAAGGCGTGCTCGCCAATGGTGCAGTGCTGGTGTACCAGGGTATACCCACTGAGGATGGCCCAGTCGCGCACATACACATGCCCCGCCAGGGCAACATTGTTTACGAGGATGGTGTGATTACCGATGACACTGTCGTGACCGATATGGGCGTAGGCCATCAGCAGATTGTCATTGCCAATGGTGGTTTCACCGCGATCCTGGACGGTTCCACGGTGGATGGTGACCCCTTCGCGAATCACATTGTTATCGCCAATCACCAGCGTTGTAGGCTCCCCCTGGTACTTTTTGTCGGGGGTATCCTGGCCAACAGAGGAAAACTGGTAGATGCGGTTGTTCTTGCCTAGCTTGGTGGGCCCACTGAGCACCACGTGGGATGCGATTTCACAGCCGTCGCCAATTTCCACGTCCGGGCCCACGATCGAATAGGGGCCGATTTGCACCCCTTCACCAATCGTTGCCGAGTCATCGACGATCGCGGTCGGGTGAATTCTGGTCTGCATTCTGTGGCTTTCTCCTCACCGGCTCGGGGTTTCGCTCCGCGGCCCTTGGCCCACTACAGGCGGGTACCGGCGTCGCTTTTGGCGCCGATACTCTAACCCCAACCGACGAACATAAAAAACAATTTGGTCACAATGAAGCCTGATCATTGTGACTCATTTCTGCCTGAGTGATGGATCAGATCTTTTTGACCGCGCAGAGAATATCGGCCGATGCCGCGAGTTCCCCATCAACGCTAGCTTTACCGGCAAATTTCCAGATACCGCGACGCTCGGACACCACCACCGACTCCAGCTGCAGTCGGTCACCCGGGACTACCTGACGCTTGAAGCGCACATTGTCGATACCGGCGAATAGGTAGAGATAGCCATCTTCCGGCTTCTGCCCCAGAGTTTTAAAACCGAGGATGCCGGAAACCTGAGCCAGCGCCTCCACAATCATTACACCGGGGAAAATCGGCATCTCGGGGAAGTGGCCATTGAACACCTCTTCATTGATCGAGATATTCTTGTAACCCGTGATTGATTTCCCCTCTTCCAGTTCGACAACGCGATCAACCAGAAGAAAAGGATAGCGGTGCGGCAAGTATTGACGAATTTCTTGTACGTCCATCATGGCAAATTGTTCCCAGAAACCACTTCGGGGCGTCGTACGCCCCGAATTTAAACAATAAAAAATTTTTGGCGCGCGCGCCCTTGCGGCAATCGCGCCCATCAGGGACAGTTTTCCCCGAGGGTATCTATCCAAGGGTATCTATCCCCGGGTCACTCTTCGCCCTGCGCCTGCTCTAGCGCCTTTTCGAGCGCAGTAAGCCGGCGAGCCATCTGATCCAGCTGCCCGTAACGCACCGCATTCTTTCGCCAGGAGCGGCTTTCAGAGAAAGGTGTGCCACTGGAGTAAGAACCAGCCGCTTCGATAGATTTAGTAACCAACGTACGGGCAGTGACATGACTGCGATCGGCGATGGTTACGTGACCAACGATCCCCGCGCCGCCAGCAATGGTGCAGTGTTTACCGATGATTGCGCTGCCCGCTACCGCGGAGCAAGCTGCCATGGCTGTGTAGTCACCAATTTGCACATTGTGAGCGATTTGCACCATGTTGTCGATCTTCACCCCACGGCCGATCTGGGTATTTCCCAGTGCGCCGCGATCGATACAACTGCATGCACCGATTTCCACTTCATCAGCGATTTCAACACCGCCGAGCTGGTGGATCTTGGTCCAGCGCCCCTGGCTGGGGGCGAAACCAAAGCCATCTGCGCCGATGATGGTGTTGCTGTGGATGATGCAGTCTGCGCCAATAAAACAACCGTGGTAGATAACCACTCCCGGAAACAGGCGTGTTCGCGCACCGATTTCACTACCGGCACCGACCACACAACCCGGACCGATAATCGCGTCCGCCGCAATTTTCGTATGCGCCTCGATTACGGCACCAGGACCAATATAGGCACTGGCATCGACGTCTGCCGTCGGATGAACCGAAGCCAGCGCGTCAATACCCGCAGAATATTGCGGTGCGTTATCGTAAATCGCCGTTGCAACGGCAAAGGCATGGTAGGGGTTGGATACGATCAGCGCGGTGACAGGGCAAGTCTCGGCCTGATCCTCGGTAACCAGTACCGCACAGGCGCGGGTATCTGCCAGGAAACGCCGGTAATTGGCACTGGCCAGGAAACTGATTTCACTGTCACTGGCGTCTTGCAGGGTATTCAGGCCAGACGGGATCTGGTCACCGCCGGCCCCATCCGCCAGGCGCAACTGCGCGCCCAGCGTTTCAGCCAACTGCGCCAGTGTTGGCTGTTTGCTCTTTGTCATGAATTCTAATCGCGGGAACTTGCCGTAAAATTACTTCGCCGCGTTCAGGCGCTTGACCACTTCTTCGGTCAGGTTCGCACCGGTACCGGCGTAAACTGCCGCATTGGCATCCAGTACCAAGTCCAGTTTCTTCTCTTTGATCACTGCTTCCAGGGCCGCCTTGGCTTTCGGCAACAGGTCTTTCTGGATTTCCTGAACGGCCTGGCCTTCCATTGCGCGCAGCTTTTTCACCGCGGTCTCGAAGTCAGAGCGCTTGAAATTCATTTTGCGCTGCTGTTCTGCTTTCTGCTCGTCAGACCAGGTAACGCCGTTTTTTTGCGCGTCTTCAGCCATTTTCTGCACTTCCGCGCGAATACCTTCCGCACTGTTTTGCAGCTGCGAGTACTCGGAGCTGGTTTTCAGCGCATTGATTTTTGAAGTCGCTTTCTCTGTGCTCATGATTGCAGCCTGGATGTTGACCACAGCCACCTTGGTTTGCGCCACAGCTGCGCCAGTAAACAGAAGGCCTGCCAGCAGGATTGCGCTTGTTTTAACAAGTTTGAACACGTTAATTCTCCGTATCTCTGTAAGTTGCGGCACTCCTCTGAGTGCCCGTTATTATTGAATCGTTGTACTGTTCACCTGGTGACTGCCGAAGCATTGGATCACCACTGGTGACGCTGCGCGAGTTAGAAGCTGTTACCCAGTGAGAACTGGAACACTTCCACATCGTCGTCCTCGTTTTGCTCCAGCGCCTTGGACAGACTGAAGGTCAGCGGACCAAAGCCGGTAATCCAGGTCAGGCCGATACCGGCGGACACATTAATGTACCGGGCGTCAATATCGTAACAGTTGAGCTGAGATACGCCACAGCTAGTGCTGAAAACATTACCCGCATCCACAAAAAACGCAGACTGCATGGAGCGCTGATCTTTCACGAACGGAATCGGGAAAATCACCTCGGCACTACCTTCTACGAGGATATTGCCACCAAATGGCTGTGGTCTACGACCCGTTGACTGGGTAACCAGTTCACCGGTATCCGGATCCAGTACGTAACAGGCCTTGGAGTAAACCCCGTCTTCAACCGCACAGCTCACCAGGCTGTAGGTCTCCGCCGGCGTTGAGCGCGGACCGAGGGTGTTGCGCTCGAAGCCGCGCACAGAGCCGAAGCCACCACCGTAGAAGTTTTCAAAGAACGGCATCTGCTCGGTATCGCCGTAACCATCCGCGTAGCCCAGGCGAGTGCGCAGACGCAGGGTCAGGTCTTTGGTCAGCGGGCGGAAGTACTGCGCGGTATAAATGAATTTGGAGTACTCGAGATCCCCTCCCGGCAGCGCGATCTCCAGAGAGGCGCGCTGAGACGCGCCTCGGGTCGCAAGAATACCGCGGTTCAAGGTGGAGCGCGCGTAGGAGGTCGTCAGAGACCAGGTATCGAACTCATCGCCATACAGATCCACAAATCCGTTCAGATTCGTATTCAGCAGCGAAGTATCCACCGGCATACTCAGGTCGAGGTTGACGTCGGTATCCACCGCTTCCGCCAACTCTTCCGAAATAGCCGCCAGGTCATCCTGAGAAACCTGTCCGGTGACACCGGCATCCGGACGCGGGCTGGCAATAATTTCCTGTACAGAGTTGCTGTGTGTACTCAGCTCCAGGTGGTTAAAACCGATATTCAGGCCAACACGGGAGATTTCAGAGATCGGATAACCGAAGCTCAGGCCCGCACCGTAGGTGGTGGTGTTATAGCTGGACAGGTTGATCTCGGAGTAATCCCGCTCCTGATAAAACACGTTGAAACCGCGGCTTACGCCATCCGGTGTGAAGTAAGGGTCGGTGTAGGAGAAGTTCACCACCGACTGGTATCGGGAAGTGTTGACCGCAAAGCCGACGGATTTGCCGGTACCCAGCCAGTTGTTCTCCTGCACGTTGGCACCCAGCACCAGGCCGCTACCCTGAGCGTAACCCACGGTGCCGCCGATGGTGCCGGACGGCTGCTCTTCTACGGTGTATTCAACATCGATCTGGTCGGAAGTACCCGGTACTTCGGTGGTTTCCACCTGCACTTCTTTAAAGTAACCGAGGCGCTCCAGTCGTACCTTGGACTGCTCGATACGCGCGGAGGAAGCAGACGCGGATTCCATTTGACGCATTTCCCGGCGCAACACGTCATCCGATGTGCGGGTATTGCCGCGGAAATTAATCCGACGCACGTAAGCGCGCTTACCCGGGTCGATGAAGAAGGTCACCTTAACCGTTTTATCTTCTTCATTGGCCTCCGGCATACCGTTCACTTCCGCGAAGGTATAGCCCTCATTGCCAAGTCGCTTGGTAATGTAATCGGAAGTAGTGGTCATCAAAACCTGAGAGAAGGTCTGTCCCTTGCGCACCAGCAGCAAGCGGCGAATTTCTTCCTCAGTCACCACAGGGTCGCCGGCAAGCTCCACATCCGACACGGTGTAAACGTCACCTTCTGTGATATTGATGGTGATGAATACACTCTGCTTGTCCGGGCTCAGGGAAACCTGGGTGGAGTCGATTTTGAACTCGAGGTAACCGCGGTCGAGGTAATAGGATTCCAGGCGCTCGAGGTCGCCGGTGAGTTTTTCCCGTGAGTATTTGTCGTCGCTGTTCAGCCAGGACAGCCAGCCGGTGGTCTGGAGTTCAAAAATTTCCCCCAGCTCCTCATCGGAAAAGGCGCTGTTGCCGACCACATTAATGTGCTTGATCGCGGCCACCGAGCCTTCATCCACCACGACCTTCAACTCAACCTGGTTGCGCGGCAGCTCTTTGACTTCGGTTTTGACACTGGCGCCGTAGCGACCCTGGGCAACATACTGACGCTGCAGTTCCTGCGCCAAACCTTCCAGGGTGGCGCGCTTGAAAATCTGGCCTTCGGCGAGCCCGTTGTCGTTCATGCCCTTGAGCAGATCTTCGGTCTTGATCGCCTTGTTACCGGTAATTTCGATTTTGGAGATCGCCGGGCGCTCGCGCACCGTGATGACGAGCACGCCACTCTCACGGCCGATCTGGATGTCCTGAAAGTAACCGGTGCGGAACAGGGCGCGAGTGGCACTCTGAATTTCCACACTTTCAATCTGATCGCCAACCCGCACTGGCAATGCGGCAAAAACAGTACCCGCCGAAACCCGCTGCAGGCCTTCCACGCGAATATCGTTGACTACAAACGACTGGGCATAGGCAGCAATCGGCAGTGCCAAACCAAGCGAAGCCGCTTTCAGGAAATCTTTCATCTACTAGTTCCGAGTTTTTATTCGCAATTCCAGCCGGGCCAAAGGGCCCGTTCAACCATCAATAGGCTTCAGGACTCACCACCAGTGGAGCCCCGAAGACACAATATTTCGAGTTAGAGGCGCAATATGTCGTTGTACAGCGCCAGCGCCATGATCCCCAGTACCATGGCCATACCAACCTGCAGGCCAATCATCTGTACCTTCTCAGACACAGGGGACCCCTTTATGGCCTCAATACCGTAGTAGAGGAGGTGCCCGCCGTCGAGAACCGGGATTGGCAGCAGGTTCAATACGCCAAGGCTGATACTCAGTAGCGCCAGCAGTGATAAAAATGACTGCCAGCCAGCATCCGCCGAAGTGCCGGCCACTTTAGCAATGGTAATTGGGCCACTCAAGTTACGGGTGGAGAGCTGCCCGAAAAGCAGCTTCTTCAGGCTTTGCAGTGTAAATACTGTCTTGCTCCAGGTTTCCTCCAGTCCTTTACTGAAGGCGCCCAGCACACCGTAGTGATA
This sequence comes from Microbulbifer sp. ALW1, assembly GCF_009903625.1. NCBI lineage: Bacteria > Pseudomonadati > Pseudomonadota > Gammaproteobacteria > Cellvibrionales > Microbulbiferaceae > Microbulbifer > Microbulbifer sp. ALW1. The sequence continues at coordinate 2,232,360 of NZ_CP047569.1, read as the reverse complement.
TCGGCGCACGCGATCTTCCGGCCAGGCGGCACCCACCGGCAGCACACCGATACGGCCTATTTCATCGCCATTTTCGAGTGTCACGGCTTCCGGGGTAACACTGACATCCAACTCGGTGCCATCGCGCAGCACCGAGACCCTGACCGCTTGCTCAGCACGCGCCTTGATATAAGTGGTCCAGGCATCCCAGCTGTCAAACTCGCGACCATCACTGGCGATAATTTCATCACCCGCCTGCAAACCGCCCTGCTCTGCCGGACTGTCGGGCACCACCTGGCTCAGTTTCATACCGACTGAGGGCACCCACAACTTGACGCCGATTTCCTGCAGAGGATCGGGCACTTCCTGCCCGGCCAGCCAGCGGTCAATATCCGCATACATGTGGTATTCAAGGGAGGAATCCGGGTAGCGCACGGAAAACTTGATATGCCCGCTATCACCCAGTCGGTTGGCAAGCTGCCAGTTCAGCGCCTGCCAGGTGGGCGTTGGCTGATCGTCGATGGCAAGAATTTCCTGACCAGACTCCAGCCCGGCATAGGCGGCCAGGCTACCGGCCTCCACCTCATCCACCACCGGCACAGGGCCGGAAGTCCCGCCCATAAACACGCCCCAGAAGAGCACTATGGCGAGCAGAAAATTGGCAAATGGACCCGCCGCGGCAATCGCCATACGCGCCCAGACACTTTTGCGGTTGAACGTCTGATCCAGCTCATCGGGCGCCACACTCCCTTCGCGCTCGTCCAGAAATTTGACATAGCCACCGAGGGGAATCGCGGAAATGGTAAATTCCGTACCGTGACGATCGTAGCGGGAAAACAGCCGGCGGCCGAAGCCCACGGAGAATCTCAGCACCTTGACGCCACACCAGCGCGCCACGATAAAGTGGCCGAACTCGTGAAAGCTCACCAGGACACCGAGGGCCACCAGGGCCCAGACTGCTGTCTGTAAGATATCTAACATGGGCGTTACATTGATCTCGTTTGAGGGCGCTGCTCGTCCAGATGCAGGCCGTACAGCTCATTCAGTACTTCCATCGCCCGCTCACGAGCATTCCGATCAGCCTGTTCGACTGCTTCCAGGTCTGTCAGTTCAACCACCTCGGTAGTTTTCATGACCTTTTCTATCGAGCGGGCAATACCAGTGAAGGGGATGGCCTCCGCAAGGAATGCATCCACGGCGACTTCGTTCGCCGCATTCAGGGTAGTGGGCGCACTGCCACCGGCCTCCATGGCTTCTCGAGCCAGTCGCAGACAGGGAAAGCGCGCCTCATCCGGCGCCTCAAAATCCAGCCGGCCCTGAGTAATCAGGTCCAGCGCGGCGACGCCACTGTCAATACGCTCGGGGAATGCCAGTGCATGGGCGATGGGCGTGCGCATATCCGGGTTACCCATCTGTGCCAGCAGCGACCCATCCAGATACTGCACCATGGAGTGCACAATGCTCTGCGGGTGTACCACGATCTGGATATCCCCCGGCACCGCATGGAACAGATAGCAGGCCTCAATGAATTCCAGCCCTTTATTCATCATGGTGGCGGAATCCACAGAAATTTTGCGCCCCATGGACCAGTTGGGATGATTACACGCCTGTTCCGGCGTGACGCTATCAAGGGCTTCTGGCGCGGTGGCCCTAAAGGGACCACCGGAGCCCGTGAGCAGAATCCGCTCAACCCCAGCATCGCTGAGGCTGTCACAGGGATACGGCAGACACTGAAAAATGGCATTGTGCTCGCTATCAATGGGCAGCAGCTGCGCATCGCTCTGGTTCAGCGCTGCCATGAACAGGGGCCCAGCCATCACCAGCGATTCCTTGTTCGCCAGCAGCACTTTCTTCCCCGCCTGCACCGCCGCAAGAGTCGGTTTCAAACCCGCCGCCCCCACAATGGCAGCCATGACCACGGCAACCCGTTCGTCTGCGGCAACCTGGCACAGGGCGTCCACCCCCCAGAGCACTTCGGTATCGCCCTGTTCTCCCCGCAACAGCGCCTGCAACTGCAGCGCCTTCTCCCGATCGAGTACCACCGCATATTTCGGGGCAAAGCGGCGACATTGCTGTGCCAGCTCTTCGATTCTGTCCCGGGCGGTAAGCGCAAACACCGAGTATTTTTGCGGATGGCGGGCCAACACATCGAGCGTGCTGACACCAATGGAGCCGGTGGACCCGAGCACACAAACCGGTTGTATTGCAGTGGAGTCAGGGGTCGTGGATTGCATTGAAACGGTTTACCTCAACGGCTGTACAGTGCACAGGCATTCGCCGGTGCAAAGGCCGAAATTTCAGCAGCTCGCCGCACAAACGTCAGCGGGGCGAGTGGAAGAATCTTACAAATATTTGGGTAGCTCACTGGCCAGTGCCGCCATGGTAAAGACCGGCAGTGCCGCGGTGAGACTATCGAGGCGATCGAGAATACCGCCGTGCCCCGGCAGGATCCGACTGCTGTCTTTAATGCCCCGGTGGCGCTTGAACATACTCTCCACCAGGTCGCCAATGACCGAAGCCAGTGCCGTAACCAGCACCCCGAACGTAAACAGCACAGTATTTTTTGTCGGCAGATCAAATGCGATCGATACTCCCAATGCCAGGATCAGACAGGCGGCCAGACCGCCGAAAAAGCCCTCCCAGGACTTTCCGGGACTCACTTCCCGCGCCAGCTTGTGCTTGCCGAATTTGCGTCCAACAAAATAGGCGCCCACATCGGCGGCCACCACAACCGCAACAACAAACAAAACCAGCCAGGCACCGTGCTCCAGGCCCTGCAAAATAACCACAGACAGCCAGGCAGGCACCAGCACCACCAGGCCGATAACGCCCCGCGCCCAGCGGTTACCCCACAGCATGGCACTGGCCGGGTAGCCCTGCACCCACAGGAAGGCCAGCGCCCACCAACCACAGGCCACGGCCAGAATCTGGCGTGCCCGGCCGGTATCAGGACTGGAAAAATCGAATTGGAATACGTAGTCAGCGGTCGCAACCAGAGCCGCACCCAGCGCTGCCAGAAAGACGAAGCGCAAAGCTCTGTTCAGATTGGAAAGGTTGGCCCACTCCCAGCCACCCAGCAGGATGACTGCAGCAATCACAATCGCGAACCACTGCATGGGCACGAAAAAAAGCAGCCCCAGAAAAAGAGCAACCAACACCAGCGCGGTAATTATTCTTTGTTTTAGCACCGTTCAACCCTTGATCAGTTTTATTTCGGTGGCCGGTTCAGCGCGCCCTCAGGCCTGCGCTTCCAGCCCGTCTTCGTTGCGCCCGCCATAACGGCGATCACGATACCGGTAAGCCGCAAGTGCGGCATCCAGCTCGCTGACCGTAAAATCCGGCCACAAGGTATCTGTAAAGTAAAATTCGCTATAAGCCGCTTGCCAGAGGATGAAATTGCTAATCCGCTGCTCCCCACTGGAGCGGATCAACAGATCCACCGGCGGCAAATCTGCCAGCTGTACATGTTCTGACAAGGCGGTATCGTCGATGGACTCCACCGTACGCAGACCGTCAACCACTTGCTGCGCCAGCGTCCTGGCCGCCTGGGCAATATCCCACTGGCCGCCGTAATCCGCTGCAATCACCAGGGTGCCATTGTCGCCATCCCGGGTGAGCGTTTCCGCTTCAGTGATCGCCCGTTGCAAACGGGGCGAAAAGCGATCCCGGCGCCCAATCACCCGCAAGCGGATTCCCTGCTCCTGCATGCGGCGCGCCTCGCGCCGCAGGTAGGAGTGGAACAGCGTCATCAGCAACTCCACCTCTTTCGGTGGGCGCTGCCAATTCTCACTGGAGAAGGCAAACAGGGTAAGGGCCTCGACATGGCGCTCTTTGCAGGCCTCGATCAGATCCCGGATCCGCTCGACGCCCGCCTTGTGGCCGGCGGAGGGCGACAAGCCCCGGCGCGCCGCCCAGCGTCCATTGCCATCCATGATGATGGCTACGTGGCGCGGTCCCGCCTGCTCGTGTGCATCCACACCAGTACCGCCTACAGACATCAGATTTCCATCAGGTCCTTTTCTTTTGCCGCCAGTGCTTTTTCCACCTCGGCAACGTACTTGTCTGTCAGCTTCTGGATCTCGTCTCCGGCGCGACGCTCGTCGTCTTCGGAGATTTCCTTTTCTTTCACCAGCGCTTTGACTTCGGCCAGTGCGTCACGGCGATTGTTGCGGATGGAAACCCGCGCACTTTCCGCTTCACTTTTGGCCTGGCGAGTGAAGTTCTTACGGGTCTCTTCCGTCAGCATTGGCATCGGGATACGGATGACCGCACCGGCAGTGCTCGGATTGAGGCCCAGGTCGGACTTCATGATCGCCTTTTCAATATCCGGTACCAGCGGCTTTTCCCAGGGGGTTACCGCCAGGGTGCGCGCGTCTTCCACGGTAATATTGGCCACCTGCGACAGGGGCACATCGCTACCGTAGTAGGACACCTGGATTCCGTCGAGAATGCTCGGGTGCGCACGGCCGGTGCGGATCTTGTTGAAATTGCTACCCAGGGCATCCAGGGCTTTTTTCATGCGCCCTTCGGCGTCTTTCTTGATATCGTCAATCACTGATTCACATCCTCTTCAATAAGTGTGCCCTCTTCGCCGCCGACAACGATATTCAGCAGCGCGCCAGTTTTATCCATCCGGAAAACCCGCACAGGCATGTTGTGCTCGCGACAGAGGCAGATTGCGGTTAAATCCATAACACCGAGCTTTTTGTCGAGTACCGCGTCGTAGGTGAGGCGGTCATAACGGGTGGCGTCGGGCACCAGTACCGGGTCGGCCGAATAAACGCCATCCACTTTGGTGGCCTTGAGCACCATCTCCGCCTCGATCTCGATTCCGCGCAGACAGGCTGCAGAGTCGGTCGTAAAGAACGGATTACCGGTACCCGCGGCAAAAATCAGTACTTCGCCACGCTCCAGATAACGGATGGCTGCGCGTCGATCGTAGTGGTCGACAATACCGCTCATCTGGATGGCTGACATGACCCGGGAGGAAATATTCGAACGCTCCAGGGCATCGCGCAGCGCCAGTGCATTCATGACTGTCGCCAGCATCCCCATGTGGTCTCCGGTTACCCGGTCGAGACCAGCCGCATTCAGGGCCGCGCCCCGGAACAGGTTGCCACCGCCGACCACCAGGCCGACCTGCACCCCGATACCTACCAGCTGACCAATTTCCAGTGCCATCTTGTCCAGCACTTTGGGGCTGATTCCAAACCCCTGCTCGCCCATCAGCTCCTCTCCGCTGAGCTTTAACAGGATTCGCTTGTACTTGCGGTCTTTAATACCTGGCATCCCTTGTTCCTCAACTGTCACGGGCTAAATTCTTGGTTGAGACGCAACCGGCGTTCCGGTTCGCGCCCGCCGAACATTACAACAAATTCGACGCATTACCTATGGCTTTGCCGATGGTTTCCCACCGCGCTCGCCGATCTGGCCTGGCTACTAACTCTATATTCAGCTGCCTACGCAGCCCAGCCGTTCAAATTTTGAACGAAAATTCCTGTTGGCCAGATACCACAGCGGGGCGCCCCGGCGGTATTCTAACGAACACACCGGGAGCACCCCGCTGGCGCCAGCAACCAAGAGGTTGCCGGCGATTTCAGACATCAAGAGCTGGCTTTAACCTGAGCGGCAACTTCCGCTGCGAAGTCCACCTCTTCCTTCTCGATACCTTCACCCACTTCAAAACGCACGAAGCTCACAACTTCGCCACCAGCGTCTTTTACCAGTTTGGCAACGGTAACTTCCGGGTTCTTGACGAAAGGCTGTTCTACCAGGCTGTTTTCCTTGAGGAACTTCTTGATACGGCCGCCCATCATCTTCTCGACGATTTCGGCAGGCTTGCCTTCCATATCCGGCTGGGCCTTGATGATTTCCTTCTCTTTTTCCAGCACTTCCTCGGACATATCTTCCGGCTTCACAACCTGCGGGTTTACCGCGGTTACGTGCATGGCCACATCGCGCGCGGTTTCAACGTCACCGGCACTCAGGGTTACGATAGCCGCCAGACGGTTGGTGGAGTGTACATAGGCACCCACAACCGGCGCTTCAACCAGCTGAATACGACGAACGCCAATGTTTTCACCGATTTTCTGTACCAGTGCTTCGCGGGCTTCTTCCAGCTCACCTTCCATCAGCGCAGCAACATTTACCTGACGCTCAGCAAATGCCTTGTCCACAACTTTGGCAACGAACGCCTTGAAGTTGTCGTCGCGAGCAACGAAGTCAGTTTCGGAGTTCACCTCTACCAGAACACCGTAGCTGCCATCTTCGGCAACTTTTGCGGCTACAACGCCATCAGCGGCGGTACGGCCAGCTTTCTTGGCCGCTTTCAGGCCGGATGCCTTGCGCAGGTCTTCAATCGCTTTTTCGATGTCGCCATCCGCTTCGGTCAGTGCTTTTTTGCACTCCAGCATCGGCAGGCCAGTGCGCTCGCGCAGTTCTTTTACCATTGACGGGGTAATCGCCATGATTCAATCCTCGGGTTCAGATTCAAATTCTTTGATGGATTTGAAAAAAAGGGGCCGGATAAGTGGCCCCTTTTCCCTGCAGCGTAACGTAAAAATGTTACACCGCCAGTCGTTCACGACTTATTCCGCTGCTGCGGCTTGGTCGTCACCAGCTTCTACGTACTCGTTCTGAGCAGTGCTGGCACCAGCGTCTGCAGCACCCGCCAGAATAGCGTCGGCAGCAACAGTGGTGTACAGCTTGATGGCGCGGATGGCGTCATCGTTGCCAGGAATTACGTAGTCAACACCTTCCGGGCTGCTGTTGGTATCAACGATACCGATCACCGGGATACCCAGCTTGTTAGCTTCCTGGATGGCGATACGCTCGTGCTCAACGTCGATCACGAACAGTGCGTCCGGCAGGCCGCCCATGTCCTTGATACCGCCGATGGAGCGCTCGAGCTTCTCCATGGTGCGAGTGCGCATCAGGGCTTCTTTCTTGGTCAGCTTCTCGAAGGTACCGTCCTGAGACTGGGTTTCGAGGTCGCGGAAACGCTTGATGGAAGCACGGATGGTTTTGTAGTTGGTGAGCATGCCACCCAACCAGCGGTTGCTGACGTAGGGCTGACCTGAGCGCTCGGCTTGCTCTTTGATGGACTTCTGCGCAGCGCGCTTGGTGCCAACAAACAGAACTTTCTTCTTCTGAGCAGCCATACCCCGGATAACTTGCAGGGCTTCATTGAACGCTGGAACAGTGTGCTCCAGGTTGATGATGTGAATCTTGTTGCGGGCACCAAAGATGAATTGACCCATCTTCGGGTTCCAGTAGCGGGTCTGGTGGCCAAAGTGCACACCAGCCTGCAGCATATCGCGCATGCTTACTTGCGGCATAAAAAACCTCAATATCAGACGGAAGCGTCGGGCTTAACGACTGCCGATCACTTCCCGGGTTACATCCTCCATATACCCCATTCACCAATCCCCATCACCACTGCATTACAGTGCTGACAAAGACACCCAGGCGAATGTGCCGGTATATGTGCGGCGTTTGTTCAGGACAGGAAAACCTTGCCCCGATGTTTAGTTTCACTCCGGGCACCGCCCAAAGCGGCGCGCTTTATACCACATATGCCACGGGGCTGGAAGCGCAAAAGCTGCCACCGCTGGCTTTACTCTCCGCCGCAAGCCCCGCTTTTCAATGACCATGATAGAGACAGCTTAATGCCGCCGTCCGGCAATTCCGCTACAATATCGCGCCGCACCAGACTCTCACCAGACTCTCAGCCCGCAAACCGGCCCTGTGAGAGCGGCGCCCCAAGACTGACCACGCAGTAACGTTCATCACTAATCTGGGAAGATTCATGACCAACGCCGTAAAAACACCGGAACAAATCGCCAAAATGCGCACCGCTGGCCGCCTGGCCGCCGAGGTGCTGGAAATGATTGGTGAATATGTAGTCCCCGGCGTCACCACGGAAGAACTGGATCGCCGCTGCCACGACTATATAGTCAACGTGCAGCAGGCCATTCCTGCCTGCCTGGGATATCGCGGCTTCCCCAAGTCCATCTGCACCTCGGTGAACGAGGTTATCTGTCACGGCATCCCGTCAGAGTCCAAAGTGCTGAAAAAAGGCGACATCATCAATATCGATGTCACCGTAATCAAAGATGGTTGGTACGGCGACACCTCCAAGATGTATTTCGTCGGCAAGCCCGCGACCCACGCAGAACGCCTGGTCAAAATCACCCAGGAATGCCTGTACAAGGCCATCGACATTGTCCGCCCGGGCACTACCCTCGGCGATATCGGCCATGTGATTCAGCAGCACGCCGAGAGCAACTACTACAGCGTGGTGAAGGACTTCTGCGGTCACGGCATCGGCGACGTCTTCCACGAAGACCCGCAGATACTGCACTACGGCAAGCCGGGCACCGGACAGGTGCTGGAAGAAGGCATGACCTTTACCATTGAACCCATGATCAACGCCGGCAAACCCGGCAGTCGCGTACTGCGCGACGGCTGGACCGCGGTCACCGTCGACCGCCGCCTGTCCGCGCAATGGGAACACACCATGGTCGTAACCGGCACCGGTGTAGAAATTCTGACCGCGCGCAAGGAAGAGTCCTTTTAACTGACGGGCGCCTCCCCAGGCGCTCACACCGTCATCTCCGCGTGAATGTGGCCAATAGCGGCCAGGGAAGGAACAACCGGCCCGGGAGCAGAGCGACCTCGCCTGCTCACCGCGCCGAACCCGGAATCGATACCGATGAATGCCAAGCAGCTGGCCCAGATCCCGCACTTTGAAAAACCGCTGTTTTTCTTTGACCAGTCGCGCTTCCGCCGCGATCTGGCGGAGGGCACCAGGCCCACACTGGAAATTTTCAAGGACGCTGCCGGCGCCGCCAACACCCATATGGCGCGGCGTTTCCGCGAAGGCGAGGATGTGCGCACCCTGGTCTACGAGCGCGCCCTGTTTGTGGACTGCCTGCTGCACTACGCCTGGCACCAGTTCCAGTGGTCCCAGAACATCAGCCTGCTGGCGGTGGGCGGCTACGGCCGCGGCGAACTGCACCCCAAATCCGATATCGACCTGCTGATCCTCACCGAAGACAAGCCGGACGAGGCCACCGTCGACAATATCGAACGCCTGGTCGCCTTCCTATGGGACCTGAAACTGGATATCGGCCACTCGGTCCGCACCATCGACCACTGCGTGGAGATGGCGGCCCAGGACATCACCGTCGCCACCAACCTGCTGGAATGTCGCACCGTGGTTGGCAACCCCAGCCTGTGCGAAACCCTGACCGAGCGCATGACACCGGAAAACGTCTGGCCCGCCGACAAGTTTTTCAGCGCCAAGTACGACGAGCAGCAGGAACGCCACCGCAAACAGCGCGGCGCGGAATACAACCTCGAGCCCAATATCAAAAACGCCCCCGGCGGCCTGCGCGACATCCAGACCATCAACTGGGTCGCCAAGCGTTACTTCCAGGTACGCACCCTGAAACAACTGCAGGGCAAGGGATTCTTCACCGAGGAAGAATTCGCCATTCTGCAGTCCGGCGAAGATTTTCTGTGGCGGGTGCGCTACGGCCTGCACCTGCTGGCAGGACGACCGGAAGAGCGGCTGCTGTTCGACTACCAGCGCGAACTGGCGCGGGAGTTCGGCTACAAGGATAACGACACCCACCTCGCTGTCGAACAGTTCATGCACACCTATTACCGCATCGTTATGGCCCTGCGGGAGCTGAACGATGTGCTGCTGCAATTCCTGGATGAGGTCATTTTGCAGCGCGGCAAACACCTGCCGGTCACCCCCATTAACGAGCGCTTCCAGCTGCGCGGCAATACCATCGAAGCCGCGGTCACCCGCACCTTTATCGAGTACCCGCCAGCGCTGCTGGAAATATTTGTGCTGATGGCCAACAACCCGGAAATTCACGGGGTGCGGGCCTCCACCATCCGCCTGATCCGCGAACACCGTCACCTGATCGACGACCAGTTCCGTGCGGATCCGACCAATGCCCGCCTGTTCATGCAACTGCTGCGCAGCCCCCGCGGCCTGTCCACGCAGCTGACCCGCATGACCCGCTACGGCATCCTCGGGCGCTACCTGCCGGAATTTGGCCGGGTTACCGGGCAGATGCAGCACGACCTCTTCCACATCTATACCGTGGACGCGCACACTCTGCAGGTGGTGAGCAACATGCGCAGCTTCCGCGGCGACGACGCCTGGGACAAGTTCCCGCTGGCCGCGGAAATTCTCTCGCGCATGCGCAAGCCGGAGCTGCTGTATATCGCCGGCCTGTATCACGATATTGCCAAGGGACGCGGCGGCGATCACTCCAAACTGGGCGTCATCGATGCGGACGCCTTCTGTCGCCGACACGGCCTTTCGGCCCGCGACCGCCGCCTGGTGTGCTGGCTGGTAGAAAAACACCTGCTGATGAGTGCGGTATCCCAGAAGCAGGACATTACCGACCCGGAAGTAGTGCACGCCTTTGCCGCCGAAGTGGGCGACCGCGAACACCTGGATTACCTCTACGCGCTGACCGTGGCCGATATCAACGCCACCAATCCGGACCTGTGGAACAGCTGGCGCGCCAGCCTGATGCGCCAGCTCTACCAGTACACTCAGCGCGCCCTGCGCCGCGGCCTGGAAAACCCCATCGACCGCGACGAAATCTACGAGGAAACCCAGGCACAGGCCCGCAATATGCTGCGCGCCATGGGCCTGCCCAGCCTGGCGGTGGAAGATATTTGGTCGGAGATGGGCGAGGACTATTTCGTACGCGAGAGCGCCGACAACATCACCTGGCACACGGCCGCCATTTACCAGCTGCAGAAAGACCCGAACCGGGACGCCGACAGCGACACCCTGGTGCTGACCCGCAACTCGGGTCCCGGCGAACACGACGGCGCCACCGAGGTATTCGTCTACACCCCGGACAGACCCAACGTCTTCGCCGCGGTTGTCACCGGCCTGGATATGCTGAACCTGAACATCCACGATGCGCGCCTCTACAGCTCCGCCGGCGGTTACACCCTGGACACCTTCTATGTGCTGGATGAATCCGGACAGCCACTGCTGGACGAACCGCATCGTTTAGAGCAGATTCGCAATACCCTGCAGCAAGAACTGAAACTGGTGGAGGACTACTCCAAGGTCATCAAGCGCCGCACTCCGCGCCGCCTGAAAATGTTCCACCTGCCGAGCCAGGCTCATATTTCCACCGAGCCGGAAGATACCTACAGCACCCTGGAAATCACCAGTGCCGACAGGCCCGGCCTGCTGGCGCGGATCGCGCGGATTTTCATTACCCACGACCTGCGTCTGCACAACGCCAAGATTTCCACGCTGGGGGAGCGCGTCGAGGATATTTTCCATATCACCGATGCCGACGATCAGCCGCTCACTGATATGCAACTGATCGAAACCCTCGAGCAGGCCATCTGCCAGGAGCTGGATGCCCATCAGGCCACACTGCCGCCGCAGCCCTGACGCAACTATGTCAGCCAGTGCGTGAAGACACGATCAAAAACAGAAAAACGGACAAGCAGAAACTCGACCATGAACCCGAATTTGCAGCAGTTGCAGCCCTACCCTTTTGCCAAGCTGGCACAACTGAAAGCGGGCATCGAAGAGCCAGCGGATCTTGCCCATATCGCCCTGTCCATCGGTGAGCCCAAGCACGCGCCCCCCGCTTTTGTACGCGACGAGCTGATCGACAACCTGGACAAACTTTCTGCCTATCCCCTGACCAAGGGGCTGGATGCACTGCGGGAAACCATCGCCAACTGGTTGTGCCATCGCTTCAAACTCGACAGCCTGAGTGCAGACACTCAGGTCATTCCGGTGAACGGCACCCGTGAAGCACTGTTCGCGTTTGCCCAGGCAGTGGTATCCCCCGGCTCAAAGGTGTTGATGCCGAACCCCTTCTACCAGATCTACGAGGGCGCCGCGTTTCTCGCCGGTGCCACACCGCACTTCATCAACTGCAGCGCGGATACCCAGTTCAAGCCGGACTTTGCGGCAGTGCCCGCGTCGGTCTGGGAGCAGTGCGACCTGCTCTACCTGTGCACCCCGGGCAATCCTACCGGTGCACTGCTCAGCACCGATGACCTCAAGCAACTGATCGCGCTTGCCGACCAGTACGACTTCACCATTGCCTCGGACGAATGTTATTCCGAGCTCTACTTCGACGAAGACAATGCCCCCGCCGGCCTGCTGCAGGCCTGTGCTGAGTTGGGCCGCAATGACTACCACCGCTGCGTGGTTTTCCACAGCCTGTCGAAGCGTTCCAACCTCCCCGGGTTGCGTTCCGGTTTCGTCGCCGGCGACGCCGACATTCTGGAAAAATTCCTGCTGTACCGCACTTACCACGGCTGCGCCATGCCGGTACCCACTCAGTATGCCTCCATTGCTGCCTGGCAGGACGAACAGCATGTGAAAGAAAACCGTGACCTTTACCGGCAGAAATTCGATGCGGTACTGGAGATACTCGACGGTTGCCTGGAAGTGGAAAAGCCGGAAGCCAGTTTTTACCTGTGGCCCAAAGTGGGCAACGGCGAAACCTTCGCCCGCGAGCTATTCCGCCAGCAACACATCACCGTGCTCCCCGGCGCCTACCTGGCCCGCGAAGCCAATGGCGTAAACCCGGGTGCCGCGTATGTGCGCATGGCCCTGGTGGCCACTCTGGAGGAATGCATTGAAGCGGCGAAACGTATTCGCCAATTCTGCGGTAGCAATTCGATGTAGGAGCCTGGATACGGGCGAACAAGATGACGGCAAAAAATCTTTTAAAACAGGAGCGGGTCGATTACATCCTGCACAGGCTGGAAGACCTCTACCCGGAAACCCCAATTCCCCTAGACCACTTCGATGCCTACTCCCTATTAGTGGCAGTACTGCTCTCGGCCCAGTGCACCGATGAAAGGGTCAACCAGATTACACCGGCGCTGTGGGAGCTGGCGGACAATCCCTACGACATGGCAAAGGTGCCGGTAGTGAAAATCCGCGAGGTCATCCGCCCCTGTGGCCTGTCGCCACAGAAATCCAAAGCGATACAGAAGCTTTCGGAAATTCTCGTCAACGAATACCACGGCCAGGTACCGGAAAATATGGCCGCACTGGAAACCCTGCCCGGTGTCGGTCACAAGACCGCCAGTGTGGTCATGGCGCAATCCTTTGGCCACCCGGCGTTTCCGGTAGATACCCATATTCACCGACTGGCCCAGCGCTGGGGGCTCAGCTCCGGCAAAAATGTGGCGCAGACAGAGAAAGACCTCAAGCGCCTGTTCCCCAAAGAGAAGTGGAACAAGCTGCATCTACAGATCATTTTTTACGGCCGCGAATTCTGCAGTGCCCGCGGTTGCGACGGCACCGTGTGTGAGATTTGCACCACCTGCTACCCCGCGCGCAAAAATCCCAAGAAAACCAAAAAGGCCTGATCCGGTATCCGGCCCGCTCAAGAATCGACAGGAAACACCATGATTACCCTTTACGGCATCAAAAATTGCGACACCGTAAAAAAGGCCCGCAAGTGGCTGGAACAGAATGAAGTGGAATACCACTTCCACGACTTCCGCGACAACGGCATGGACAGCGTACCGCTGTCGGACTGGCTGGCAGCGTTCGGCTGGGAGCAAGTCTTGAACCGCCGCTCCACCAGCTGGCGCGCACTGGATGACACGCAAAAAGATGCAATGGACAACGGCAGTGCAGCCACCCTGGCCACGGAAACCCCAACACTGATCAAACGCCCGGTAATGACCAAAGGCGACGAAACCCTGTTTGGCTTCAAGGCGGATACCTACGCCTCATTTGTGAAGTAGCGCCAGTTTCGCGCAATAAATTTAAATCGCTATCAGATTCATCAACAGAATTTCAGACTCAGGAAAAGGAAACCAACATGAGCAACCTATACAGCATCGGCTTCGGCGTCGGCACCTGCAACAGCAAGGGCGAATGGCTCGAAGTCTACTTCCCCCAGCCGCTCCTGAATCCGGCTGACGCCATTGCCAGCGCCGTAACCAGCACCCTCAACATCGACGGCGGCAATGTGGCCGTTGCGCTGGAAGAAGCACAACTGCAACCGCTGGCCGATCAACTGGAAAGCGCCGGCGCCAGCGAGCAAGCCGCCATCCTGCGCCAGTTCGCCGGTAGCCAGCGTCCGCTGGTCGCTGTGGTGCTGCACAGCGACGAAGCGCCCCAGTCCGTGCCCGAGTCCTACCTGAAGCTGCACCTGCTGTCGCACCGCCTGGTAAAACCCCATGGCACCAAGCTGGACGGCATCTTCGGCCAGCTGGCCAACGTCGCCTGGACCAACCAGGGCGCCATCGACCTGCAGGAACTGCCACAGCGCCAGCTGGAAGCACGCCTCAAGGGCGAGCTGCTGGAAGTTTCCTGCGTGGACAAGTTCCCGAAAATGACCAACTACGTAGTGCCCACCGGCGTACGCATCGCCCACACCGCCCGCGTGCGCCTGGGTGCCTATTTGGGCGAAGGCACCACCATCATGCACGAGGGCTTCGTGAACTTTAACGCGGGCACCGAGGGTCCGGGCATGATCGAAGGCCGTATTTCTGCCGGCGTGTTTGTCGGCGCAGGCTCCGACCTGGGCGGCGGCAGCTCCACCATGGGCACCCTGTCCGGCGGCGGCAATATCGTAATCTCTCTCGGCGAAGGCTGCCTGCTCGGCGCCAACTCCGGCACTGGCATTCCCCTGGGCGATCGCTGCACCGTAGAGTCCGGCCTGTACATCACTGCCGGCACCAAAGTGTCCGTTCTGGACGACAAGGGTGCAGAAGTTGAAGCGGTAAAAGCACGCGATCTGGCGGGCAAGTCTGACCTGCTGTTCCGTCGTAACTCTTCTACTGGTGCTGTTGAGTGTCTGACCAACAAGAGTGCGGTGGAGTTGAATGCGGAGTTGCATAGCAACTAAATATTGACCTGCTGGTTATCGGGTTCGCATTGATTAAACCCGGTGGCGGCAGATCATCAGGGGGAGCTTTTCGGAATCGGGCTAGGCACCCCCCTTGAATACATCCCTGTACGCTCCGGCGGTGCCATTCATGGCACCGACGGTTCCGAAAGGCTCCACCCAGCGCTCTGCCTTCAGGCGACCCCTTGCACTCCGAGTCGGACATAAAGGTCGCCCTACTGAATTAATTTAGCGTAATCAACTTCAACGCGAAGGCCTGACTGCCGGGGGCTGTTCGCGAGACCTTCTAAAACAGGGATGTTTTAGAAGAGCCCCCAGGGATGGGTTCACGGCGTGTCTCGCGAACAGCCCCCGGCAGGCAGGCCGCCACAAAACAGGAACAGTGCTCCAAACAAAAAGCGACGGAGCCAAAAACTATGACCCCAACAGTACAACTCACCTGCGACCTGATTAGCAGGCAATCCGTCACCCCCGAAGACGCCGGCTGCATGGAACTAATGCTCGAACGCCTGGAAAAAATCGGCTTCAAAACCGAGCACCTGCGTTTCGGTGATACCGATAATTTCTGGTCCGTGCGCGGCGAAGAAGGTCCATTATTTGCCTTCGCCGGCCATACCGACGTAGTCCCAACCGGCCCCGAAGCCAACTGGCAACACCCGCCCTTCGAGCCGAAAATCGTCGACGGCATGCTCTACGGCCGCGGTGCCGCAGACATGAAAGGCTCCCTGGCTGCCATGGTCGTCGCCTGTGAAGAATTCGTCGCCGCCCACCCGGATCACAAAGGCCGCATCGCCTTCCTGATCACCAGTGACGAAGAAGGTCCGGCCAAACACGGTACCGTGAAAGTGGTCGAGTGGCTGGAAGAGCGCAACGAAAAGATTACCTGGTGCCTGGTAGGCGAACCCTCCAGCACCACCCTCGCCGGTGACGTCATCAAAAACGGCCGTCGCGGCTCACTGGGCCTGGAGCTCACCGTGTTCGGCATCCAGGGCCACGTCGCCTACCCGCACCTGGCGGAAAACCCGGTGCACAAACTGGCACCGGCGCTCGCCGAACTGGCAGCGGAAGAGTGGGACCAGGGCAACGACTTTTTCCCGGCCACCAGCTTCCAGGTTTCCAACATCAACGGCGGCACCGGTGCCACCAATGTGATTCCCGGCGATGTGAAAGTCGTGTGCAACTGGCGCTTCTCCACCGAAACCACGGCGGAAGACCTGGAGCGCCGCGCCCGTGCGATTTTTGACAAGCACGGTCTCAAATACGAAGCCGACTTCAACCTCTCTGGCCAGCCATTCCTGACCGCCGAAGGCCCGTTGGTGGAGTCTGCGCAGGCAGCCATCAAGAAAGTCACCGGTCGCGACACCGAACTCTCCACCGCCGGTGGCACTTCCGACGGGCGCTTTATCGCACCGACCGGAGCACAGGTTGTGGAACTGGGCCCAGTCAACGCCACCATCCACAAGGTGGATGAGTGCGTGAAGGCCGACGACCTGGACCTGGTAAAAAATATGTACCGGGAAATCCTGGTGGGCTTGCTGGCTCGCTAAACACTGTGGTCAGCCCATAAAAAAACGCGGCCTCAAGCCGCGTTTTTTTATGGGAGTGCGAATAGTTGCCACGGTATCAATGCAGGCGACCGTGCCTGCTCGCCGATTGCGACGGCTCACTGTCATCAAAACCGTGGGCCATCACAAAGTAGTAAAGCACTTGCTCCTGTCCATCTGCCTCGGCCATCAGGTCGAAAATCACTTCGTCTTTGTCACCCGGTGTCGCACGTACCGCGCTGATCAATTCCGGTTCCACAAAAATTTCGCCCACCAGGCGTTTGCCACGCACCAGCTGTACCAGCAGCGTTTGCGGGTTTTCCTGGGCAAATCGCCAGTGGAAATCCTCATCGTCGTAGAGGATTGAATCGGGAGAGCCTGCGCGAAGAATGCAGTTGCAGTGGTCCGCGAGCCAGGGCCAGAATTCCTGCAGAGACTTTTTATTGGAGTCGGCCATTGCGCCCTCAGTCCTCAAGCTCGGTGACGCTGTCGGCACCACCGTCGAGGTCAAACTCCTCGGCAATCTGCTGACACCAGGCATTGAGGCGCCCACCGGTCAGTTCTTCCTGCTGGTCTTCATCGATGGCGAGACCCACAAAAATGTTCTGCCCAGCCACTTCGGCCTTGGACGCTTCAAACTCGTAGCCCTGGGTGGGCCAGTGTCCGATGATGGCAGCACCATTGGCCACAATCACATCGTGCAGCATGCCCATGGCGTCGAGAAAATAGTCACCATAGCCGAACTGGTCACCGAGACCGAACAGGGCCACGGTCTTGCCGGTAAAGTCGATTTCCTGCACATCCTCCCAGAAATCTTCCCAGTCGGACTGGATCTGCCCGAAGTCCCAGGTGGGAATGCCCAGGATTAGCTGGTCGTAATCTGCAATCTCCAGCTGAGTAACGTCGGCGATATCGTGAATATCCACCCGTTCCTCGCCCAGACGGGCGGCGATTCGCTGGGCAATACTCTCGGTATTGCCCTCGTCACTGCCGTAAAACAGGCCGATCTTGCTCACAATCTCTCCTCAACTGCCAAATGCTGCCCTCTGGGGCAGGTGCCGGGCTCGCCCTAGACTTTCGCCAAGCCGCGCCAGCGGGGCGGGCATTTTCCCAACATTGAGCAGATAAAAAAAGCCCCTGCAGTTGCAGGGGCCCAGGGGGATGGCTCGCCGGCTGTTGGGGTGGGCGCCGGC
Source organism: Microbulbifer sp. ALW1 (assembly GCF_009903625.1). Lineage (NCBI taxonomy): Bacteria > Pseudomonadati > Pseudomonadota > Gammaproteobacteria > Cellvibrionales > Microbulbiferaceae > Microbulbifer > Microbulbifer sp. ALW1. The sequence continues at coordinate 2,214,753 of NZ_CP047569.1, read as the reverse complement.
GAGCCGAGAAGCGACTGACTGACCGCTTATTAATCTTCGTCACGCTGCCAGCGCTGCTTGCGCTCTTCGTGACGGGCCTTGCGCTCGGCTTTCAGCTGTTCCAGTTTGACCTTCTGTTCGTTGGTCAGGATGGACTCAAACTGCACGCGTTTTTCCTGCATCCGCTGCATTTTGCGGACTTCCAGCTGGCCCAGCTTGGCTCCGAGACTGTCGAGGGTCGCCTGATCAGCGCCGGACTCGATGGCCTCGCGCAGCTGCTTGTGCATCTCGCGCATCGCTTCGCGATCGGCCTTGCGCGCCTCTTTACCTGCCTCGCGATTGGCTTTCAGCTGCGCCTGTTGCCCTTCGGTCAGGTCCAGCTCCTCCGCCAGGCGCTCGAACATGCGTTCGTGGTTATGGCCGCCTTTGTGGTGACCGCGAGGTCCGTGATCCCCATCGGGGAAGGCCATTACCATTCCGGAAGTGGCCAACGCGCTACCCAGTACCAGGCTACCGGCAAGTGCTTTCCATTTGTTCATAGACTCATCCTCTAGTGATGCTGATTGTTGATACCGCTATGGCGATATGTCTGACTTTCGCTTTTCCCGAGTCGGTAGGTGCATACTAGGCTCACGGACTGTAAACAGGGGATAACGGCGGTAAACATTTGTTAAGAACGGTAAAACGTGCAAAACCTTCCCCCAAGTGCCCGCCTCTCCGGACATATAATGGCCCCAACAACGACGTAACATAGCGGATACCAATCAGCCATGAGCCATATCCTACTGGTCGACGACGACACCGAACTGACAGAGCTGCTGGAAGAATTTCTGCTGGGTGAAGGGTTTGCGGTCACCGTTGCCAACGATGGCGGCCGAGGCCTGGAGCTGGCCCGCAGCCAGCCGTTCGATGCACTGGTTCTGGATGTGATGCTGCCGGTGCACAATGGCTTTGATGTGTTGCGCAAACTGCGGGAAGACGCTGGCAACCCCAGCCACTCACTGCCCGTGGTGATGCTGACCGCCAAGGGCGATACCGTAGACCGCATTGTCGGGCTCGAAATGGGCGCGGATGACTACCTGCCCAAACCCTGTAACCCCAGGGAACTGGCCGCTCGGCTGCGGGCGATACTGCGCCGCGGGCGTACCGAAGTGGAGACCAGCGACGACAACCTCAGCAGTGGCCAGTTGCGCCTGATGCCCAGAGAGCACCAGTGCCTCTGGGCAGACCAGCCCGTCAACCTGACCGGCGCAGAATTTTCCGTGCTCAAGGTACTGGTGGAAAATGCCGGTGAGGTCGTCAGCAAAGAGGTACTGACGGAGCAGGCCCTGGGGCGCAAATTGATGCCCTATGACCGCTCCATCGACGTTCACGTCAGCAACATCCGCAAGAAGCTGGCGGAGCAAGGCGCCAGCCGGGAGCTGATCATCAACATACGCGGTGCTGGCTATATGCTTACCAGCAGTCAGGCTTAAGCAGCATGAGCAGCCTGTTCGGAAGAATGTTTCTGGGTGCCTGGCTTACCGCAGTCATCATGGTGCTATCAGCGGTTTACATTACCCATATCCGGGAGTTTGGCGATCCGCGCCAGAAAGACCGCTGGGAAGGGCCGGAGCTCTTCCGCGAGATTACCGACAATCTGCGTATGACCCGCCGCCACGGCACCGATCATTTCCGGCACTGGCTGGAGCGCCAACCCAAGAAAATTCAACAACGCATTTTCGCGATCGACGGCAGCGGAGCAGAAGTCCTTGGACGTGCCCTGCCCCGATCCATGGCCCCCCTGTTCAGCGCGCTAAATTACCGCAATCGGGAAACACGGGGGCTGGTGGACAAGAAACCGAGCGTCGGCTTCTTCGTTCCCCAGCGCGGAAGTGACAGCCTGCGGGTTGTATTCATTGCCGGTAAAAGCAAGGAAGAACTACTGTTGCGCTTCTTGCTGCGCAATTTCTGGCAAATCCTGGTACTCGCCACCCTGGCCTCTGGGCTGGCCTGCTACTGGCTGGCACGCTACCTCAGTAAGCCGCTGGACAACCTGCGGGTCGCCACCCGGCGCGTCGCCGCAGGTGACCTCAGCTATCGGGTTGCCCCGGCACTGCACGGGCACGGCCGGGAGCTGGGGGAGCTGGCGGCGGACTTCGACTCCATGACCGCACAACTGCAGGAATCCATGGGGGAGCAGCGCCGGCTGATCAAGGATGTCTCCCACGAGCTGCGCTCGCCGCTCGCTCGCCTGCAGGTGGCGCTGGGTATCGCCCGGCAAAAAAATGTTCAGGCACTGGACCCGGAACTGGACAAGATCGGCAAGGCGGCAGACTACCTGGAAGACATCATTGCCGACATCCTGTCCCTGCCGGTTAGTGGCAGCGACGAGCGCCCGCTGGACGATGTAGTTGAGATTAACGGCCTGTTAGCAGCGCTCATTGACGACCTGAAAGACGAGGCGGCGATAAAACAACTGCACTTTGTCAGCCAATGCGACGACCACGAGCTACTGGTCGCCACTCGTGGCAGCTCCCTGACCGCGGCGCTGGAAAACATTCTGCGCAATGCCATTAAATACAGCCCGCAGGGCGGACGGGTTACGGTGAATGTTCAACACCGTCAAAACGAGTGCCAGATTGATGTCACCGACTCTGGTAATGGTGTGCCCGCAGAAGAGTTACAGGCGATATTCCGCCCCTTCTACCGCACCGACGAGGCGCGCAGCCGCGAGAGCGGAGGCTTTGGCCTGGGCCTGGCCATCGCCCAGCGTACCCTGGCGCAGCACCACGGCAATATCGAAGCCTTTAATGCGCACGGCGCCGGCCTGTGTGTGCGCATGACCTTGCCACTGCTGGATACCAGCTTTTAAAAAACGCACGAAAAACGCGCGAACTGGCGAACAGTCATAGCAGCCAGTACACTCCAAAGCAGTGAATCGCGCGAGTGCCACTCCATTGTCCAGCCCCTTCCGGGCCGGGGCTTGGCCTCAAAATACCGGTTCAATTACTTGGCTCTGACGGGGGAGTCCGCCATGCGCTGGATACTGTATATTCTGATTTTTCTCGCCTTGCTGGTACTTGCCGGCTTTCTCTTCCCTCGGGTGGCCACGACCGAGCGCAGTGTTTATATCGCCGAGCCGCCAGAGGTGGTTTTCCCCTACCTGAACAATTTCCGCAATTTCAATAAATGGTCCCCCTGGTACCAGGTTGACCCCGAGACCCAGTACAGCTACGAGGGCTTTTCCGAAGGCAACGGGGCAGTCATGAAGTGGACCAGTGACAACCCCAGCGTGGGTAAAGGCTCCCAGACCATTACCGCCAGCGAACCCTATTCCCGGGTTGCCACCGACCTGGACTTCGGTGACCAGGGTACCGCCAAGGCAGAATTCGCTCTGCAACCGCAGGGCAGTGGCACCAATGTCACCTGGTCATTTTCTTCCGAAATGGGCAGCAGCCCCATCGCCCGCTGGATGGGACTGATGGTGTCGAAGATGGTGGGCAAATCCTACCAAGAGGGTCTGCAAAAACTGAAGTCTGTCGTTGAGGCCGAAAGTGCTTCCGGCAACGAGGCGGTCCCGCCCGTAAATGCCACTCCGTCCACCGAAGAGCCCGGTACCATCGAGCCGCAAGAGATAGACCCGGGCATGGAAAACCAGATCATCGAGGGCGACGACCTCGAGGTTCCGGATACCGATGGCGACGCGCTTGAAGAGTTCCAGCCGGAAGAACAGCCACAGCCCTGAGCTGAGCTGAGCTGAGCTGAGCTGAGCTGAGCTGAGCTGAGCTGCGAATATTCGGCCCTGAGCGAAGAACATGCAGCCCTGAGCGAATATTTAACCCCACGTAAGCAGCCTCAAGGCCGCGAGACACCCAAACGAAAAAGGCAGCTTGCGCTGCCTTTTTCGTTTGTCGTGCTTTGTTTTTCACGCTCCGGACTATTTTCCAGAGCGACGCTCCCTTGGGCCTTTGGTTGGGCTTTTTGTCGAACCTTTTGCCGGGCCTTTCCCCGAGCTCTTGGTCGGGCCCTTTGCCGGGCCTTTCCCCGCACCTTTTGATCCTTGCGATGCCTTGCCCGCGCCCGCGCGCTTATCGGGGCTGCCTAATGACGGCTTTCCGCGAGGCTTGGCCGCCGTACCAGCCGGCCCTTTACGCTCCGGCTTATCAGCAGTCCGCCTGCCGCTCGTCCGAGCGGGTTCCGCCGTCGCTGTCGCCTTGCCCCCGGCTGGAACCGGCGATTTACGCAGCTTGCGACGCTGGCGCTGCAGGGTTTCTTTCTCGGCCTGGGTCAGCGGGCGCTGGCCGAGCCTGGGCAGACCGGCAGTAACACAGAGGTCATCGATTTCGCGCGGTTCCATTTCGATCCACTGCCCCACGCGCACGTGAGACGGGATAAACACGCTGCCGTAACGTACCCGCTTCAAGCGGCTTACGCGCACATTCTGGGATTCCCACAGGCGGCGGACCTCGCGGTTGCGCCCTTCCATGACCACACAGTAAAACCAGCGGTTGGAGCCCTCACCACCACTTTCCACTATGTCGGTAAACTTGGCCTCACCATCTTCCAGCTGCACGCCTTTCACCAGGCGTCGTTTCATTTCCTCGTCCACCTGGCCCTGAATCCGCACCAGGTACTCGCGGTCAATCACCGAGGAAGGGTGCATCAGCTTGTTAGCCAGTTCACCACTGTTGGTAAACAGTAGTAGGCCGCTGGTGTTGAAGTCCAGCCGCCCGACAGAAATCCAGCGCCCGCTCTTCAGGCGGGGCAGGCGATCGTAAACCGTGGGACGCCCTTCCGGGTCGTGGCGCGAGCAAATCTCGCCAATGGGTTTGTTGTACAGGATGACCCGCAGGCGGTTTTCTTCGCCGCCGGACAGGCGCTTGCCGTCAAATTCGATCTGATCATCGTCACTGACCCGCTCGCCGAGCCCGGCCACTTCACCATTGACGGTCACTCTTCCCGCCTCGATGGCCCGCTCCATTTCCCGGCGCGAACCCAAGCCCGCTCGGGCCAATACTTTTTGCAGTTTTTCGCCCGCTGGCGCTGCGTCATTACTCATGAATTGAGGTTTTCCGGGGATTTGAATTCATCTTCAACAAGCGTTTCCGGCTCGTCGTGAGCAGTCTCGGCGCCTTCTGCGTCCGCTTCTGCATTTTCCGTTTCTTCAGCGTAGTCTTCGGTCACGGCCGGAGAGGCTTGTTCCGCATCTGCGGTCTCGGATTCATCCGCCGCCTCACCAGGCTCTACCGCTTGGGACTCTGGCGCCTCTGGGGTTTCTTCCCCCTCAACTTCACCGTCCTCCGCTGCCGCCGGCGGAGGAACATCGCCCAGATCCAGCGCTGCATTCAGGCTTTCGATATCGCGGATTTCCGCCAGGGTCGGCAGGTCCTCGAGGCTTTTCAGATTGAAATAGTCGAGGAATTCGCGGGTGGTCGCGTAAAGGGAGGGCTTGCCGGGCACGTCCCGCTGCCCCACCACCTTGATCCAACCACGCTCCGAGAGACTTTTGACGATATGGGAACTAACCGCGACACCGCGGATTTCCTCGATATCGCCGCGGGTAATCGGCTGGCGGTAAGCGATGATTGCCAGTGTCTCCAGGGTAGCCCGGGAGTACTTCTGCGGTTTTTCTTCCCACAGTTTGTTGACCCAGGGAGCCAGATCTTCCGGCACCTGAAAGCGCCAGCCGCTGGCCACCTGGCGCAGCTCGAAGCCGCGCTCGACACAGTTTTCGGCAATCTGCTCCAGGACTTCTTTCAGCGCCGCCTTTTCCGGGCGCTCGCCTTCGTCGATCAGTGACAGCAGGCGGTCTTCCGACAGCGGCTGGGCGGCTGCCAGCAATGCGCCTTCCACAATCCGGCGCAACAATTCCGGGGCAATACTCATTTTCTCGCGTTCACTCGGGTTCAGCTGAACACCGGCGGGGTATCCGCGGTTTCAACAGAGGTTTCTTGTTCTTGATCTGATTCAAGTCCGGAATCAGTACCGGGCTCCGCCACGGCAGCCACTGGATTCTCCGCGACCTGCGGTGCCTCGTCATCGAAGTCTGATTCGGTGCCGCTCGGCACTTCCGGTTCCGGCGTACCAAAGCTCTGTGCGTCTTCCGCATTGGCGACAGCATCGCGCTCGGCATCGATATCATCATCCATGAACTCAGCGTCATCATCCAACTCGTCGGACGGCTGCTCTACTTCACCGCGGGCGCGGACATGAATGGCACCGAAGGCTTCGTTCTGAACCAGCTCTAGCAGGGACTCTTTCACCAGCTCCATCACTGCCAGGAAGGTAACCACCACTCCCAGACGGCCCTCTTCCGCCTTGAACAGGCTGACGAAGGGCACAAACTGGCGGTGGCGGATCTTGTCCAATACCTGGGTCATGCGCTCGCGGGTGGAAAGCTTCTCTTTTTCCACCTGATGACTCTCAAACATATCCGCGCGGCGCAGCACATCGGCCAGGGCGACCAGTACCTCTTTCAGGTCCACTTCCGGCTCGGGGCGAGTGAGCTTGCGATCCGGGCCAGTGGCACTGGCCTGGTGGACATCCCGCCCCATGCGCGGCAGTTCGTCCATATCTTCCGCCGCGGTTTTGAAGCGCTCGTATTCTTGCAGGCGGCGAATCAGTGCCGCACGGGGGTCTTCCCCCTCCTCTTCTTCCGCTTCCGGCGGGCGCGGCAACAGCATGCGCGACTTGATCTCGGCCAGCATGGCCGCCATCACCAGATATTCCGCCGCCAACTCGAAGCGCATCGCGGTCATCATTTCGACATAGCCCATGTACTGGCGGGTGATGTCGGCAACGTTGATCTCGAGAATGTCCAGATTCTGGCGACGAATCAGGTACAGCAGCAGGTCGAGGGGCCCTTCAAAGGCCTCGAGAATGACTTCCAGGGCGTCCGGCGGGATATACAGGTCGCTGGGCAGGTTGGTGAAGGCTTTGCCCTCCACCATGGCGAACGGCATTTCCCCCTGGCGCGGGCCACTGCCCTGGGCAGTGCCGTCTGCTGCGGCATCTGTTACCGCCGCTTCGTCCACCAGTTCAATAGTGACGCGCTGTTCACCTTCAGTATCCGCGACTTCCGCGTCAGCGGCGGTGTGCAATTCAGCCGTTTCAACCGGCTCAGCCGTCTTAGCATTACCGGCATCATCTGCCACACCGGCCGCTACCGCTTCTTCTATTTCGTCACTGGACACACTGCAGCCCTTCGGCAAAACCAAACGCGCGATTATACATCAGTGTCAGCCGAGAATTTCATCAATTGCACCACAGCCCTGGCGTACCAGGACCGGCTCATCACCGGTCAGATCCACTACTGTGGTTGCCTCCATACCGCAGAAGCCGCCATCAATCACCAGTTCCACCTGGTGCTCCAGGGTTTCGCGGATGTCGTAGGGGTCAATCAGGGGTTGATCCTCCCCCGGCATGATCAGGCTACAGCTCATCAACGGCTCGCCCAGGGCGGCGATCAATCCCTGCACAATGGGGTTGTCGGGCACCCGCAGGCCGATGGTCTTGCGTTTGGCATGAGCCAGGCGGCGGGGCACTTCGGATGTGGCCGGCATAATAAAGGTGTAGGGACCGGGGGTGTGGTTTTTCAGCAGGCGGAACATCTGATTGTCCACCTTGGCGTAGCTAGCCAGCTCGGACAGGTCCCGGCACATCAGGGTGAAGTTGTGATCCTTATTCAGCTTGCGCAAGGCGCGGATACGCTCCACCGCCAGTTTCTCGCCAAGCCGGCAACCAATGGCATAAGCGGAATCCGTGGGAAATACGATAACGCCACCGGCAGATACGATATCCGCGGCCTGACTGATCAGCCGCTCCTGTGGGTTTTCCGGATGAATCTGGAAGAACTGCGCCACAACTACCCCCTGTAATTTGAAAGAGACAGCGGTACTCATACCGCTGACATTACCGACATTTAAGGCCGCCAGTTTGCCACAGATTCCACACTGGCTCGACGCCTGCAGGCAGTCGCACCGAGCCCAGCGCCCGCCAGGGCTGATCCGGCTGGTGGAAGTCACTCCCCAGGGACGCGAGCAGTGACGACCCAGTCGAGCATTGCAGCCCCGCGCTACTCTCTGCAGGCTGGGAATTGACCCTCTCCATCAACGACAGGATTTCCCGGGTTTGCACCGGATTCTGCTGACCGCACACGACTTCCACTGCGCGGCCCCCTGCCGCCCGGAAATCGGTGAGTAGCGCCTGAATGCGACTGCGGGTCAGACCGTATTTAAGTGGATGCGCCAGTACCGCAGCGCCGCCTGCGCTGGCAATACAGTCGATGGTGTCTTTTATGGACGGCCATTGCACGGTCACATCGCCAATTTTGCCGGCCCCAAGGTAGCGCTTGAATGCCTTGCTGGTATCGCTCACGTGACCGGACGCCACCATCCAGCGCGCAAAATGCGGACGCGCGATAATGCCCTCTCCAGCCAGCGCCCTGGCTCCTTCGTAGGCCCCGCTAAAGCCACGTTTCTCCAGGCGTTCAGCGATCTGCAGTGCCCGCTGCTCACGCAGCCGCGTGCGCTCTGCGATGGCCCCCTGCAGCTCACTGGCCGCACAGTCCACATTGAGCCCGACAATATGCACCACACGCCGCCCCCAGAGCGTAGTCAGCTCGATACCCGGCAGTAAGGTCACCCCTGACTGACTGGCCGCTTCCTGCGCCTCGGCGAGGCCGTCCAGGGTGTCGTGATCCGTAAGCGCCAACAGCGTCACACCTGCAGAATTCGCCCTCGACACCAGCTCCGAAGGGCTTAAAATACCGTCAGACGCGGTGCTGTGGCAGTGCAGGTCTACCTGACCAGAAAGCGCATTGGCAGTCAGCGAAATAGCTCCAGAGGAATCCTGCCCCGGAGCCGGGTTTGTCTGATGTGTCTCTCTCGCCATAGGCGTTTCCGAGGCTATTTCCAGGTTTACTTGAGGGGCTGATTTAAGGGCTGCTTCAGGGGCTATAGTCATTGGGTTCTTTGAGAAGGGCTCGATGAGAAACGTTTTATGGGACTAGTCATGGAACTAGCGCCATTTGCCGTTGTCTCAGCGTGCTGAAATGGATTAAAACTCCGCGTACCAGACCGGTTCACCGGTTTCAGGGATAAGGCCCCGCTTTAGGGGGAACCACTATCGCCACTGACAGCTGTAACGTCAGCCAGCGGGCATTATCACCGGAACAGACCATGACCGATAGCAATCAACGCAATCCAAGCCTGTCCACTCCTGTTTCTGATGAAATGGCGGGTGAGCCGGCAGCCCCTACCGCTGAGCAAACAGCTGAACAAACAGCTGAGCAAACAAAAGCCCCGAAGAAAGAGAGCTTTCTCGGCAACCTGCTCATCAACATTATTATTCCCACCCTGATCCTGACCAAGTTGTCCGGCGATGACTGGCTGGGCACAAAATGGGCCATTGTAGTGGCGCTCGCCTTCCCGCTACTGTACGGGCTGCGCGACCTGTTGAGCTCTGGCAAGGTCAATTTTTTCTCCGCACTGGGCATCATCAGCATTCTGCTCACTGGCGGCATCAGCCTGCTGGAACTGGATGCGGAATACATGGCGATCAAAGAGGCCGCCATTCCCGGATTGCTGGGGGTCGCCACCATGGCCTCCCTTTACACCCGCTGGCCGCTGGTAAAAACCCTTATTTACAACGACCGTATTCTCGATACCGATAAAATTGCCCGGGCGCTGAACCGCAATGGCAATACCGCGGCATTTGACCGCACCCTGATGCACACTTCGTGGATGATCGCCGGTTCATTCTTCCTGTCGTCCGCGCTCAATTACATTCTGGCGAAAATCATGCTCGTCAGCCCCCCCGGTACCGAGGCATTTAATGCGGAACTGGGGAAAATGACCGCCATGAGCTACCCGGTTATTTTTGTGCCCGCGACCGTCATTCTGATGTTCGCGCTCTTCTTCCTGTTCCGCAGTATCGGCAAACTCACCGGGCTGAAGCTGGAAGAAATTGTGGTGCAACAATAGTCGCAGTCGCCAATTCACACACAGCCTATAACTAGAAATCCAGGAAAGAACTCGTCTATGTGGTATGCCATCATCAGCCAGGATGTTGAAAACAGCTTGCCCCTGCGCCAAAGCGCACGCCCGCAGCATATTGCGCGCCTGAACGATCTCAAAGACCAAGGGCGTCTGTTGATTGCCGGCCCACATCCGGCCATCGACAGTGAAGACCCCGGTGAAGCGGGTTTTACCGGCAGCCTCGTGGTTGCGGAATTCCCTTCACTGCAGGAAGCCCAGGCCTGGGCCGATGCCGACCCCTATGTGGAAGCCGGTGTCTACGCCGGAGTGACGGTAAAACCCTACAAACTGGTTTTACCCTGAGTCGCCAACCCCGATCAGATTGCATCCAACCGAGCAACGATAAAAAAGTCCCCGTAAAGATATATCCCCGACCATGAAAAGATTCCTCACCTCCATCGCCGCCACCCTGATTACCCTCGGCGCCAGCCACAGCCAGGCACTCAGTTCCGAGCGGTATATCACCGACGAACTGCATGTACCCATGCGTTCGGGCCAGGGCAACGAGTTCCGCATTCTGCATCGAGGCCTGCCCAGCGGCACCAAGCTGACATTGCTGCAGGACTCCCCGGATACCGGCTGGGCACAAGTGCGCACCCCCGGCGGTGAAGAAGGCTGGGTTCGCCGCCAATACCTGGAAAATGAGCCGGTAGCAAAGATCAAACTGGCTCAGGCCGAGGCACGCCTAGAACATATTGAAAGCCTGCAGGGCAACCTCGGTGGCGAAGTGCGCCGTCTGGAAGAAGAAAATGGCAAGCTGACCACCGCCCTGAAATCAGAACAGGACCGGGCCGAAGCAATGGCCAAGGAACTTAAAGAACTGAAGACCCTGTCTGCCGATGCGGTCTCCCTCAATCAGCGTCACCAGAAGTTGCTCAACCAGCACGAGTTGCTGAAACAGAAGCAGGCCATGGATCACGCGGAAATCCAGCGCCTGTCCAGCAATGACACCCAGAAATGGTTTATGTATGGCGCCTTCTCGGTATTGATGGGGGCCATTCTGGCCTTGGTTGCACCGCACTTCCGCCCGCGCAAGCGCCACTCCGAGTGGGCCAACTAACGGCAAGCGGGCTGTTAACTTAGCGTTTAGACCCGCATTCCACTTTGCCGCACTACTGGGCGCCGGTTAGAATTTCTGAACCGGCTCCCCAAGGCCCGGTCAGCGACCGGGCCTTTTTGTTTTAGCTAACGGACTACAGTATGAAACGCCTCTCGATTCTCAACGCCCTCTGCACCGCCACACTGCTCTGCCTTTCCAGCCTTGCGCTGGCGGTCACGAACAATCCCCGCGTGGAACTGGAAACCGACCTCGGTACCATCGAGCTGGTACTCTATGCGGACAAGGCGCCGAAAACCGTTGAGAACTTTCTCGCCTACATCGACAGTGGCTTTTACAACGGCACCATTTTTCACCGCGTGATTCCCGGCTTTATGGCCCAGGGTGGCGGATACACCTTCGACTTCCAGGAAAAGCCGACCCTCGACCCTATAGAAAATGAATCAGGCAACGGGCTGTCCAATGTGCGCGGCACCATCGCCATGGCACGCACCAACGACCCCAACAGCGCCACTTCGCAGTTCTTCATCAATCTGGTCGACAATAGCCGCCTGGACGCCAGTGCCGACAAACCCGGCTACACCGTATTCGGCAAAGTGTTGCTGGGCATGAGCGTGGTGCAGCAGATTGCCGCCGAGCCACGAGGCCAGCACAAAGCCTTCACCGATGCGCCAAATATGGCGGTGCGTATACTGAAAGCACAGCGTAAAGACAGTGATACCGGAGACAGCGGCCAGTGATTGCACTCAGCGTCAACCTCAACAAAATCGCCCTGATTCGCAACTCTCGCGAGGGCAACTATCCCGATGTGGTTGCCCACGGGCGCACCTGCCTGGACGCAGGGGCGGACGGTATCACCGTGCATCCGCGTCCCGACCAGCGCCATATCCGCCCCGGTGACGTGCGCGATCTTTCCGCGCTCTGTGCCAGCCGGAATATTGAATTCAATGTCGAGGGCAACCCCTTCGCCGGCGCCAGCGGTAGTTACCCCGGGCTACTGTCACTGGTACTGGAAACCGCGCCACAGCAGTGCACCCTGGTGCCAGACAGCGACGACCAGCTAACCTCTGACCACGGCTTCGACCTGAATAAAGATGGCGCGCGCCTGGAGCCCATCATTCAGCAACTCAAGGACGCTGGTATCCGTGTCAGCCTGTTTATGGACCCGGACAAAACCCAGATAGGCCTGGCCCGCGAAGTGGGCGCAGATCGCATCGAGCTCTACACCGGCCCCTATGCGGAAGCCGTTGCCTGCCAGAGCAGTGACCTGGAGTCGATATTTGCCGCCCACTGCGCTGCCGCCGAACACGCGCTGCACTTGGGCCTTGGCATCAATGCCGGCCACGACCTCAACCTGATCAACTTGCCCCGCTATCGCACACTCCCCGGCTTGCAGGAAGTCTCCATTGGCCACGCACTCACTGTGGATGCCATCAGCATGGGGCTAAGCAATGCCGTAGCCGCCTACGTCCATTGCCTGGCGGGCAAATAATTGCAGACACTGAATGTGATTGGTGCGGGCCGCCTCGGCCGCACCCTGGCACGACTGTGGCAGCAGCGACACGTTTTCCAGATTGGCGCTATATTCAATCGCAGCCCAGCCAGTAGCGCCGATGCCTGCGCCTTTATTGATGCCGGCAACGCCGCAGCAAGCATCGAGACAATGCCAGCGGCAGACCTGTGGCTGATTGCGGTTGCAGACGACCAGATTGAACCGGTCGCGACGCAACTCGCGACCAGGCTGGCAGCCATCCAGTCAAATGGGACTGGCAACGAGCCGGGCCAAACGTCGTCACCGCTGGTATTTCACTGTAGTGGTGCGCTGCCCGCCAGCGCACTGAGCGCCTGTAGCGCTGCAAACCTGGCCAGTGCCCATCCGGTACACAGCTTTGCCGACCCGCAGCGTTCGCTCACTGATTTACCCGGTGCCACGGTGGCGCTTGAGGGCGCACCTGCGGCGGTGAACACGCTGGCCACTGCCTTCGCGGCACTCGACTGCCACTGCATCCGCTTGAGCCCGGAGCAGAAAGTGCTCTACCACACGGGGTCGGTGATGGCCTGTAATTACCTGACGGTACTGATGGACCTCAGCCTGCGCACTTTTGCCGCAGCCGGTATTGATGACGCTACCGCCAAACAACTACTGGCCCCCATCGTGCTGCAGACGGCCCAAAACAACTTCGCCCTGGGGCCGCAAAACGCTCTGACGGGGCCTCTGGTGAGGGGGGATATCCGCACCGTAACCCGGCAACTCGACGCACTGGAAAAACTGGCCGCCCACCAGCCAGAAGATGCCCCCCACCTGGCAAGGGTATACCGCACACTGGGTGAAGCGGCACTGCCTCTGGCAACAAACGCGGGACTCAGCACCGCCCTCGGCCTCCAATTGAAAACCCTGTTCAGCGAAAAACCAACGTGACCGATTCCCCCGAATACCTGAAAAAACGCGCTTTTTTTGACAGCCTGCTGACGATCTACGGACGCAAGCCCGTACTGGAAGCGCTGGAAGATACGAGCCTCCCAGTGCACAAGCTGCACCTGGCAGACAGCAACCGCAAAGATCAGCTGATCAGCCGTATCGAACAGCTGGCGTCGGAACGCAATATTGAAATTGCCTACCTGGACAGAAAAGGGCTCTCACGTATTTCAAAAAATGCGCGCCAGGATCAAGGGGTGGCACTGGATCTCGCGCTTCCCCGCTACGGCACCGCGGAAGCCTTTCTGCAGGAACAACACAACGAGCATTTTGAATTGCTGGCGCTGGATGGCATCACCAATCCGCAAAACCTCGGCATGATTATTCGCTCCGCCTGCGCCGGTGGTATTGACGGCATACTGCTGCCACGCAAAGGCTGTGCGCAAATAGATCCGCTGGTGATCAAGGCCAGTGTCGGCACCCTGTTCAAAACCCGCATCTTGCGATGCGAACAGCTGGCACCAGTGCTGAAAAAATTTGCTGAACAAGGCGCCCGGGTCTGCGCTCTGTCCTCCCACGCCAAAGACACATTGCGCAGTATCGACACCGCGGCGCCCAATATTTTCGTGCTCGGCAATGAAACCCACGGGGTAAGTGCTGCCGTGACCGAAACCTGCAGCCACCGCCTGCGCATCCCCATGCAAAACGGTGTGGAAAGCCTGAATGTCGCCATCACCGCCGCCCTGATCAGTTTCCGGCATCAGTTCTGATACGGAAGCTATATGACAGAAGGCCCGTGACATGTTGAGTATTGCGGGCCTGCCACTTCCTATCCCCCCCAGATAAAAAACCTTTCCGTATTCCGCTGTCCACTGCCCGCTGTCCATTGGACACTTCATATGTGCATCGATATCTATTAACCAGCGGGCGCCAAAATTTTTATCTTTCCCTGCCCACTCTGTATATATCGCAACCAGAAAAAACTTTTTCCGCCAGAAATTTTCGTTTGAGGAGCCGATACATTGGAAAAGTCGCAGAGATCAACTAATAAGTAACGGGGATAACAACGGATTCAGTGATCCGGTCATGTTTGAAGTCGGTCGCGGCACGAAGCACATGGACTGACAGGTATTTACTGGTACTGACAAGGTATTTCCAGACACCAACTTCTGACATTCAGCTCAGTGAAGCAAACGATAAAGCCAAGGATGCCATTTATGCTTTTGAAGAAAACTACGGCGGGGATCGCCCTAATTGCCGCCACCGCCGCTCTCCCCACAACCGCCCAGGAAGATCGCTACATCGATATCATGCCCTTCCTGACCCGCGTAGATTCCGATCGCAATACGGACCGGCAGGCGGCCGGCCTGCGCGGCACCTTCGGCTGGCAGACCGACGAAAACTGGTTCACCGAAGTGCAGCTCTTTGGCACAAAACTGGACGAGGACACCAACAGCTTTGTGCCCGCGCCGGTTGTGGCCACGCCTTTCGTGTACACCGGTGACTTGATACCCAGTAGCGACAACGATCTCACCGGGCTGGGAATGGATGCGGTCTATCACTTTAACGGCCGCCGCGGCTACTCCCCTTTTCTTCTGGGGGGTGTCGGCGTCTCACACAACAATACGAAATTTAACTACGGCATCCAGGAAACCAACGCCTTCCTCAACGTCGGCGCCGGCTTCACCAGTGGCGCCATCAGTCGCAGCGGGATAAAAGTACGCGCCGAGATTCGCTACCTGTACGACTTCTTTGCCAGCAATATGGACGACTGGCAATTCGGGTTTGGCCTGAGCATCCCTCTTCACCAGACGCCCGCCCCGGCTCCGGTATACGTCGAACCACCCAAGCCGGTGGAGCCCCCGGCACCGGTCAACCTGGATGATGATGGCGACGGCGTACTGAACCAGAATGACCGCTGCCCCGATACGCTGCCTGGAGCCGACGTGGATGAGTACGGCTGCGTGGTTGCCGACCAGACCATCACCCTGGAGAACATCCAGTTTGAAACCAACTCCGCAACCCTGACCAGCTCAGCCAAAACATCACTGAACAAGGTGGTGCAGTCCCTGCGCAATCAACCCAACACCCAAGTAGAGGTTGCCGGCCACACCGACAACATGGGCAAGGACGACTACAACCTGGGACTGTCGGGCCGACGTGCGGAGTCTGTGCGCCGCTACCTGGTTGAGCGGGGTGTAAATGCCTCACGCATCAGCGCCCGTGGCTACGGCGAAACCCAACCTATTGCCAGCAATGCAACCAAAGCGGGCCGGGCCCAGAACCGGCGGGTAGAGTTGAAATTCCGCTAGCCAGTGGTGAATTTCCCCCAGTCACTGGGGATAATTTCCGAAGTAGCACAAAACCCGGCCTCTGCCGGGTTTTTTTATTCACAATCCACAGAATCTGTGGATATGTCTGTGAGCAACTATCAGGAAAACGCCGCCAGCCCCCATGCGCTGGTGTAACCAGATTGTGAGGAAAAATTAACCAAATTATCTTTTTCCTTTAAAATCAATAGGTTACAAATAAGTCCAAAACTATCTTGACAATTTTCCGTTGTAACTGGTGGCCTGATTTCGTTCACCTCTGGCTGTGGAAAGCTTTTTACGTTAGCCCTAAGGAGCTACCAAAAAAGCGATCAAAGGCGGAATAAGTGGCGGAAAAAACACGCTTGCACAGAGGGAGTGCGCGAATTGGCGGGAGAAGTCACCAAAGCACTTGAAGGGTACAACGGAGGCTGATCTGACCCGTGCAGTGGGGTCTTGGTAAGTGGCGTGGAGAAGCCCTTTCGATAATCAGTACCCGGAGTTATCCGGGTGCTGATTTCATCAGGCGCTGCTTCGCGAAAAGGCCGCCAGGGGGTGGGTGGTAGTGATTGCCATCTGCACGCGTTGCCCGGGCTCGGCCCGCACTTCGTGACTGGTACGCACTCGCAGTTGCGTATCGCCCGCCAGGCGCACCGCATAGAGACGAGAACAGCCTTCATAGCGCACCCAGTCGATCACGGCGTTACCAAGCTCTGACGGTACCAGCGACAGATCGTCCGGCCGCAGTAACAAATCCACATTACCGGCCGCACCGCCAATGGGTATACCCGGCGCAGGTCCCAGCGCGGTAATGACTTGATTCTGATTCAGATCGCCCGGCAGGAAGCTCGCCTCCCCCAGAAAGCGCGCCACAAATCGGCTGGCAGGCTCCGAAAAGCACTTTTCAGGTGTATCCAGCTGCTCCAGCACTCCGCCATTGAGAATACCGACGCGATCACCAATCGAAAGGGCCTCTTCCTGATCGTGAGTTACCCAGATGGCGGGTACACCGGCCGCTTTCAGCGCCTCGCGGATCTCCCAGCGCAGGTTGTCTTTCAGTGCCGCGTCCAGATTCGACAGGGGCTCATCCAGCAGCACGAACGCCGGCTCATGCGCCAGGGTACGCGCCAGGGCCACCCGCTGCTTCTGCCCGCCGGAGAGGCGTGCCGGTTTGGCATGGCGGAGCTTGTCCAGCCCCAGCAGGTTCAGCCAGTGATCCGCCAGCGCCGTGTTACTCAGGCGAAAGCAAACGTTCTGCTCGACAGTAAGATGCGGAAACAGCGCAAAGTCCTGGAACACCATGCCCACATTGCGCTTTTCGGGCGGCACCGGCATGGTAGCGCTGGCGTGCCAGCCGCCAAGCGCAATCTCACCGCTGGAAATGGGAAGCAGCCCCGCCAGAGCCTGCAGAATGGTCGTTTTACCACAGCCAGTGGGGCCCACCAGCATCAGGACTTCGTCCTCTGCCAGGGCCAGGTTCAGGTCCTTCACTACGGCGGTGGTGCCGTAATTTACCGTCAGATTGCTAACCTTAAGCATCAGGAATGGGGGGTCTCAGTAACATCAAATTCGGCCCGGCGCTCACCGGACAACATCAGCGCAAGCCCCAGTGCAGACATCAGCACCAGCAGCAAACCGGGAATAGCAGCGCGACCAAAATACCCCGCTTCGTACACCCGCCACAAGTAGGTGGCCAGGGTTTCAAATCCGGTGGGCCCCAGCATCAGGGTTGCCGGCAGCTCGCGCATGGCCTCGAGGAATACCAGGGCAGCACCGGCCACCATGCCGCGTACGGTGAGCGGCAGAGTCACCCGCTGGAAGGCCTCTCGCGGGCTGGCTCCCAGTACGCGCGCCGCTTTCACCAGGCTCGGATCCAGGCCCTCGGCAGTAGAGCGCACCGAACCTACCGCCAGAGGCAGGAAGCGCAGCACGTAAGCGAGCACCAACAAGCCCAGGGTCTGGTACAGGAATGGCAGTTGCAGGCCAACGTAGACCAGCGCAGTCCCCATCACGATGCCGGGCACACCAAAACCGAAATAGGTCATGCGTTCCATCAGTCGCCCGGCGCGACCGGCAATAGCGGCGTGCGCCACCGGTACCGCCAGAATCACCGCGAATATTGCCGCCAGCAGGGAGGCGTGCACCGAATTCCAGGCGTAACTGAACTCAAACCCCTCAGTGCCCTCGCGAGCCAGCCAGATGCCAAACACCGCCAGTGGCAGCACTATGGCGAGCACCAGAATCGGCACAACGGACAGGGCGATGACCAGTCGCTGCCCGCGCCCAGGCCAGATGGTGAGGTGACGCCCCGGCCGCTCGCGGCTTCCGCGCACCCGGGACTCCAGAAACAGCACCAGGCCGACAATCACCAGCAGCTGCAGGGACAGCATCGCCGCCTGGCTCAACCCGAAGGCGTTGTACTCCACGAAGATCACCCGCGTGAACGTATCCAGGCGCATGATGGCGGGCGTACCAAAATCCGACAGGGTGTAAAGCGCCACTAGTAGACCGCCGGCAGCGATACCGGTAGCAACCCGGGGCAATACAACCCGCCACAGGCTAACCCCGAGGCTCATTCCCAGAGTGCGGGCAGCATTGACCAGGCTGGCGTCCAGGCTGAGTAGTGAGGCCCGGGTAGTGAGCATCACAAACGGGTAGGAATAAAGAATCATGACAATGGTGGCTCCTACCAGACCATCCATTGCCGGCACCGGCAAACCGAGCAGGTTTTCAATCTCGCCACCGCGACCAAAAGCCGCATACAGGGTGAAGGCACCGATATAACTGGGAATCGCCAGGGGGGCAGCGAGCAGAATCAACCACAGGCGCCGCCAGGGCATTTGTACATAGGCCGTCAACAGCGCCAGCGGAACCCCGATCAAAATTGACCCCAGTACCGTAAACACCATCAACAGTAGGGTATTGGTCAGTACTTTCAGGTTGTGGGCGTCAAACAGCTGCGCCTCGTCGGAGGCGAGACCAAACAATACCCCCACCGGCACCAGCGCCATCAGCGCGATCACCAGGGCCAGTGGGTATGACGCCGGCCAGCGCAGCAGAGATCTGAGGGTCATAGCACGCCGACGCTGCGCATCAGATTGAGCGTCGGGCGCAGGTCAGCCAGCTGGGTGAGGTCCACCTTGGGGGAGAAATACTGCTCAGAGGGACCAGCCCCGCTGGTGGCTGCACGCCATTGACCAGTGGAATTTCAAAAGCCTCGGAAGCGAGATACGACTGTACTTCACGGGTCAACAGGTAGCGGATAAAGTTAGTTGGCAGATCACCCTCACTCAGGGCAACCACGCCTCCCGCATTGACCAGGCAGCCGGCATCATTTTTGGTAAACGCCAGATCGACACTGGCGTCAGGTTTACCGCTTTTCAAACGCAGGGTGTAGTAGTGGTTGGCGAGGCCCACATCGACTTCGCCGCGCTCAACACCCATCACCACACCCAGCTCACCGGCGTAGGTTTTGGCCCGCTGGCTGACCGCACGCAGCCAATCGCCGGTGGCCTTGTCGCCCTCCAGCAGGCGCATGGCCGTCACAAACGACTGGAAGGCGGCGTAAGCCGGCGCCCAGCCGATGGACAGATTGCTATCCGCCAGCGCCATAATGCTGTCGGGAATCTGGTCTGCATTCAGGCGATCTGTATTGTAAGGGAGCGTACGAATGCGCCCGGTGACCGGCGCCCAGTGGGAGTACTGGAAGCCAGGCTTGAGTTGATCCGTCAGCGCCGCCGGGAGCGGGCGCGCAAGACCTGCATCGGCCACAACGCCGACAGCACCAGAGTCCACCGCCCAGAACACATCTGCCCGACGCACACCCGCCTTGGCCTCAGCCACGATGGTATTCGCCAGTGCCGCAGTAACGCCACGACGGATCTTCAGGTTCAGCTTGGGATTGCGCTTCTTGATCGCTTCGAGAACATTCTCGTAAAGACCACCCTCCCCGCGCCCGAGATACAGGGTGAGGTCACCTTCCAACTTGGGGAGCTGGTCGACGGAGATGGCATTTCCTATGGACGTAGCCGTGGGACTCGCAGCCAGTGCGCGGGCTGCCGGCAGACAGCCCAGCGCGCCAACCGCAGCCAGGCCATGCATAAAAGCTCTGCGCTGCACATTTATTCCTTACTGAATCCAAAGAGCAAAGCCGGCAACCCTAGCGTTACCGGCAGCACCTTAAAAGACGTCTTTACGTTTCTTTTCCGCTTCCAACAGCAGGCTTTTAGCCTTGTCCAGCTTGGCCTGCATGGCTTCTACCACTTTGCGCACATCATCAACGCTGGTTTTGCCATCCAGTGCCTGGGGCAGCGTGACGTTGAAATCTTTTTCCAGGTCCTCAACCAGCGCGGCATCCTGCTCGATCAGAGCACCCTCGACACCCTCAAAACGGTGCAGGTAGGTATCGTGGACGATATTGGTGGCCGCCTCTGGCAGCTTCTCCGCGTACTTGGCCACTACACGATCCAGGCGATGTTTAATATCGTCCAGAGTTTCCGGCATGGTGGTCGGCTCAGTCTCGGTAGTCTGCACCTTCGCCAGCAGGCCTTTCTCCTGGAACTGGGACGCGAGCTTCACCGCACCCAGCCCCTGCCACAGGGCCTGGTTCAATTTGGCTTGTTCTTCACGCACCTTGGCGATGGGCGCACCGGCTTCGATCGCCTGTTTTACCCCGAAGATGCCCTGCCAGATATTGGCGTACACCGGCACGTAATTGGTTTCAATCGCGGAGTGGAAATCCACCTCTTCCCAGTACTCCACCATGACATTGGTGTCAGTGGCTTTCTGGCCTTTTTTCTCGTAGCTGTCGACCACTTCACCGTACTTGCCAACCAGCCAGCTCACTTCCTCGGTGTAGGAACCGATATGTGCTTTCAGCTCATTGACGTGGTCGCCGATGGCGCCGTTGGCGAATACCTGGCCCGCGGCCAGCAGGGTAACAAAGCCGATCGCCAGGCCGAGGCCTCGACGCTTTTGTACAGAATATTTAGCTTGCATAAACGTCCACTCTTTTATTGCGTCAAATCTCGCAAATGATACTCATTATCAAAGATGGAATAAAGTACGGCTTGCAAGTACGCCTCACCCCTGCCCCCCGATCCTGATCGAGGCCAAAGGCGCAGTGGACAATCAGCCAGCTCTGGCAGCGCGGCGAAATGTGAATCGCCATCGACACCTGCAATTGCAGCGGGATACTACCAGTCTGGACGCTGTTTTTCACCTTCCTTCCGCCGCGACCAGAGCACACCTGAACCGCTCAAACCGGAAACCGAAGGCAAAAAAATCCGCCTGCTCAACCGGGATTCCTAGTGGCAGCCCAAGAACTGGTATAGTCCCCATCCAACCACACCCTTCACCCCGAATATCCAGAGGAGAGCAACCCCCTTGATCACGAAGGCCAAAGCTACGTTGCGGCAAATTGCCGACGGCCTACATGTGCGCTTGGCCAGGCTGCTCCCCCGCCATATCCCTATTGCCTTCAAACTGGCCCTGGTTATGACACTGCTGTTGGTCTTGGGCATGGCGAGCCTGGGGATATTCATCAGCGACAACCAGAACCGCCTGATGCGGTCGCAACTGGAGGATTTCGGCAATACCATGGCGCTGCAGCTGGCAAAGCTTTCCAGCGAGCCGATTCTGTCGGAGAACAACCTGAATCTGCGCCTGCTAACCACTAATCTCGGGATGGACGGCAAGGTTCTCGGTGCAGGTATTTACGACCATGATGGCGCCCTGCTTTCGGCGACCGGGATCCAGCCAGAAATACCCCGCCATCTGTTTGCCGCGGGCACTGCCAGGGCCCAGCCCTGGTTCCGGGAAGCCGCAGATGGCGCCAGCGAACGCCTGATCAGCTTTGTCGCCCCAGCCACCTACCAGGGCGTCAGGGTCGGTTCTGTCGTGGTGACCCTATCGGCCTCACAGATGGACCAGGCCGCAACCAGCGCCCGCAATGCCATTATTTACGCCACCCTGGGCATGACTCTACTCGCCTCACTGCTGGCCTACTGGCTGAGCCGGCGCCTGTCGCTTCCCATCCACCACCTTATGGAGGCGACCAGGGCAATCGGCCGTGGCAATCTCGCAACCCGCATCGACCAGCGGCGCAACGATGAACTCGGCTTTCTGTTCGAAGGGTTCAACAATATGGCGGCGGGTCTGCTAAAAAAATCTCAGGTCGAGCAGGTCTTTTCCCGCTACGTGTCGAAGAATGTTGCTGATAAGGTCCTGGCCAACCTGGATGAAGTTCGGCTGGTGGATAGGCCCATCGAAGCGACGGTGCTGTTCGCCGACATCACCGGCTTTACCGCCATGTCGGAAAAACTGGAGCCAAGCCAGGTTTCAGAGCTGTTAAACGAATATTTTTCCTATATCTCGCGCGCCTGCTCATTGTATGGCGGGGTAGTCGACAAATTTATCGGCGATTGTGCGATGTTGGTGTTTGGAATACTGGAAGACGATAGTGACCATGCATTCAATGCTGTCAGCTGCGCTATATTGATTCAGCGGCTAGCGGCGCAGTTGAACGAGCAGCGTCGCGCTGACGGCCGTCCCGAAGTGCACTTTCGCATCGGCATCAACAGCGGCGCCATGCTTGCAGGTAACCTTGGCTCCGACGAACGCATGGAGTACACCGTGGTCGGCGATGCCGTAAACCTGGCATCCCGGCTGTGCAGTGAAGCCCAGCCGGATCAAACCATTATCCGAAAACAACTGTTTACCATGTTACAGCCACGCATCACCGCGGACGCCGGGCAGAACCTGTCGATTCGCGGCAAATCGACACCGGTACAAATCTATTCGGTGCAGGATATTCATTGCGACGATCAGGCACAGCTGGAAGCCAATCTGCATAGCTTAATGACCAGTGGCACACACCAAACCGGCCTGCGGGCTGTCGACCATGCCTGACCGGCTTGCGAGGTATCTCCTGTGGCTGCTCCTGATGCCGCTACTGCCGGCATGTAGCCTGATCCCCGCACCGCAGAACCTGGAAGGTTTTTCACCCGATACCCTGCAGCTGGTTCGCCGGCAGTCGGCCGAGCTCCATCAGTTGCAGCAACTGGATACCGCGACAGCGGAGCAACAGAAACAAATCAAACAGTTACACGGCGAGCTGCAACAATTCGAGCGCGATGTCATCCGCACTGCGAGCACTCTTGAACACCAGAATGACTGGCATGGCGCCGAACAACTATTAAAAGGTGCCACAAGAGTATTGCCAGACAGCCAGGTTCTGATCAGTGCGCAACTGCAACTGGCCACTCGGCGCCAGCTGCGGGAAGAGCGTGTGCGTATGGAACTTGAGATACACCGTGGCGAGCAGCTACTCAAAGATGCCGAAGCCTACCAGCGCTTACAGCAACTCAATGGCCCAGCCGCTCTGACCTGGCTCGAACTGAAAAACTACAACCGCAAGCGCCGGGCATCAGCGCAAGCACTGCACGAATATGTAGAGCAAGCCATAGCGCGCGAGAAGCGCGAAGACTATGAGATGGCCCAGCGCGCCCTGAAAATTGCTCGAGCGCTATACGGCGACGACCTCCAGCAGGATTCTGACCTACAGGCACAACTGGCGCAGAGCCAGGCACTCCTCAGCCGACACCTCAACCAAAACTCCCGTCAAAACCGCAGTCGCACCAAAACGATACCGGCCATAACCACGCCGGTAGAGGCTGCCCAAGTCCCCATCGCAGAATTACAACAGGCTCTGGATACCGGCGACCTGCCCAGTGCGCGGCAGTACCTGGAACAACTGCGACAACAATCTCCGCAGCACCCACAGCTGTTACCGCTACAATCACAGTTCCAATCCCAGCTGGATGCCCGCGTGGACGCCGCGATTAAACGGGGCAATGATTTATACAGTGAAGGAAAAATCGAGCAAGCGCTGTATGTCTGGCGTGAGGCCAGCACCCTGGCCCCGGACAATGTCCAACTGGTGAGCAATATCGCGCGAGCCGAAAACCTACTGAAAAACCTGCGCGCACTGACAATACCCGCCAACGCTCAGCCTTGAGATCTGTGGCCCGGCGCCAACAGAATCAGGGGCCCACGCGAAAGAGTTCAGGGAGGGAAGCTTTAGAAGCAAAGCCCAAGATTGAGAGCCATTGAGAAATCAAACCCCGCCGCCCGGTGGACATTCTGACCAGCAGAGGACGGGGCTTGATCGCATCCTTGCGTATTGTGCGCAAACCTGGTTTATCGCTGGCACGCAAACGCTTCAAGCATCAACCGGGATTCACAACAGTACTGGCGATTACCAGTGAGGAGCCATTACTCCCACTCAATGGTCGCTGGCGGCTTGCTGGAAACATCGTAGGTCACCCGTGAGATGTGTTCGATCTCATTGATGATACGGTTGGAGACCTTCTCGATCAGCTCATAAGGCAGATGCGCCCAGCGCGCGGTCATGAAGTCGACGGTCTCGACCGCTCGCAGCGCCACCACGTATTCATAGCGGCGGCCGTCGCCCACTACACCAACGGATTTGACCGGCAGGAACACCACAAATGCCTGGCTGGTTTTGTGGTACCAGTCGGCCTTGTGCAGCTCCTCGATAAAGATGGCATCGGCTTCGCGCAAGATGTCTGCGTATTCCTTTTTCACTTCGCCGAGGATACGCACACCGAGACCCGGCCCCGGGAAGGGGTGGCGGTAAACCATGTCGTAGGGCAGGCCCAGTTCCAGGCCAATCTTGCGCACTTCATCCTTGAACAGTTCGCGCAGCGGTTCCACCAGTTCAAACGCCATATCTTCCGGCAAACCGCCCACATTGTGGTGGGATTTGATCACGTGCGCCTTTCCGGTCTTGGCGGCGGCTGACTCGATCACATCCGGGTAGATGGTGCCCTGGGCAAGGAATTTCACATCCTTGAGTTTGGTGGCTTCCTTGTCGAAGATTTCGATAAAGGTATTGCCGATGATTTTGCGCTTGGCTTCCGGCTCGTCTTCGCCTGCGAGACGCGAAAGGAACGCCTCTTCTGCATCGGCACGGATAACACGCACGCCCATGTTGTCGGCGAACATCTGCATTACCTGGTCGCCTTCGTTCTTGCGCAGCAGGCCGTTGTCTACAAAGACACAGGTAAGCTGGTCGCCGATGGCTTTGTGCAGCAGCGCCGCCACAACGGAGCTGTCGACACCGCCGGACAGGCCCAGCAGCACTTTCGAGCTACCTACCTGCTCGCGCACCTTGGCGATGGAGTCTTCAATGATGTTTTCCGGGGTCCACAGTTTTTCACAGCCGCACAGCTCGATCACGAAGTGCTCGTAAATGCGGTTACCCTGCAGGGTGTGGGTGACTTCCGGGTGGAACTGTACGCCAAAGAAATTCTTTTCCGCGTTGTACATACCGGCGATGGGACAGGATGGGGTTGAGGCCATCAGCTCGAATCCCTGCGGCATTTTTACCACTTTGTCGCCGTGGCTCATCCATACATCCAGCAGCGCGCTGCCGCTGTCGTCCAGGTGATCTTTGATGTCGTGCAGCAGTGCGGACTGCCCTTCGACTTTCACCTGGGCGTAACCAAACTCGCGCACATTACTGCCTTCCACCGCGCCACCCAGCTGGTGCGCCATGGTCTGCATGCCGTAGCAGATACCCAGTACCGGCACACCCAGTTCAAACACTGCCTGTGGCGCGCGTGGGGAGCCCTCTTCGGGAACAGATTCCGGACCACCGGCGAGAATAATACCCTTGGGGTTGTACTCGCGGATTTCGTCATCGCTCATATCGAATGCGCGAATCTCGGAAAACACGCCCAGCTCGCGCACACGGCGGGCAATCAACTGGGTGTACTGGGAACCGAAGTCGAGAATCAGAATTCGGCTGGAATGGATATCTTGGCTCATGGCTTACTCGTAACGGTTTTATAAACGGCAAACGGACCCTGAGAGGTCCGTTTGCGGTTCACTTGAAAGTGCACTTCTGTTTTTTAATCCGCATTGAATGCGGAGTATCAATTTTTAGCGGCCGCCAACAGGATAGTTGGGCGCCTCTTTGGTGATCTGCACATCGTGTACGTGCGACTCACCCATACCTGCAGCCGTCACCCGCACAAATTGCGGACGGTTGCGCATGGTGTCCATATCGACGCTGCCGGTATAACCCATGGCAGAGCGCAGGCCACCCATCATCTGGTGCACGATGGCGGAAATCGGGCCTTTGTAAGGCACGCGACCTTCGATACCTTCCGGTACCAGTTTTTCCGCGCCTTTGCTGGCATCCTGGAAATAACGGTCGGAAGAGCCCTGGGTGCGCGACATGGCACCGAGGGAACCCATACCACGGTAGGACTTATAGGTACGCCCCTGGTACAACTCCACTTCACCGGGCGCCTCTTCGGTACCCGCGAGCATGGAACCCATCATTACCGAATAGGCGCCAGCAACCACCGCTTTGGAGATATCACCGGAGAAGCGAATACCGCCATCGGCGATCAGCGGCACACCGGTACCCTCAAGGGCCTTGGCCACTTCGGCAATCGCGGTGATCTGCGGCACACCGATACCAGTCACGATACGAGTGGTGCAGATGGAACCGGGACCGATACCCACTTTCACGGCGTCCGCGCCGGCTTCCACCAGGGCCTTGGCCGCTTCACCGGTGGCAATGTTGCCGCCAATGACATCCACCTGCGGGTGCATTTCCTTGATACGACGCACGCGATCCAGCACGTTTTTGCTGTGACCGTGGGCAGTGTCGACCACCAGAACATCGACACCGGCTTCTACCAATGCCGCAACGCGGTCGTCGGTATCCGGGCTGGTGCCGACAGAGGCGCCCACACGCAGGCGGCCGTCGCTGTCTTTACAGGAATTGGGATACTGTTCCGCCTTGTTGTAATCCTTGACGGTAATCAGGCCGCGCAGCTCGAACTTGTCGTTCACCACCAGCACTTTCTCAATGCGGTGTTTGTGCAGCAGCTCGCGCACCATTTCCGGTGCGGCACCCTCTGCACAGGTCACCAGACGCTCTCTGGAGGTCATGATCTGGGCAACGGGGATATCCAGGTTGGTCTGGAAGCGCACATCGCGGCTGGTAACGATACCCACCAGGTTACCTTTGTCCATCACCGGTACGCCGGAGATGTTGTGGTGGCTGGTCAGTGCGATCAGTTCACGCACGGTGGCGTCGGACTCGATAGTAATCGGATCCTTGACGACACCGGCTTCGAATTTCTTCACTGCACGGACCGCCAGAGCCTGTTCCTCAATGGACATGCTCTTGTGAATAATGCCGATACCGCCTTCCTGGGCCAACGCAATGGCCAGGCGCGACTCGGTCACGGTATCCATAGCGGCAGACACCAGCGGAATGTTCAGGGTGATATTGCGAGACAGTTTTGTCTTCAGGGAAACGTCTTTCGCCGTGACCTCGGAATAACCGGGCACAAGTAGGACGTCATCAAAAGTGAGGGCTTCGCGCGCAATGCGCAGACCGGATTCAGACATGGACACTCAAACCTCAAGGGAGCGGGAATGGGTATCGGCGCGATTATAGCCGCAACGATCTCGGAAACAAAAGCCTATTTAGTCTAGATTGGCAAATCTCTTTACGCGGGCACCCATCCTTGCAATATTGGCCGCCTGAAACCGTCCTGAAGAGTCCCAGATGCTACACACTCCCCCCAGCGCACCTAACCCACTCCCCACCGACGGCCGCCCCGTGCTGTCCGTCAGTGAGCTCAACCGGGAAGTGAAACATCTGCTTGAGGGCAGCGTGCCGCTGCTGTGGATCAGCGGCGAAATCTCCAATTTCGCCGCACCCAGCTCCGGCCACTGGTACTTTACCCTCAAGGACGCTCGCGCCCAGGTGCGCTGTGCCATGTTCAAAGGCCGCAACCGCAGTGTGCGCTTCCAGCCAGGCAATGGTCGCGAGGTGCTCGCGCGCGCCCGGGTCAGCCTCTATGAGGGGCGCGGTGAATTTCAGCTGATTATCGAGCACCTGGAAGAAGCGGGCTTTGGCGCCCTGATGCGCCAGCTGGAAATGCTGAAAGCCAAGTTACAGGCTGAGGGACTGTTCGAACTGGCACGCAAAAAGCCCCTGCCCTACCTGCCCACCACCATCGGCATCATCACCTCCCCCACGGGTGCCGCGGTAAGGGACATGATCCAGGTACTGGGACGACGCTACCCGGCCGCGAAAATCGAGCTGATCCCGGTCGCCGTGCAGGGACAGGGTGCTGCCCAGCAGATTGCCAACGCCATTGCGCTTGCCGGGCGACTGCAACGTCACGATCTGTTGATCGTCGGACGCGGTGGCGGTTCGCTCGAGGACTTGTGGTCGTTTAACGAAGAAATTGTTGCCCGTGCCCTGGCCGCCTGCCCGATCCCCACCATTTCCGCAGTGGGACATGAAACCGATACCACGATCGCCGACCTGGTAGCCGATGTCCGCGCGCCCACCCCCTCTGCCGCCGCGGAGATCGCCAGCGCCAACGCCGCCGCACTCAGCGAGGAAATCGAGGGAGCTCGCTGGCGGCTGACACGCGCCATGGAGTTGCAACTGCGCCACTTGCGACAGCAGGTGCAGCTGGTAGGCAACCGTATCCGCCACCCCCGGGAGCAACTGCAAAACCGTGCGCAGCGATTGGACCATCTGGAGATTCGACTACAGGCGGCAATGCGCGGTCGCACCCAGGCCAACACCCTGCAACTGGCACAACTGGAGCGTGCCCTGGCGCAAGTTCACCCTCGACAACAGTTGCAGCGTGCGCAGTTACAACTATCACAGCAAACCCAGCGCCTGCACAAATCCATTGTGTCCCTGCTGCAACACAAGGGCGAGCAGCTAGGCTTTTCCGCTCAGCTGCTCAACAGTGTCAGTCCCCTGGCGGTACTGGATCGTGGCTACGCGATTGTCCAGAATGAACAGAAACAGGTCATACGTCGTGCCCAGGATGTGATTTCAGGACAAAGAGTCCACGCCAGGCTGGCTGAAGGGGAAATCACTGCTGTGGTTGAATGATTGCAGCAGCGGCCATTTCGCACCTCACAACTATTTCTCCGCGGCGACCCTAGGATTGCTGAATCGCTTTATTTGCCAAAGCGGAGTAATTCATGGGCGCGATTCTCTCCAAACACCTGCTATTGCCAGTCTTGATACTCACTCTCTGCGGATTGATTGTCGGGTGCGACAATAAAGCCCCCTCCCCCGCACCGGGAAATGAACCACCGCAAGAGTTCAAAAAAGAAAGGGATACCCGCTTCGAGAACTACGATGAATCGGGAGACCTGAGCGCGCTGAAAAAACGCGGCAGTATCCGCTTTGTCACCCTGGCTACCAGCGAAGAAGATCTGCTTCCCCGCTCGGCAATCGTGACCCACTTGCACTATCAACTGGCGGAAGACCTCGCCAAGCGACTCAAGCTCGAACCACACTGGATCGCAGCAGCCTCACCGGAAAAGGCGCTGGAAATGATCAAGAATGGCCGCGCCGATGTTTTTACTGGAAACCTAACCCGCACCGAGGAGCGGGCACAGAATTTTGACCTGACAGAGGCCATAGCGAACGCCCGCCAACAACTGGTGACAGGGCAAAACGGGCCTGACGTTGAGCACCCGGACAAACTCGACAATATTATTATTTCCATCATGTCGGGCAGCACCTATGTTGCCACCGCCCAGGCGCTGAAACAGAAAATTCCTGGCGCCGAGCTTGAGATGCGCGAGCTGCAGAAAAACGACACCGTCGACCAGTTGCTCGACAATATCAACCGCCGAAAAAACGTGGTCACCATTCTCGACAGTAATATTGTGCAGGGGGTAAAAGGCTACCGGGACGACTTCAAGGCGGGCGCTTTCCTCAGTGAGGAAGAAGACATTGTCTGGGCCATGCGCAAAGACTCCCCCGAACTCAGATTGCGCATCAACAACTTTCTCACCAAGAAAATGGTAAAAGCGCCGACTGAAAGGAAGTCCGATTGGGCGTCGATCAAAAAATCCAAGGTGATCCGCTTTCTCACCTACAACGGTCCCACCAGTTACTTCATGTGGAAAGGCACCCTGATGGGTTTCGATTACGACCTCGCCAAAGCCTTCGCCGAAAAGCACGACCTTGAACTGGAGCTGATTGTCGTACCCTATGACCAGGAACTGATCGAGTGGCTAAAGGCGGGACGCGGTGACTTTGCGGGTGCCTCGATCACCATCACCGAAGAGCGCAAGGCCCGCGGAGTCGATTTCAGCACGCCCTACATCGAAATGGCCGAGCAGGTCCTGAGTAACAGCGCCAAACCGCCAATCAAAACTGTCCAGGACTTGAATGGTCGCACCCTTACCCTACGCGCCTTTTCAATTTTTGAGAGCATCGCAAAAGCGCTACAGGATAGCGGCATCAAGGTGAAGATAGAGCTGGCCGAGCCGGCAGTAAGCTATGAGCAAATCGTCAATATGGTCGCAGAAGGCGAGCTGGATGCCACCATTGTCGACGCCAGTGCCGCAGAAGTAGGCGCTGCTCTGCGAGAGGGCCTTACTGCAGGTCCGGTGGTCAGTGACCCACTCCCCCAAGGCTGGATGGTTCTCAAGGAAAACAAATCCCTGCGGGAGAGAATCGATACCTTTATCAAAGAGTTCAAAGCATCCAAACAGTACGCAAAAAAAGTCAATTACTACTTCAAACCAGATAAGGCAGTCAGCGATAAAATACTAACCCGGATCAGGCCGGGCGAAGACTTATCGCCTTACGACAAACTCGCAAAAAACTCTGCGCAGGAGCACGAATTTGACTGGCGTCTGATCGTTGCCCAGATGTGGCAGGAGAGCAGCTTTGACCCCAATGCAGAGTCGCCAGTAGGTGCCCAGGGGTTACTACAGGTTATGCCGCGTACCGCTGAGGAAGTTGGGTATCCACCACCGCTGTTTGAACCCAAGCGTGGAATCGAGGCTGGGGTCAAATACCTGAGCTGGATACGCGAGCGCTTTGATGACGACATCAACCTGGAAAACCGCTTGTGGTTTTCCCTGGCTGCCTACAACGCCGGCATTGGCCACTTGTACGACGCGCAGCGCCTGGCAAAAGACCTGAACCTGGATCCGAATGTCTGGTTCGGAAATGTCGAAACCGCGATGCTCAAACTCTCAGAACCGCGGTATTTCAAAAAAGCGCGCTACGGCTATGTGCGCGGCGCTGAGCCGGTTCAGTATGTGCATAACATCAGCAAGCTCTACCGCGCCTACACAGACATATCTCCGGGGGAAGTTGCATTGCGTCTGCGCTATGTGCCGAATTTTACTCACATACCGCGCAGTCGCGCGCCGAGTACGATGCATTGCAACCCGCTCTTCTGGATATCGCGCTGCGAATTCCCAGTACACACAGGTTTCCGTTAAGTCAAGCAACCAGGATTTAGTAAGTTTTCATAGCTGCCAGGTGCAACATCCATAGCCGCAAGGCAGCTCATCGGATATTACCTGCGACGACCTTAACATAGAGCTTGGCAATGGAAACTACTAACGTCTCAGGGCACTAAAGTGGGAATAGTTATTGCAATAGAAAAAACTCAGTTAAATCGCCGTGCAGCTCTCCTCGGCGCGCTGCTTATAGCACTCTTGACCCTCTGCATTGCCGCATGCGATCAACGCGATTCCGCACCCGCCCCGCATGTATCTGTGAAAGATATTGAACAGAAGACTTTACCCGCAGACCGTACCGCAAACGAAAACTATATCGAACAGGGAGACCTTGCCGCGATCAAAAAGCGTGGTCTAATCCGATTCGTCAGTTTGACCGGTGACAATCAGCCGATACTTCCCCGTGAAACAATCGTCAATCAGACACACCGACAAATGGCTGAAGACTTTGCCAAAAGAATCGGCCTTCCCACACGCTGGTATATTGCTCAATCTCCGGAACAGGCACTCCGCATGGTACAGGATGGCGAAGTAGATATCGTTGCAGAAAATATGAGTATCACGCCATTACGCCAGGAAACTGTGGGATTCAGTATTCCAATATTACAAACTGCAGATGTTTTGCTTTCAGGAAAAAATGGTCCAGACATCAGTGATATGAAAAATCTGGTGGGGACGGAATTTATCGTCCTTGCCGGTAGCACCTACGCCGACCGGGCCCACACACTCGTTGCAGAATATCCCGATGCCAACCTTTCGGTCCGCGAAGTATATTTGACGGATAAACGAGACACCGTGTTTGACATGGTTTCTGAAGTAGACAACGCGGTGACCATCCTGCATCGAAACCTCGCAGAAGAAACGTTGCAGTACCGCGATGATTTGAAGATTGGCGCCACCGTGGGACCGCAGCAAAATATCGCCTGGGCTATCCGCAAAGACGCAGTGCGCCTGAAAAGTCGCATTAATAACTTCCTTACCCGAACGCTGGTCAATGCTGTTCCGGAACGCACATCCCACTGGTACGCCATCAAAGAATCGGGGGTGATACGTTTCGCCACCTATAACGGTCCCACCAGTTATTACCTGTGGAAAGGTGTCTTGCGCGGTTTTGACTACGACATGGCAAAGGCTTTCGCCGATAAGCACAAACTGCAGTTACAAATCGTTGTGGTCCCCAACGAAGAAGACCTTGTGGATTGGGTGGTCGATGGGCGAGCGGATATTGCCGGCGCCTCCACAACGATAACCCAGAGCCGTATCGACCGGGGAGTAACCTTCAGCTCGCCATTTATCGAAACCACCGAGAAAATCATCAGCAACCGGAAGTACCCCAAAATCGAAACCCTTGACGACTTGCGGGGAAGAACTATCACCCTGCGCGCTTATTCCTCATTTATCCAAACCGCGCGAAAATTGCGTGAGCACGGTGTCGATATAAATGTCGAAGTAGCCCCCGCCGAAATGTCATTTGAGGAAGTGCTTAACAAAGTCGCCGAGGGACACTTTGAGGCCACTATTGAGGACGGATACATCGCCGATATTCAGGCGGCCCTACGCCCGGAACTGCTCATCGGCCTGCAGGTTAGCGAGGGCCAACAACAGGGGTGGATGGTCAAGCAGGGACACAAAGACCTCTTGCGACAGATCGATCGGTTTATTAAGGGATTTAGCAAAAGCAAAGAGTTTGACAACCTGCTCGCGGCCTATTTCGAGCCGGACAAGCATCTGGTGCAAAGAATCTCTGCGCGGGTGATACCAGGTGAGGCACTATCTCCCTACGACAGGATTGTGCAGGCATCGGCGCTTGAATATAACTTTGACTGGCGCCTGATTGTCGCGCAGATGTGGCAGGAGAGTAACTTCAACCCGAAAGCGGTATCACCAGTAGGCGCCCAGGGACTTTTGCAGGTCATGCCACGCACGGGTGAAGATATGGGCTTTCCGCCACCACTCTTCGACCCGGAAAAGAACGTCAAGGCTGGCGTTAAATATATGGAGTGGGTCCGCAACCGCTTCAAGGCCCCCCTCCCTGTCAGTGAGCAGCTTTGGTTTACCCTCGCGTCTTACAATGCCGGGCTAGGTCACCTTTTGGATGCCCAACGTCTTGCGAAAAGTATCGGTCTCGATCCCAACAAATGGTTCGACAATGTGGAGGTTGCCATGCTCAAGCTCTCCGAACCGAAGCACTTTCAACAGGCGCGCTACGGCTATGTGCGCGGCTCAGAACCTGTCGCCTACGTACGTAAGATCAGCAGGCTTTATCAGGCCTACACTAATGTCGCTTCCGGTGAACTGATTTTAGGCGCGGTAGCTGTCCAAGGGAGTCTGTTGGCGACGATTATGGCGTCAACACAATTTTGCCAATATGGTCACTCGACTCCATCAACCGATGTGCGTCCGCCACGTCTTCCAGTGCAAACGTGGCCGCCATCACCGGACGAATTTTGCCCGCCTCTATCAGCGGCCACACTCTCCTCTCCAGGTCCCGGGCAATAGTGGCCTTTACTTCCGGTGACTGCGGGCGCAGGGTCGACCCGGTCAGGGTCAGTCGCTTCAGCATCACCGGTAGCATATTGACCTCGACTTTGGCCCCATTGAGATACGCGATATTGACGATGCGGCCGTCTTTGGCGGCCGCACGTATATTGCGATCGACATAGTCTCCGCCGACCATATCGAGAATCACATCGGCGCCTTTGCCGTCGGTGTATTCCATGACAGCCGCTACAAAGTCCTGCTCACGGTAGTTGATGGCACGCTCTGCGCCCAGATCCTTGCAGGCCGCACATTTTTCGGCAGAACCAGCGGTAACCAGAACCCTGGCCCCCAGCTCCCGCGCAATCTGAATCGCTGCAGTTCCGATACCGGAAGAACCCCCATGCACCAGCAGTACCTCGCCGGGTTGCAGTTTCGCTCTGTGTATCAGGTTACTCCAAACGGTAAAAAACGTTTCTGGCAACGCGGCCGCCTCGATCGCACCCAAGCCCGCGGGGATCGGCAGGCACTGCTCCTCCGGCGCCAGAGCCAATTCCGCATAGCCACCACCGTTGGTCAAAGCGCACACAGGATCTCCTGCCTGCCAGCGGCTGACACCCTCACCGACGGCCACTACTTCACCGGCGACTTCCAACCCTAGAACCGGGGAGGCCCCTGGGGGCGGTGGGTAAAAGCCGGCACGCTGGACGATATCCGGGCGGTTGACGCCAGCCGCGGCCACCTTGATCAACACCTGCCCTGGCTCAACCTGGGGCGATGGTCCCTCGACCAGTTGCATGCTTTCCGGGCCACCGCTTTCGGGCAGATCGATATAGCGCATCCGTTTTCTCCCACTGTGTATTTTCTGCAGTAATCAGTGCAACAGATGCTACAACAAAAAAGCCCGGCAGAGCCGGGCTAAAAGACTGGAGGTGAGGTGAGGTAAAACTCAGATGTCGTAGTTCAGCTCGATACCCACGATGCGACCGCGGTTGATCGGCGTAAAGGTAGAGTTGGGGCCCAGAGTTACCGGTCCCAACATACCCGGCAGCTGGGTATCGTTACCTTCGCTAACTTCATCCAGCATGTTTTTGCCGAACAGCGCCAAGCGGTAACTGCCGGAATCCGGGGTGAAACCGATGCTGAAGTCCACCATTTCCACTTCACTCAGCATACCGGCGTTGTTGTCGGTATAGGCGGAGGCGTCGCGGTGGTTGTAGTTGATCCGCGAGGTAAGTGCGCCCCAGCCGCCCAACTGCAGGTCGTGCACCATACCTACGCCATAAGTCCAGGGGGCAAGACGGGGAATTTCCAGCCCGTAGTCTGCACCGTCCACCACACCGTCACCGGTGAGATCCAGCCAGATATCGTCGTACTCACCATCGACATAACCCACATTCATGGTCATCAGCAGTGAATCGGTCAAGCCGGCCATCATTTCAAACTCGGCGCCGCGAATAGTCGCGTCGGCGGTATTGCGAATCAGCTGGGCAACACCGGCGGTGGCACTGGGCAGGTTCACTTCCCGCTGCATGTCGTCGATGGTGTTGTGGAACAAGGCCATATTGGTTTTTACCCGGCCATCCAGCCACTGGGTCTTGGCACCAATCTCGAAGCTGTTCTGCTCTTCCTGATCGGTCGGCCCCGGGGATTCGCCAAAGGCGGTATTGCGCATGTTGTAGCCACCACTGCGGAAACCTTTAGTCCACACGGCATAGGCCTGCGCCGAATTACTGATCAGCCACTGCATACCCACTTTCGGGGTAAAGGCACTCCACTCCTCGGTATCGCTGAAGTCATAAGTGGCGCAACCGTCCCGGTCACAACCATTACCGGGGATAATGGAGGCGATATCGGCACTCTTCTCCTCGCTGGAATAGCGGCCGCCCAGAGTCAGTACCCAGGAATCGTTCAGGTCGATGTCAGCCTGGGTAAAGACACCCATTGCAGTGTGATCCTGAACGCCACCACCGGCCATCACCAGCGCGCCACCGAGCAGATTGCGCTCTTCGATATATTTCAGGTCCTGGGTAAACCAGTAGACACCGCTGGTAATCGCGGTGGCGCCAAAGCGACCGGAGTAGCGCAGCTCATTACTCAACTGATCCTGGTCAATCAGGCTATAGGAGTGGAACAGGTGTACCGGCAGGGAGTCGATATCCCCTTCACCATCGGTCTCGTAATCCCGCCAGGCAAGGATGTTGGTGATGGTACCGCTGCCGAATGCCACATCCCGGTTGTACTCGGCAATCGCCTGGGTCCAGTCGGTTTCAGCCCAGCCTTCGTTGTCAATTGCCACCTCAAAGGAGTCTTCACTGTTGTCCCAGTCGGTGACCCCCACAGATGCCGCGATCAATGGCGAAAAATCACCGCGGTTTTGACCGATGGGCCCGTCCGCGTCCACATGACCAGACTCAAGGCGCACGATCAGATCGGCAGATTCACCGAGGTCAACGGTAAAGCTGGGGCGCACAAACCAGGTGGTGGAAGCGCCCAGGTTATCGTTGCCATTAAATTTGTTTTCAAACCAACCCTTGTCGTCGCTGTAGTAAGCGGTCAGGCGGCCATTAACGGATTCACTGATCTTGCCGGAAACAGTACCCGCCAGGTTGGTTTCCTGCTGTGCCGTGGTCGAGAAGCGGATCTTGCTGGCAAACTCCTCGGTGGGCTTGGCGGTCTTGACCACCACCGCACCG
Source organism: Microbulbifer sp. ALW1 (assembly GCF_009903625.1). Classification (NCBI taxonomy): domain Bacteria; kingdom Pseudomonadati; phylum Pseudomonadota; class Gammaproteobacteria; order Cellvibrionales; family Microbulbiferaceae; genus Microbulbifer; species Microbulbifer sp. ALW1. The sequence continues at coordinate 2,178,445 of NZ_CP047569.1, read as the reverse complement.
CCGGTGACATTGCGCCCGAACAGGAGCCCTTGGGGGCCGCGTAGTACTTCAATCCCTTCCAGGTCGAAAAGATCCAGGATTACACCGGCGTTGATCCCCATATACATACCGTCGACAAAGACACCCACGGTGGGGTCAATGGATGGGATGGAACTGTTCACACCCAGACCGCGCACGGTGAAGTTGGCGGTGCTTTTGATGGTGCCGGCATCATCCATCTGCACATTGGGCATTTTGAATGCGAGGCTTTCCAGATCGCGGGTCTGCAGGGCTTCCAGCTGGTCGCCAGAGTAGGCCGTCGCTGCGACAGGGACATCCTGCAGGCGCTCAGCGTCCCCGCGCTTGCGCGCAACAACCTGGACCTCTTCCAGCAGGGTATCGACAGAGTTGCCTGCGGCCTGCGCCGTACCCACACCGCATGCAAGCGACATCGCAGCGAAGGAGCAGGCCGAGGCCAGTACCAGATTCCTGGAATTGGATGTTTTGACTTTCGCTGTATTGGAACAGTCGTGTGAGGTGAAAGCGTCAGATTGGCTTCCCATGTTTTCTCTCCATTGCACCGAGTTATTTTTATGTAATTTCCAGCAACAGAACTGCGGTAATCGCTACTGTACCGCTCGCTGTTGATCCCTACCAGCGAATCAGTCCAGCAAACCGTCCTGTTTACTATCGACCCCGTGAACCACCGCATACTGAGGTCGACAGTGGAAAGACTACTAGAGGTTTTTCCGTTACAAAAGTTTATTTTTTTGAGTAATTCATTCCGCTTATCCCGAACAACGCAAAACGTAAGTTACGGAAATAGTCCCACATGAATGACTCTGCCGTCACAATCAGAAACCACCGGGGTTTGTTTCCGGACTTCTCCAAATTGCTACCGGGGCAGCAATCGCGAGAATGAGTGATTCCTTAGGTAACAGTTTATCGCTCACCCCCTATTGCACAGAATAATAATGAGTATCCACTGTACAAATAGGTCAGCTGGCATCATCGAGTGTGTGCCCGGCGCTACCTTCACACCATAACCTCTTCGGTAAAGTTTGCCTGCCGGTCAACCGCCACACTCCAATTTCACGGCCAGGGCGGATACCGGACCGGGAAGCAGGTAAAAATCCTCAATCGAATCCGCGACGGCTTCCATTACCCCGGCGGTAGTGGCACAGGTTTGTCGCAGGCGCCAATCTGTAAGCCAACACATCCAGAACAAGTATTGGGGGCACTCGATTGTGAACAGCGAGTACACACCGGAAGAGCAGGCATTTCGCCGCAGAGTAAGGCAGTTTTTACAGGAAAATTTGCCGGAAGATATTCGTCGAAAAACCTTGCTCGGCATGCACCTGGAAAAGGAAGACTGCGTGCGATGGCAGAAAATTCTACACCAGCAAGGCTGGGCCGCCGTCAACTGGCCAGAGGAGTACGGCGGTACCGGCTGGACCGCCACACAAAAGAATATTTTTGAAACCGAATGTGCCCTCGCCGGTGCACCAGAGGTTATCCCCTTCGGCATGAAGATGGTGGCACCGGTGATCTTCACCTTTGGTAACGAGGAGCAAAAGCAGCGCTTTCTGCCCGACATTCTTGCCAGCAATGTATGGTGGTGCCAGGGCTATTCGGAACCCAATGCCGGCTCCGATCTGGCCTCGCTAAAAACCACGGCCTACCGCGACGGCGACCACTACATCGTCAATGGCACCAAAACCTGGACCACCCTGGCCCAGTACGCCGACTGGATTTTCTGCCTGGTACGCACCGGTGCGCCCGCAGAGAAAAACCAGACAGCGATTAGCTTCTTACTGATCGACATGCACACCCCGGGAATCTCCCTGTCCCCTATTCTGACCCTGGACGGCTATCGCGAGGTCAATGAAGTCCACTTCGACAATGTGCGGGTACCGGTAGAGAACCGAATTGGCGATGAGGGCAAAGGCTGGACCTACGCCAAGGTACTCTTGACCCACGAGCGCACCAACATAGCGCGGGTTGCCCAGTCCCGCTGTCAGCTACAGAGAGCCCGTCAGCTGGCCGAAAGCACCCCTGACAGTGCCGGCACATTGATGGATAACCCGGTGTTTGCGCACAAGTTTGCCGAAGTTGAAATTGAACTCCTGGCCCTGGAGTACACCGAGCTACGTACCCTGGACGCCATTCGCACCGGCCAGGCGCCGGGACCCGAGTCCTCCATCCTTAAGATCAAAGGCACAGAGCTGGCCCAGTCCATCGATGAGCTGCACGCGGAAATTGCCTCTTGTGGCGGCATGCCCTATGTCCCCTGGCAACTGGACGAAGGATTTGATGGCGAACGGGTGGGATCGGACTCTGCGGTAAACAGCTGGCTGCGCTATTTCAATAATCGCAAGTCATCCATCTACGGCGGCAGTAACGAAATCCAGAAAAACATTATCTGCAAGGCCGTGCTGGGCCTGTAACCGGAGGAAATCCCCATGGACTTTTCTTTCAGCGAAGAACAACAACTACTGCGCGATAGTGTGATTCGGTTTATTCGCCAGGACTACGCCTTTGAACATCGCCAGAAAACCGTAACCAGCAACGCGCCCTTCAATCGCGATCACTGGCAGCAGTTCGCAGAACTGGGTTGGCTGCTGGTGCCCTTTTCCGAGGAGGACGGCGGCCTGGGCGGATCCGCGGTCGACCTGATTGTGGTCATGGAAGAGTTTGGTAAAGGGATGGTCGTCGAACCGCTGCTGGCCAGCGCGATTCTGGCCGGGGGCCTGATTGCCGAGGCGGGATCACCAGCGCAGAAAAACGACTGGCTGCTGCCCCTGATGGAAGGCTCCCTGCAACTGGCGTTTGCATTCGCGGAGCCACAACATCGCTTTGACCTTGCCAATATTGCCACCAGCGCCAAAGTGGATGGGGACGACTTCGTCCTGCAGGGGCATAAAACCCTGGTATTAAACGGCGCTGCCGCCGATACCCTGCTGGTATCCGTGCGCACCGACGATGCCGACAATGCCGAGAACGTCAGCCTACTGCTGGTGGACGCCAGAGCTCCGGGTGTTACCCGCAACAGCTATAAAACGGTCGATGGCCACAACGCGGCAGAAATTTATTTTGACCAAGTACGCGTACCCGCAGCCAATCTCCTTGGACGCGCAGGCCATTCCCTGCCCGCGATCGAAAAAATCATCGACCGCGCCACCCTCGCCATTTGCGCTGAAGCCGTGGGCGCCATGGAAAGTGCGCTGGAAAAAACAGTGGAGTACACCCGCACCCGCAAACAGTTTGGTACCAGCCTGTCCAGCTTCCAGGCCCTGCAGCACCGTATGGCAGATATGTTTATTGAATGCCAACAGGCGCGCTCGATCCTGATGATGGCCGCGATGCAGTTGGATGCCAACGACGGCTTGGCGCCGAAAGCGGTATCTGCCGCAAAAAGCCGGATTGGCAAGGCCGCACGCAAGGTGGGACAGGAAGCGGTGCAGTTGCACGGCGGTATCGGGGTGACCGATGAACTGGATGTGGCACACCTGTTCAAGCGCCTGACCAGCATCCAGTATCTGTTTGGCAGCACCGATTACCATACCCAGCGCTTTATCAGCGCCTGACTGGAGTCGGGAAGCTGAATCGGGAAGGTATAGGTAAAAGCGAAAACGACAAACGGCATAGCAGGGAGGCTATGCCGCTCGCGACTCCATCGCATTATCTATCAATACTGCTATCAATACTGCTATCAATACTCGCTATCAATACGCGATCAGGACTCAATCAAGTGCTAAATCAAGGATGACATCAGGGGCTCAATCGCTCCACCTGCCACTCGCCGTCATCCATGGCGCGGAACACGAAACGATCGTGCAACCGCGACGCCCTGCCCTGCCAGAACTCTACCGCATGGGGCGCAACACGGTAGCCCCCCCAGAATTCCGGCCGCGGTACCTCATCGCCATCAAAGCGCTGGCGGCATGCCTCGAACTGCTCTTCCAATACCTGACGAGAGACAATCGCATCACTCTGATGGGAAGCCCAGGCCGCTATCTGACTATCTCTCGGGCGGGTACGGAAATAGGCATCCGCCTCTTCGTCCGTTAACTGCTCGGCGACACCGCGGACGATGACCTGCCGCTCCAGGAAATGCCAGGGAAACAGCAGGGATACCTTGGGGTTGGCGGTAATATCCCAGGCCTTCTGGCTTTTGAGGTTGGTGTAAAACACAAAGCCGCGGGCATCAAAGCCTTTCAATAACACAATACGCTGGGACGGCTGACCGGAGGCATCCGCGGTACTGAGGCACACCGCGCTGGGATCGGAAATATCGGCCCGCACGGCCTCTTCCAGCCAGGCGTTGAACTGGCTCATCGGGTCACCCGCCAGGTCACCGCGCTCCAAACCGCCCTGAAGATACTCGCGTCGCCACTGATCAATTTCCATCGCTGTCATATCCTTACTGCTGATTCTCGTACTGGGAATTCAAAATTACCTGGCAGCAAGTTTACGCAGTTGCGTGCCAAATCCAAATTCGCGCAATTTTCCCCGCCATGCCCGGTGACTACACTCAATTATCCCGCGAATTCTGTGCATAAGACGCAGACTCTGCGGGTGCTTGCAGGACTTTTTTATGCCCGGTAGGCTCCAGCGCAATGACGGGCTTGTAACCGTTTGAAATAAAAAATTCAGGGTATGCCGCCAATGCAATCAACTGACCATCCTGCGACCGAGCAACCGAACACATCTCCCAGCTGTGCCCAGGTGCTGATGCACCTGCTGCGCCAGTACGGTGTAGATACCGTATTTGGTATTCCCGGGGTTCACACCATCGAACTCTATCGCGGTCTCCCCGGCAGCGACTTGACCCACATCACCCCGCGCCACGAACAGGGTGCGGCTTTTATGGCGGATGGCTACGCCCGTGCCAGTGGCAAGCCCGGCGTCTGCTTCCTGATTACAGGCCCCGGCGTCACCAACGCCGCCACCGCCATGGCCCAGGCCTATTCCGACTCCATTCCAATGCTGGTGATAAGCGCAGTCAACCGCCGCCAGGACCTGGGCATGGGTCGCGGGCGCCTGCACGAGCTGCCGAATCAGCAGGATGTCAGTCGCGGCTTCTGCGTCTGGCAACATACGCTTTCCACCGCTGAGCAACTGCCAGAAGCCCTGGCGCGCGCCTTCCAGGTGATGCGTGCCAGCCGCCCGGGCCCGGTACATATCGAAATTCCCATCGACCTGTTTCCCGCACCGATGCCCGGCCAGCTGGGCAACTACCGCGCCGCCCCCGCACCCACGCTGCCCGCCGCGGGTCCCGATGCCGTCGAGACTGCCGCCAAGTGGCTGGCAGGTGCCAAGAGCCCGGTCATCCTGCTCGGCGGCGGCGCCCAGCACTGCGCTGAAGCCACTACGGCACTGGCGGAAAAACTGGCGGCACCGGTATTCCAGTCACTGGCGGCGAAAGGCATTGTCGACGAGCGCCACCCGCTGTGCGGCGGCGCCAACCTGAGCTTCAACGGCGTGCGCGAGCATATTGAAAATGCGGACGTGGTGCTGGCCATTGCCACGGAGCTTGCGGAAACCGATCGCAACCTGGTGCGCGAAGACTATCGTTTCAACGGCAAATTAATTCGCGTCGATATAGACCCGGCACAACTGACCTGCAACGCCACGCCGGACCTGGCCATTTGTGCCGACGCCAAGACCACCATCGAACAACTTCTCCGCGTGCTGCCTGAAGCCAGTGAAAAACAGCAGCAAAGTGTCGCCGCGAAGGTGCAAGAGCTGATCCGCGGTTGCCGCAGCGAATGGTGGCCAGGATCCGAGGGCCGCTACCCCTGGGTGCAGGCGCTGCGCGATGCGCTGCCGGAAGACGGCATCCTGGTGACCGACTCTACCCAGCTGGCCTACAACACCAACCACGCCCTGCCCCTGTTCCAGCCCCGCAGTCACCTCACCTGCACCACCGGCTACGGCACCCTGGGCTTTGCCCTGCCCGCAGCCATCGGCGCAGCACTGGCCAGCCCGCGCCCGGTAATCGGTTTGATTGGCGACGGCGGCATCATGTTTACCCTGGGTGAACTGGCGGCCGCGGTGGAACAGCAACTGACGCTGCCGATCCTGGTGTGGAACAACAGTGGCTACGGCGAAATCCGCGATTTTATGGACGAAGCAGCAGTAGAGCAGGAGGGCGTCAACCTGCGCGCGCCGGACTTCGTCGCCCTCGCCCGCGCCATGGGCGCCGAGGGCTGCAGAATCGATACGCCGGAACAGTTGAGCGAAGCGGTGGCCTCCGCATTTGCTCGGAAAACGCCGACATTGATCGAAATCACCGCTCCGAATTAAACCAGGGTTGCAGTGGATAACCTGGCGATAACGTTTTTCAAAATACACTCAGTGGAAGAACCATGACAGACCTGAACAAACTGCCAACGGATAAGCTCTATATCAACGGCGAATGGCGCGACTCCAAGGGCGGCAACCTGCACGCCGTCGTTAATCCCGCCACCGAAGAAGTCCTGTGTGAAGTCATCCAGGGCACACTGGAAGATGTCGACGACGCGGTTGCCGCCGCCAAGGCCGCCTTCAAGGAGTGGCGCCACAGCCGCGCGGCCAAACGCCAGGCCCTGATGCACGCCATCGCCGACGGTATGGAAGCGCGCAAACAGGACCTGATCGACGCCGTATCCCAGGCATTGGGCTGCCCGCCACACATCACCGAATGGCTGCATATCGACGGCCCCATTTACGCCATGCGCTATTACGCCGACCGCGCGGAGTTGATGGAAAAAACGGAAAAAGCCGCGCACTCAGTCGTGCTGCGGGAACCTGTGGGCGTTTGCGGTTTCATCACACCCTGGAACTATCCTCTGCACCAATTCGTGGGCAAGGTGGCACCGGCACTGGCGGCGGGCTGCACCATGATCCAGAAGCCCTCGGAAATGACGCCGCTGCAGGATTACGTGATGGCGGAAATCATCGACGCCGCCGGCCTGCCTGCGGGTGTCTTCAATCTGGTGCCCGGTGCAGGTCCCATTGTCGGCGCCGCACTTTCCAGCCACAACGACATCGACATGGTCTCCTTCACCGGCTCTACCCGCGCCGGTATCGAAGTCGCGAAAAATGCCGCCCCGACCGTCAAACGGGTCACCCAGGAACTGGGCGGGAAATCGCCCTTCATCATCACCCCCGACGCCGATCTGGAAGCTGCCGTGCGCTGGGGCTGCGAAGATGTCTTTATCAATAGCGGCCAGACCTGCACCGCCCTGACCCGTATGCTGGTACCCGCAGAGCGCTACGAAGAAGCGGTGAACATAGCCAAACGTGTGGCCGAGGAAATTGCCATGGGCACCGACAAAGACGCCTTTATGGGCCCCCTCTCCTCGGCACGCCAGCGGGAAATCGTGCGCAGCTATATCGAAAAAGGCCTCAACGAAGGTGCGCGCATGGTCACCGGTGGCAGTGAAATTCCGGAAGGTTTTGCCAAAGGCTTCTACGTCAAACCCACCGTCTTTGCCGACGTCACCAACGACATGACCATCGCCCGCGAAGAAATCTTCGGCCCGGTCACCTGCCTGATTCCCTACCAGAATTTGGACGAAGCCATCCGCATTGCCAACGACACCGAATACGGACTCTCCAGCGGTGTCTGGGCCAAAGATGCCGAGGCCGCCATGCCCGTGGTACGCCGCATCGAAGCCGGCCTCTGCTTCGTCAACGGCGGCGAGTTCAACTACGATGTCCCGTTCGGCGGATACAAGCGTTCCGGCAATGGCCGCGAGTTCGGCGAAGCCGGTCTGGACGAGTTTATTGAACTGAAATCCGTACAACTTCCCGGATAAAATCCTGACGCGCCGCCGCAACAGGCGGCGCGGTTGACTGCCTGTTCCGCCGCCGCTATCTTTGCCCCCGACATCAAGAGAGTGGCTGACGCCAACGCCAACCTGCCTACCGGGGCAAGGTGGTTTCTCGTCACAGACTGTAACCAGTTACAGCCTGTGGAGAGGATGGGGCTCTCGCTGGACCAACTATGGTTACAGCGTTGCAATCCTACCGGGATGCGATTTTTACTGACGAATCGCCTCTTCCGCCGTCAGCCCTCCAGAATTTTTGGAGGGAACATGTCCGACTTTACGCTATCCAGCACCGACGTTATCGAAATCCAGATTGCCCCCCAGCGCAGCCGCACGGCCGTAAGGGCAGTCAAACGCAGCGATAAGCTTCTGCTGTGGCAACTACTGTTCGACTCAACGGAAGACGCGCTGGCCTTCGCTACCCACTGCCGCGCCAGCGACGCACCGGTCACCGCCCACAAGGCTTGTGAACTGGTGGGATAAACCGAATGAAACGTGTCGGTGGGGCAATCTCGTTATAGAAGAGCGCCCAACCTACACTTACGGCTGAATTTTCAACGTTGGTGAATCAACGTTTGAGCTTTATGCGCAGGTGTCGATACCGGGTGTGCCCTTGTGAGACCGTCTGCGGCCAGGACGGCCGCAGCCGAGCCCCCATGGATGGGTCTACGGCGTGTCTCACAAGGGCACACCCGGTAGCGGCACCGCCACCGAAGTTGTTCATGCCCGCTCTATTTCTCTACTGCCAAAAGCACTGACAGGAGCCAATAAAAACGCCATGTCCAAGCCCGAGCAATTTTTCCAGCACCTGCGCGACGAACTCAAACAGATTGAGGCGGATGGCCTCTATAAGCGCGAGCGCATTATCACCTCCCAGCAGAGCGCCGAGATCCAGGTCAACAATGACACCCAGGTACTCAACTTCTGCGCCAACAACTACCTCGGGCTCGCCAACCACCCCGACCTGATCGAAGCCGCCAAAGAAGGCCTCGACCAGTACGGCTTCGGCATGGCCTCCGTGCGCTTTATCTGCGGAACCCAGGACATCCACAAGGCACTGGAATCCCGCCTGTCCGAATTCTTGCAGACCGAAGACACCATCCTTTACACCTCCTGCTTCGACGCCAACGGCGGCTTGTTCGAAACACTGCTGGGTCCGGACGATGCCATCATCTCCGACGCCCTCAACCACGCCTCCATCATCGACGGCGTGCGACTGTGTAAAGCCAAGCGCTTCCGCTACGCCAACAACGACCTCGCAGACCTGGAAGAACAATTGAAAGCCGCGGACGCCGCCGGCGCCAAAACCAAACTGATCGCCACCGACGGCGTCTTCTCCATGGACGGCGTGATCGCCAACCTCAAAGGCCTCTGCGACCTGGCAGACAAATACAATGCCCTGGTAATGGTGGACGACTCCCACGCGGTAGGCTTCCTGGGCGCCCACGGCCGCGGTACCCACGAATACTGCGACGTGGTTGAGCGCGTGGACATCATCACCGGCACCCTCGGCAAAGCCCTCGGCGGCGCCTCCGGCGGTTTCACCTCCGGCCGCAAGGAAATCATCGACCTGCTGCGCCAGCGCTCGCGCCCCTACCTTTTCTCTAACTCGGTAGCCCCTGCCATCGTCACCGCCTCCCTGAAAGTGCTGGACATGCTGGTGGAAGGCGGCGAGCTGCGCGAACAACTGCAGGAAAACTCCCAGTATTTCCGCAAGCGTATGACCGAAGCGGGCTTTACTCTCGCAGGTGCCGACCACGCCATTATCCCGGTCATGATCGGTGATGCCGCACTGGCACAGAAGATGGCCGACAAAATGCTGGAGAAAGGCATTTACGTGGTGGGTTTCTTCTACCCGGTGGTCCCCAAGGGCCAGGCCCGCATCCGCACCCAGATGTCTGCAGCGCACACCCGCGAGCAGCTGGACCGCTGCATTGATGCCTTTATTGAAGTCGGCAAAGAACTCGAGATTATTTAAGCGGTAGTTATGAAAGCATTATCCAAACTCAAGTCTGAACCCGGCATCTGGATGACCGATGTCGAGGTACCCGAGCCAGGTCACAACGACCTGTTGATCAAGATCCGCAAGACCGCCATCTGCGGCACCGACATGCACATTTACCACTGGGACGAGTGGTCGCAAAAGACCATCCCGGTACCCATGGTGGTGGGCCACGAGTATGTGGGTGAAGTGGTCGGTATGGGCCAGGAAGTGGCCGGCTTTAAAGTGGGCGATAGAGTTAGTGGCGAAGGCCATATCACCTGTGGCCATTGCCGCAACTGCCGCGCCGGTCGCCGCCACCTGTGCCGCAACACCTACGGTGTGGGCGTGGATCGCCAGGGCGCGTTTGCGGAATACCTGGTAATCCCCGCACTCAATGCCTTCAAAATCCCGGACAATATTTCCGACGAACTGGCTTCCATTTTCGACCCGTTCGGCAACGCCGTGCACACGGCGCTGTCGTTTGACCTGGTGGGCGAAGATGTCCTGATCACTGGCGCCGGCCCCATTGGTATCATGGCCGCCGCGGTTGCGCGCCACGTAGGCGCGCGCCATGTGGTCATTACCGATATCAACGAGTATCGTCTGGAACTGGCGAAGAAAATGGGGGCTACCCGCACCGTCAATGTCGCGAAAGAGAAACTCTCTGACGTGATGAAGGATATTGGCATGACGGAAGGCTTCGACGTGGGGCTGGAAATGTCCGGTGTCGCCGTCGCTTTCCGCGATATGCTGTCGGCCATGAACCACGGCGGCAAGATTGCAATGCTGGGGATTCCCCCAGGTGAGATGGCAATCGACTGGAGCCAGGTAATCTTCAAAGGCCTGATTCTTAAGGGAATCTACGGTCGCGAAATGTTTGAGACTTGGTACAAGATGGCCAGCCTGATTCAGTCCGGCCTCGACCTGTCTCCGATCATCACGCACCAGTTCCCGGTAGATGAGTTCCAGACTGGTTTTGACACCATGGGCTCCGGGGAATCCGGAAAGGTGATTCTTAACTGGCAATAAATTACTCACCGTCAATCAGGCTAAGAGTTTAGTTAGCACTGAAGCAGGGTTTTTACGTAGCTCAGAACTTCGATGCGAAGGGTGGGTGATGGGGATCTGTTTTCAAAAGCGTCAGCGACAGGGACGTCGCTGACGCAGCGTACAGGGATGTATTCACAGCGGTTTTGAAAACAGATACCCATCGCCCGCCCGCTACACGGCGGGAACCAGGCACCCAATACCCAGAGCCAAAACACCTAAGATTCCAGCTGCCGAATCAAGCGAGTACTCGTAGTCCCCTGCACCAATAAAGAAAACAATACTACCCCGAACACCATCGACTGCACTGTCCACCAGTAAGGCAACTCCGTTGGTAGTGACAACACCAGCGCCACAGCAATTACCCCCCGCAAACCGCCCCAGCTCAAAATCAAACGCCAGTTCGCGGGAATCGGCGGCCCCACATAACGCGCAAAAGGCGCCAACAGAAATACTGCAAAGCCCCGTGCACCAATCGCCGCAACAATCCCGATGATCATCGCCAACCACTGGTGGGAAAACATCTCGAAGGTAATCACCAGCCCCATGATCACAAAGATCAGGGCATTAAATAGCAAGCTCAGCCACTCCCAGGTGGGTTCAGCATGGCTCAGGTAAGTTTCGTACTGCTCGCGCAGGCAAGCCCTCGCCACAATGGCGCACAGCATGACCGCGATAATTCCGGATACACCGACAACATGTTCTGCCAGATAGAAACTGCCAAACGCCGCCAGTACCAGCACCATCAATGCGGCACCCGCAGAGCGTAAAAACAGAATCACAATCGCCGTCACCAGCCCGCAAAGCGAACCCACCGCCAATCCGCCAAAGAAAACCACCGCAAAATAAAGCGCAAAACCACCCGCGCCGCTGATGGCTTCTCCGGTTGCCGCCGATCCCTCCATGGCACTGTGGCTGGCAATGCCCAGCACCAGGGAGAAAAGCACAATCGCCACCGCATCGTTAAACAGGCTCTCGCCCTCGACTAATGTCAGTAATTCTTCATTAGCGCTGGTTTTTCGCAACCGGGCAACAATCGCAACCGGATCGGTAGCCGCTAGAATAGCGCCGGTCAGCAGTGCGGCCAGCCAAGGAAACCCGCTGGGATGATAAATGCCGTAGTAAACCAGTATCGCGGTAATCAGAGCACAGATCACTGCGCCCACGGTGGCCAGCAGCAGGATTGGACCCAACCAGCGGAACAGTTTGTCGGGATCTATTTTCCATGCCGAGTCAAAGATCAATACCGGCAGGATGACGAAAAATACCAGTTGTTGCAGGTTTTCGGCACGCAACCCGGTGTCGTAGTCGAAAACCGGCAGCAGCATGCCCGCAAGCACCCCGGCAATCAGGCAACCTAGGGTATTGTCCCGTTTCAAAATGCGCGCAATCGATAGCCCGGCTACCGCAGCAACTGCCATATACAACCCCTGGCCGACCAGTGTGGTTACGCCTTCCATGGTTCACTCCCGATGGGTCGATTATTGGGAATCGCGATCGGAGGCGATCACGGACTTGGGTTTTACTTCCGGCACCAGGTCGGACAATGGCACCGGGGTTCCACGCTCATTGATGACTTCGACATGAGCGCGGCGCAATTGGCGTGGCTCGGGGACACCACAGGAGTGCGCGATGGTGCCCACTTCGTACACCATGTTGCGCGCGTAATGGTAAACCCGCTCGGCCTTGTCCATGGGATCCAGCCCCTGCTGCAGATCCGGGTTGTGGGTAGTGACACCGGTCGGGCAGGTATTTTTATTGCACTGCATGGCCTGGATACAGCCGAGGGAAAACATGAAACCGCGCCCGCAATTGATAAAGTCGGCGCCCATCGCCAGCGCCCAGGCCACCATGGACGGCGTCAGCAATTTGCCCGCGCAGATAATCTTGATGCGCTCGCGCAACCCGTACTCGGCGATAAGATCAACCACCAGTGGCAGACTGCGATTCAGGGGCAATCCCATATAGTCCATCAAACTCTGGGGCGCGGCACCGCTGCCACCATCAGCGCTATCGATGGTAATAAAGTCCGGTGCGGACTCCAGGCCACGCCGCCGGATCAAATCGCACAATTCATGCAGCCAGTCGCTGCTGCCAATCACGCACTTGAAACCGACAGGCTTACCGGTAACCTCGCGAATATGACCAATCATATCCAGCAGCCCGGCCACATCCCGGAATTCCGGGTGGCCATTGGGGCTGATGGAGTCCATCCCCACAGGGATACCGCGCACCCGGGCAATCTCCGGCGTTACCTTGATTCCCGGTAATATGCCGCCCTTGCCCGGCTTGGCGCCCTGGGAGAGTTTCAGCTCGAACATTTTGACCTGTTCATGGGCCGCCACCTCCCTCAATTTGTCGTCTGACAGGTTGCCTTCTTCATCCCGCACTCCGTATTTGGCGGTACCGATCTGGAAGACGACATCACAACCGCCTACCAGGTGGTGGGGCGACAAGCCACCCTCGCCGGTATTCAGCCAGATCCCCGCCTTGGCCGCGCCTCTCGACAACGCTTCAACCGCTGGCACCGACAGGGCGCCGAAGCTCATGCCCGAAATATTGAAGATGGAGCGGGTGGTATAGGGTCTGCGCGCGGCGCCTTCCCCCACCGTAACCTCTCGCGGTGGTACCGCGTCTTTGGCTAGGGTCGGGAAGGGATGGTTCAGGAACACGATATCCCCAGGCTGATTGAGGGGTCTTGTGGAACCGAAGGCCAGGGTGGAATCCACGTTTTTTGCGGCGCGGTATACCCAGCTGCGCTGGGCGCGATTGAATGGCATCTCTTCCCGGTCCAGTGAGAAAAAGTACTGCCGGAAAAACTCACCTAGGTGCTCAAACTGGTAGCGAAAGCGCCCCAGTACAGGGAAGTTGCGGCGAATGGCCTGCTTGGTCTGACTCACATCCGAGAGATACAGGTACACCACATAGAGCACCAGCAACACCAGCCCGAAGGCGAACAGCATCGCAAACACCTGTAATACATTGACCGCGAATGCCTTGATCGCGGCTACCGCATGAAGATCCATCCCCTGCTCCCTGCCCTAGAATCATCGAAACTAACAAAAACCGACGAAAAACCGACGAAAACCAAGTAGTCATTGTATGTGCTTCGCAGTTTCCTTGCACTGGCTGGGATCCAGTCATAAACTCCCCAAACAACTGGACAAACATACAGCCTTAAATTCCGTGGCCAACGACTCCCCTGACAACCCTACCCAATCCCTCAAGGGGCGCGGCGCCATCAGTAACCTGGCGGGGCGCTTTGTGGATCAGGTCAGCACCCGCGAGAGCGACGGCTGGGAGCAGGCCCTGGAACAGCAGCAACGGATTGACACCGTGGCGATCGAGGAAAAGGCCAAATCCATCATTGCCACCAATAACTCCCCGGATATTCCGTTTACCCAGTCGATCAACGCCTATCGGGGTTGCGAACACGGATGCGTCTACTGCTACGCCCGCCCCGCCCACGCTTATATGGACCTGTCGCCAGGGCTCGACTTCGAAACCCGGCTGTTTTACAAACCCAATGCCGCGGAGCTGCTTGAAAAGGCACTGCGCCAAAAAAGTTACCAGTGCAGTCCCATTGCCATGGGCACCAATACTGATCCCTACCAGCCCCTGGAAAAAGAAAAGCAGATCACCCGCCAGCTACTGGAAACACTGCAGCGCTACCAGCACCCGGTGACCATCGTCACCAAGAGCCAGCTGATTCTGCGTGACCTGCCGATACTGGCGGAAATGGCGCAAGACAACCTGGTACATGTAGGCATCAGCGTAACCACGCTGGACAATGCATTGAAACGCAAACTGGAGCCACGCACCGCAGGGCCGGCAGCACGCCTGCGCACCATCGAAGCACTGGCAAGTGCCGGTATACCCACCGCGGTGATGGCCGCGCCCATGATTCCGGCACTGAACGATTCAGAACTGGAAGCCATTCTCACCCAGGCGCAGCAGGCGGGCGCGATTCACGCCGCTTACATACTGTTGCGATTACCGTTTGAGGTGGCACCGCTCTTTCGCCAGTGGCTAGCAGAACACTACCCGGGGCGGGCACAGCACGTGATGAGCCTGGTGCAACAGAGCCGCGGCGGTAAAGACAACCAGACCGAATTCGGCCAGCGCCAACGAGGCACCGGTGTCTTTGCTCAGTTACTGCAGCAGCGGTTTCGGGTAACCTGTCGCAAACTGGGACTGAATGAACGCAAGCTGGACCTGGATTGCAGCCGCTTTTTTCTGCCGCCACAATCCGGTGACCAGCAAAGTCTTTTTTAATCGGCGGTTATGTTTTGTCTGGCTGGTTTGTTTATCTGATACGCACCAACAGCGGCTCGCTGTATACGGGTATTACCCGAGATGTAGAGCGGCGCTTTGAAGAGCACAGCAGTGGCAGCCCCAAAGCCGCCAAGGCGCTGCGCGGTCGCGGCCCCCTGACACTGGAATTCCAACAGGGTGTCGACAGCCATTCCGATGCATTAAAACTGGAAATGCAGATCAAGAAGTGGCCCAAGGCACGCAAGGAGGCATTGATTGCCGGCAAGCTCAAGCTGCCTATCCAAGCGCGCACCACTGCCCCCTGACACCCCAAGTCCGACTCACACAAGAAGTACCCGATGGATATCACCATTACCCTGCTATTGATTCTGTTTGCTGTTGCCATGCTGGCGGGCTGGGTGGATACCCTGGCCGGTGGCGGCGGGTTACTGACGGTGCCCGCCTTGCTGCTCGCCGGCCTGCCGCCAGTTGCCGCGCTGGCGACCAACAAAAGCCAGGCGATACTCGGCACTTTTACCGCGACAGCCACGCTGTATTCGAAGGGCCACTTGCGCGAGCGCGCGCTGATTCTTCCGGTGGTTACTGCAGGCATTGGCGCTGGTGTGGGCGCCTGGCTGATTCAGCGGGTGGACACAAGCTGGCTCAACTGGGTGATTCCAGTGCTGTTGTTGTGCGTCGCACTGTATGTTTGGCTCACCCCCAATTTGGGCAACAGCGAACGCCAGGGAAAACTGAGTGAAAAACAGTGGGCACTGACGTGCGTGCCTGTGGTGGGCTTTTATGACGGCGCTTTTGGCCCCGGTACCGGGACCTTTTTTGCTGCGTCCGGGGTTGCCTTTCGCGGGCAAACCCTGCTCACCGCAACAATCCGGGCAAAACTGTTCAACCTCACCACCAACGTGGTCTCGCTCGCCCTGTTTGCCACTGGCGGCAAAGTGGTGTGGGTTATCGGCGGAGCCATGATGGCCGGGCAAATGCTGGGCGCGTTTATCGGAAGCCACACCATGCTGGCAGGTGGTACCCGCATCATACGTCCGCTGGTGATCACCATGTGTATGCTGATGTCACTGGGCCAGATCGCCCAGCACCTGGATCTGTTGCCTCTCCCCTGATAGTTACTTTTTTACTTAAAAATCGCGCAACCAGGGAATCTCGCCCCCCAGGTACTTAGATTAGCTACTTAGAACAGCTACTTAGAACAGGTGGTGACATCACTCCCCCCCGTGGCACAAGACTTTTGGGGAAACAGCCGGTGATGAGAATCGTGCCGGGCATAGTCCCTCCGCTGGTGGTATTCTTGCGCCCACGAAAGATAGCAAAACGTACCTCCTATGTATTACTCACTGGGCGACCTTTTCTGGATCTTCCTGCTGATACTGGCAGCCTGGTATTTCTGGGCCGGCATGGCCGCCAAGGACCGGGTGCGCAGGATCGTAAAGGCGCACTGTAAAGAGACCGGCGTGCAATTGCTGGATGATACGGTGATGCTGAAGCGCACTCGCCTCAAGCGCGACAAGAGCGGCCAGGTGCGCCTGCTGCGCCAGTACGAATTCGAATTTACCTCTACCGGAGAGCGCCGTTACAGCGGTATCGCTGTGCTACACGGGCAACGCGTCAACCAGATCCAGCTCTCCCCTTACCACCTCTCCTGAGGAGGATGCACATGGATCCGATCAGCAAGGGCATTTATCGCCACTATAAAAACGGCAAGCAATACCATTTGATGGAAATTGCCACCCACAGTGAAACCGGGGAACAACTGGCCATATACCGCGCTCTGTATGATGAGTTCGGCGTTTGGGCCCGCCCTCTGGCGATGTTTGCAGAGACCGTGGAAAAAGACGGGCAGCAGGTTCCGCGCTTCGCTCTGGAAAAACGCCTGTAACAAACGCCTGTAACAACAGTTACCCGATTGATAAGAAGATCGAGAACAATAAGGACACTCGGTGAACAATAAACAGATCCTGATTTACGGCGCCTATGGCTATACCGGTGAGCTGATTGCCCGCAACGCCGTCGCCAAGGGGCTGAAGCCCATTCTCTCCGGCCGCAGTGCTGCCAAGCTGCAACCGCTGGCCAACGAGCTGGGACTGCCGGCTATTGCCGTCAGCCTGGACGATGAAGAGGCCCTGGCCCGCACGCTCAAAGACGTTGCCGTGGTGATTCACTGCGCCGGCCCATTCTCTGCTACCGCAGAACCCATGATGCGCGCCTGTATTGCCAGCGGCACCCACTATCAGGACATTACCGGTGAGATGTCGGTCTACCAGCTGGCCCACGGGCTGGACGCAGAGGCGAAGGCCGCAGGTGTGGTTCTCTGCCCCGGCACCGGTTTCGATGTAATTCCCACCGATTGCCTGGCGGCCGCGCTGCACAAAACCATGACCAGCGCCACCCATCTCACCCTGGGTTTCGATTCCGATTCCGGCCTCAGCCCCGGTACCGCCAAGACCTCGATAGAAAGCCTGGGCGTGGGCAGTGCCGTGCGCCGCAACGGCAAGATTGAAATCACCCCCCACGGCGAAATTACCCGCAAGATCAATTTCGGCCGCGGCGAGAAATTCGCCGTCGCCATCCCCTGGGGTGACATTGCCACCGCTTACTACACCACCGAAATCCCCAATATCGAGGTGTACATTCCCATGAGCCCGCGGCGGGCGAAAAAAATGCAGCAACTCAACAAATTCCGCTGGCTGCTGCGTATGAACTGGATGCAGAACTGGCTCAAGGGCAAAGTGGACCAAAAAGTCCGTGGTCCCAGCGAAAACCAGCGCGCAGAACAGCAGACCTGGGTGTGGGGCGAAGTGCGCAACGACCGCCGCGGCGAGCGCCGGGTGGGCCGCGTGGTGACCGCCAACGGCTACGACGTGACCGTTCACGGTTCTCTGGCGGTCATGGAGCACCTGCTGGGCTACAACGGCGATGGAGGCTACTTCACACCGTCAAAACTCTGCGGTCATGAACTTGTGGAGAAACTGCCCGGTTCCGGAGCCATCAAAATCGGGATCGACTGATCCAGCGCTGGCGGACAGACACTGGGCTGTCCGCCAATCGTCAGATTTCACGGTTCTGACATATTTCGTTCAAGTCCGCGCAACATAGGCTTCGTACTTTTAGTGCATGCGAAGCTTACCTATCACACTGAAAACGGTAGATGTCTCCCTGGTACTGCGAATGGCAGAACGGGCGACACGGCCGACATCCCGCAGGAACTACCTGCTGCTGTCCCGCTCTGCCGACGGCTGGCTCTACCTGCTATCGCCACTGTTGATTGCCATCGTCAACACCGCGGCCGCATTGCCATTCCTGTATCTCTGCGGTGCCGCCTTCGCGATCGAGCGATCCCTCTACTGGGCCATCAAAAATACCACCAAGCGCAACCGCCCGCCGGAATCCATCCCCGGCCTGCGCTCCATTGTGGTGGCCAATGACCGCTTCAGCCTGCCGTCCGGGCACACCTCCGGCGCTTTCCTGTTTGTCACCATACTGAGCCAGAGCCTCAATCCGCTTTGGGCCCTGGGCTACTTCTGGGCTGCCGGCGTTGGGACATCCCGTGTAGGTCTCGGCGTGCACTATCCCACCGACGTCTGTGCCGGAGCACTGTTGGGCATCTGTGTGGGATTCGCAGTCAGTGGAGCATTGCTCTAGCTCAACGTGATCCCTTTTTTCAGTCAGATACTGCTCATCAACCGGAGAAGCAATTTGAAAATTCTGTACGGCGTTCAGGGCACCGGCAACGGCCATATCTCCCGCGCCAGAGCCATGGCCGAGGCCTTCGCCCAATTTCCGGAGCTAGAAGTTCAATGGCTGTTTACCGGCCGACCGCCAGAAAAATTTTTCGCGATGGAAGCCTTCGGAGACTACTGGTGGCGCGAAGGCCTGACCTTCGTGCACAAGGAAGGCAAAATCGACCAGATTGCCACTGCCAGACAACTGAACCTCAGCCGCCTGCTAAAGGACATCCGCGAGCTGCCGGTACAGGATTTCGACCTGGTCATCAGCGACTTCGAGCCGGTCAGCGCCTGGGCGGCTAAAAAGCGCAAGCGCCCCAGTCTCGGGCTCGGCCACCAGTACGCATTCAATTTTTCCATACCCACGCCAGCCTTCGGCTGGACCGCCCGCGCCATCATGAAAATGTTCGCGCCGGTAAAGGTAAGTCTGGGAATGCACTGGTACCACTTTGGTCACCCGATTCTGCCACCCATAGCACAGGCCCACAGTGATCCGTCTCAAGACGAAGTACCTGGGGCGAATGACGGTCATGTACTGGTCTACCTGCCGTTCGAACACGCAACCCCGTTACTGCAACAACTGGCCCAGCTGCCACACCAGTTCACCGTCTACGGTCTGCCCACGGATCAGCCCAAAGCGGACAACATCACCCTGAAGGCTCCGTCTGTTGACGGTTTCCGCGCGGATGTTGCCAGCGCCAAGGCCGTCATTTGTAATAGCGGTTTCGAGCTGATTGCAGAGACCCTGACCCTCGGCAAACCGATCCTCACCCGCCCGCTCAAAGGGCAATTTGAGCAGGAAGCCAATGCCCTGGCCCTGAAAGAACTGCAACTGGCCAAGGTGGTAGAGCATATGGATGCCATCACCATCGGACGCTGGCTGGAGGAGCACCCCAAGGGCGTGCAAATCGCCTGGCCGGATGTCGCCGGCGCAATCGTGTACTGGATTGCCAAAGGCCGCCGCAACAGCCCGCAGGAACTGGCGGACAGCCTGTGGCAAGCAGTGATACCCGGGCGCCAGGCGGCAAAGTCCCCTCGGAAAGCGGTGAGCGCTGCGGCCTCATTGGACGAGGTCGACACTGCCGAGGAAATCAAAGGCAGCGAGAGCACCTGAGCACTGAGCGTCTCTTGTACGCCCTCCCTTTACTCTTGACCGATAGCCCTTGATTAGGGCCCCGGAAACTGATTGGAGACATATATCCGGGGCCATTACCTGATATGTCATTGCCGAGTTCCGGTCCACTCCCTACCCTGATCCGATTCCCCTAGACCGTCGACTAGACGAGCCTATTAGATAACAAGAATTGGAGTGGTTATGAGCGCGCAGTACCTGAACGACCGGGATATCGAGTTCCTGCTATACGAATTTCTCGATACCGAGGCACTGCTACAACGCCCCCGCTACCGCGAACACACCCGGGAAGTCTTCAGCGCGACCCTGGACACCGCGAAAGCCATCGCAGAGAAATACTTCGCCAATCACTACAGCAAGGGCGACGCCCATGAGCCCACCTTCGACGGCGAAAAAGTCACCCTGATACCCGAAACTGCCGAGGCCTGGAAGGCGTTCGCAGACGCCGGTTTTCTCGCTGCCCACTACGACTTTGAAGAGGGTGGCATGCAGTTGCCGGAAGTGGTCCTGCGCACGGCCATGGCCTATATCAACGCCGCCAACGTCGGCACCGCGGCCTATCCGTTTCTTACCCTGGGAGCCGCCAACCTGGTGCGCAGCTTCGCCAGCGATGAACTGAAAAGCCGCTATCTGCCACCGATGATGGATGGCCGCTACGCGGGCACCATGGCGCTCACCGAACCGGACCAGGGCTCGGCCCTCGCAGATATCCGTACCACGGCCACCCCGGCGGAAGACGGCAGCTACCGCATTCACGGGCAGAAGATGTTTATTTCCGGTGGCGACCAGTCCATTACCGAAAATATCGTGCATATGGTACTGGCACGCATCAAAGGTGCTCCGGCGGGCGTCAAGGGCATTTCCCTGTTCCTGGTCCCGAAGGTAATTCCTGCAGAGGATGGGGCCGTGGACGGGATAGGGAATGGTGCATTGGCTGTCCGTAATGACGTACAGCTGGCGGGCCTGCTACACAAAATGGGCTATCGCAACACCACCTCGACGGTGCTGAGCTTTGGCGAAGAAGGCGGTGCGGTAGGCTATCTGGTGGGTGAACCCCACAAGGGCCTCAGCTACATGTTCCAGCTGATGAACGAAGCGCGCATCGGTGTTGCCACTGGCGCTGCCGTGCTGGGCTACCGCGGTTACCAGCATGCGTTGCAGTATGCCAAAGAGCGGCCACAGGGCCGCCTGCCGTCCAACCGCGACCCGCAGTCGAAACAACTGCCCATCATCCAGCACGCGGATGTCCGGCGGTTGCTGCTGACGCAGAAAAGTTATGTGGAAGGTGGCCTCGCGCTCTGCCTCTACGCCTCCTCCCTGTTCGAAGATACGCACAGCGCGGAAACCGAAGGCGAACGACAACAAGCGGCAGAGCTGCTGGACCTGCTCACCCCCATCGTCAAATCCTGGCCATCCAAGTACTGTTTAAAAGCCAACGATCTGGCGATTCAGGTGCTTGGCGGCTCCGGCTATATCCGTGAATACCCCCTGGAGCAGCTCTACCGCGACAACCGTCTCAACCCGATCCACGAGGGCACCGAAGGCATCCAGGCACTGGACCTGCTCGGGCGTAAAGTCCCCGCCAAGGGTCTCGCCGCTTACCAACACCTCGCCGCAGAGATCGCCAAAACCGTTACCGACTGCGACAGCGATTCCGAGCTGCAGGTGCTGGGCCAATGCGTTGGGGACAGCCTTAACCGCATCAACAGCACGACCGAAAACCTGCTGGGACAAATGGCTGCCGACGCCGACCTGGGCCTCGCCAATGCCACTCTCTACCTCGATGCCCTTGGACGTGTGGTCGTGAGCTGGATCTGGTTGCGCCAGGCACACATCGCATCACAGAAACTGAAATCAGATAGCGCACTCAGCGACGAGGAAGAGAATTTCTACCGCGGCAAACTGCAGGCCGCGCGTTTTTATATTGAGTGGGAACTGCCGGAAATCGAGCCGCAACTGGCACTACTGGACGCCGGTAACCGGGTGCCGTTTGAGATGCAGCGGGACTGGTTCTGAAGCCGGAAACGAAGCAACAAAAAAGGGACTGATTATTCAGTCCCTTTTTAATTCACGGCCTTTAACGTCGGAATGATTTAATCGGATTACGTTAGAGATTCGCGATCTCGATCATCATTGCCGTGTACATTTTCAGGTTCAGCTGCAACTGGTCTGCAGTGATGAATTCGTGCTCCGAGTGCCCGGTGTAGGCCTTGTCCGGCATCGATGGCCCGAAGCTGACCGCATTGGGAAACAGCTTGGCATTGGTGGAACCACCAACGGACACCGGTCCCGCATCCTTGATTCCGGTAAAGTGCCGGAACACCTGCAGCAGTGGCTCCACCTGCGGCGCCTTATCTGCACGGTAGGGCTCCCCAAGATGCACACTCACGTCGGCCATATGGATACCGGTCTTTTTCTGCCAGGTGTCGATGGCAGTGTGAATTTGTGCATCCAGTACTTTGGCGGTCTTGCCGGTGGGGCGGCGCAGGTTCAGATAGCTGGTCAGGCCCGGTTTATTTTCCTCTTTATTTTCCTCTGCCTTCACCATGGTCAGGGCTGCGGTCATCGGTCCCATGAAATCATCGCGGTAGGCGATATCGCCAAATTGTTCCGCGACGATGCCGGTGCCAATCAGGTCATTGATGTAACGCACTGTGGCGCCCGCCGCGTTGGCTGGCCACACGTGGCCACCCAGTGCGTCTGCCAGGAAAGCAATGGCGTTGACCCCGTGCTCCGGCTCGGAGCTATGGGTAGCCACACCGCGGGCGCTGATCTCCAACACACCGTCCTTGTGTGCGAAAGCGAATTTCACCTGCGGATGTTTCGCTGCGCGGGCACGAATCGCTTTTTCCAGCGCGGCAGTCGGATGCACCACGGTGGCGTAGGCCTCGTCCGGCACCTGGCTGCGGAAATAGCCACCGCGGAATTCGCTCAGGAAGGGCTTGCTCTTGTCCGCAACGGCGGCCTCAGAGAAGGTAGTGCGCACTTCACTCCAACCCTTTTCCGCCGTCACCACCGGGTAATCGGCATCGATGGTAATGGTGTAGGCGGGCATGTCGTAATCTTTCAGGAAGGCTTCCAGCGGCGCCCAGTCAGATTCCTCGGCCATGTAAACAATCAACTCCACCCGCCGCTGCATCGGCACGCCCTTGTCTTTGATCGCCTTCATCGCATAGAGCGCGGTGGCAATGGGCCCCTTGTCGTCCTCGCTGCCGCGGGCAATCAGTTTGCCCGGCTCACTGGTGCGATCCAGCTCAAACGGACTCTTCTTCCACTTGGCCGGATTGGCCGGCTGCACATCGCCGTGGGTGACAATGCCGATCTTCTCTTCACCCTGCCCCAGCGCGACGATCACCACATACCCGTGATCTTCACATTCCAGGCCCAGCGCCTTGGCCTTGTCGCACAGGGTGCGTTTGAAACCGGTGAACTCGGGGTTCTTTTCCAGCGGCAGGTCTTCCCGCGCCACCGTCTTGAACTGAACCAGATCGGCAAGGGTATCGGTCATCGCCGCCTCGTACTGATCTACCGCATAGTCGGCGGTGCTCTGCGCTACCGGCGAGACACCCGCCACCGCGGCCAGAGGGCAGAACAACAGCGACGCCGCAAGCCGCGAAATTTTGGACCGAAAATTCACTGGGTACTCCATAGATATTTAAATAGATAAACAAACAGATCAATAAATAGAATTCGGGGAAATGGGGTTATTCGTCAACTACAGCGACTGCCGCGCCTGCTCCCGCTTCAGGTGCGCAATTGCTTCGCGCATGGTGGCCACCCAGTAGCGATTTGGGTGGGCAGCCAGGTGCTCCAGCAATGCCTGATGGGCCTCTGACGAAACGGTAATGTAGTCACCACCCACCCCGTGAAACATAAAACCCACCAGGCTGTGATTTTCCCGCGCCGCTTCTACCACCTGAATCAGTTCTTGCGCACTCTTTTCGGCACCATCGAAGGATGCCACGCGGTAAAAATCGCGATCGTTAATTTGATGCTGCCCATCGCCGGAAAACAAACGTGCCGCGGGTACCAGTTTTTTCAGCTCGGGAATCACATCTTCCCCCCCGGCAGTCATGTCACCACAGGGGTAGGCAAAGGTGCGCTGCTTTTTGCCGTCGATGGCTTCGAGCATGCTGTTAGTCGCCTGCACTTCATCGACGAACTGATCCAGGGTGTAATTATCCAGATCCTGCCAGGGTTTGACCCAGCTGCGGTTGGAAAGAGATTTTCGGCAGGGGTGGTAAAGCATATGGTTACCAAGCTCGTGCCCACGCTGGGCAGCCCGGCGCCACTCGTGCAGACGCATGCGAATGGAAGGTCGCGCACCCGAGATATAGAAGGTAGCCGGCAGTTTGTGCTCATTCAGCTGGGGAATGGCGATGTCCAGGTGGGAATCGAGGGCGTCATCGTAGGTCAGTACCACCGCCACCTCGGCACCACCGGGCCAGGGAGATTTCTGCCCACTGGTTTCGACGCCAACGGCTGCCGACAAGCACACCGCGGAGCCAAGTGAGACCAGCAACCCCATCAATGCGCGAGGCAGGGCCCGCGACTTACTGGGAGGTCTTGGTGAAAACATCTTTGCTAAGTTGAGAGAAACGAACATTGGCAATTCCTTTTTATTATTCGTTTACTGAGCTTCAAAACCCGCTTAAATAATTATTCGCACCGCGAGGCCGTCCAGGTGCGGATCGCGGGCCAGGTGCGGATCGCGGGCCAGGTGCGGATCGCGGGCCAGGTGCGGATCGCGGGCCAGGTGCGGATCGCGGGCTCCCCCCGGCGGAAGGATATCAATACGGCCGTGGTAACTCTCCACAATATCCACCACCACGGCAAGGCCAATACCCTGCCCCTGTTGCTGCTGGTCGGCACGCACGCCACGCTGTATTACCTGCTGCCACTGGGCCTGGCTCAAACCGGGGCCATTGTCGGAGACCACGATTTCCAGTCCGCGCTGGTCAGCGGTATTGCAGATTTCCGCCAGCAGCTTACCGCCGCCGTATTTGTAACCATTGTCCAGCAGGTTGCCGAGCATTTCCATCAGGTCACCTTCATCCCCGTAAAACAACACCGAATCGTCACAGATTAACTCTGCGTTTACGGATTTTTTGCGGTAGACCTTGTCCAGCGCGGTGAGGATTTTCTCGGCCTGGGGCTGAACAGCAACGCCGCGCAGAATAGATTTGGGGGAAGTAGCCACGGCTCGCTTTAGCTGGTAGCTGATGATGCCATCCATGCGCTGCACCTGCTCGGCCAGGGCGGCCTGGGCCCCCTGCGGGTCGGCGGTGATATCCATACCCTTCAGTACCGCGAGGGGCGTTTTCAGACTGTGGGCGAGATCCCCCAGGGTGTGACGGGTCTTTTCCCGCTGGCGACGTTCGTTTTCAATCAGCAGATTGAGGTTGTCTGTCAGCGGGACCAGCTCGCGGGGGAAATGCCCCTGCAAGGTATCCGTACCACCCTGCTGCATCCGTTTCAGCGCGTGCGCCACACTGCGCAGAGGCGCCAGGCCCCAGCGCAATACCAATAGCTGCACAGCGATCAGTGCCAGGGCGCCGATCGCCAACCAGCGCCACAGAGTGCTACTGAACTGGCGTACCTGGGCGTGGAGCGGCCCGGCATCTTCCAGTACCACAAACGTAAACTGCAGTTCATTGTCCAACCCCCAGGCGATGCCCTGGCGGAAACTGCTGTACGGCGTACTGAGGTCGGGTAATTGGATTTCCGCAAATACTTCCTGCCCCTGGCGCAGCGGCAGGGGCAGCGGTAATGCAGAAAAATTCGGCAGGCTCAGGGCCGACTGGGAGCGCCAGATAACCCGCCCGCGGGCATCCATGACAGCACCGATCAGACCGGAGTCCGGCTGGTTGAATCGCTGCTCCGGCAGGTTGAATGGCAGTTGCAATGTGTTGCCATCGGGCTCGGCCACGGCCAGCAGGGTGTAAATGTGCAACTGCAGTTCCCGCACCTTGGCCTCGTCCAGGGAGGTGCGGTACGCCCGCTCCAGGACACCGGAGAGGACGGCGAGAAATACCAGCAGGATCAACGTTGCCATCAGCGAGAGACGGCCGGAAAGGGAGTGCCACCAGCGGAATTTAGGCAGCCATGAGCGAATGATAGACAGCCATGAGCGGGCGATAAACAGCCATGAACGGAGCTGAGGCCACCATGCGTGGCCTATAGCCCGCCACCGGCGCGAAAGGCGAGAAAACAAGGGGTTCAGCCTTCAACAGCGGTAAACCGGTAACCGCGCCCCCGCAGGGTTTCAATGGGTTTTACCCCGCCCGCCGCATCCAGCTTCTTGCGCAAGCGACCGATAAACACTTCGATCACATTGCTGTCGCGGTCACAGTCCTGCTCGTAAATGTGTTCGGTCAAGGTGGTTTTGGACACCACTTCGTCCGGGTGCAGCATCAGGTATTCCAGTACCTTGTACTCAAAAGAGGTAAGCTCCAGCTCGCTGCCGGACACATTCACCCGCTGGGAACTGGTATCCAGCTCGATGGGGCCGGCGCTGATGGTGGGGGAGGAAAAACCGGCAGAGCGCCGTACTAGGGCATTCAGCCGCGCGAGCAGCTCCTCGGTATGAAAAGGTTTGGTCAGGTAGTCATCGCCACCCGCTTCCAGGCCGCGCACCCGCTCCTGCCAGTGGCCGCGGGCAGTGAGAATCAAAATCGGGAAATGCCGCGCCTCTTTGCGCAGGGTCTCAATAACCGCAATGCCATCGACTTTGGGAAGTCCCAGGTCCATGACCGCGATATCGTAGGGATATTCGCGGCCCAGATACAACGCCTCTTCACCATCCGGCGCCTCATCGACGGTGTAACCCGCCTTGCGCAGGGACACCGCCAACTGTTCCCGCAGGACATGCTCGTCTTCTACCAGCAATGCGCGCATAAATTTTCCTCTACTAATCGGTTTCCAGCCTGGACTTAGCGGGAAATCTGCCCGCTCTGCTTGTCCACAAACACTACATAGACCTGGCTTTTATCGGAAAGTCCCTTGACCCGGTACATGCTGCGACCGTTGCGCTGCACTTCACTGATGGCCAGGATCTTGCCACCGTAGCGGCGCTTGACCAGCGCCGCGGCCTGATCCCGGGAGATGCTTTTGTTCTGTGTACGAATACTGGAAAACAGCTGCGGCTTACTGCGCTCGCCCCCCAGGCTTACCCGCAACACCGACTCGGGTGCCGACAGTGGAAGAACACCGGCCTGCTGCCCCGCATAAAGAGGCCCGGCAATCAGTGTGGCCACCAAGGCGATCACCAATACCATCGCCGCTTTTGCGAACCTTGGGGTAGCTGGGAATTTCACAATACTGCTCCTGATATTTCCAAAGCGCTGGTCGGGCTACCTCAAAGGACCGGCGTGACGTCGACTCGAACCCGGATTCTATCCCCCGGATGGCGGTCAGTGCGAATTAGATATTCCTGACCGTTGTAGCGGTAGTTTACGTCATACCCGACCAATTCCCGACGACTACTGACTTCTTCCACTACCTGGCAGCGCTGCTGGGTGCCGTATTGCACCGGTGCCGTACCTCGGCTGATGGCGCTGCCCACCACTGCACCCACGGCGGCTCCCGCCACCATACCGGCACCTTTGTTGCCACGGTGGTAGTGTCCGCGGCGCCCCCAACCATGGCGGTAACCGCGAGCGGCATCGCGCCCCACGGCAGCGCCGATCAGGCCGCCGATAATAGCGCCCGCAGGAGAAGGTTGCTGGTAAGTAACGGTCTGATCCCAACACTGGGTGCGGGGCTCAACGACCTGGATATCGTTGTAGACAGGGGTGACGCCGGTGACCATGGCGTAGTCGTAGCCATCCTGGCCCTCGTAATAGCCGCTCTCACCGGCAGCGGTGCCGGCGCTGACGCCTACCAGTGTGGCAGTAAGGCCGGCGAAGGCCAGCGGCTTGATGAGTTTGTGAAAGTTAACCATGTTCCGTGCTCCCTTAGACCCTGCCTGCGGCATGTTTTACTGGCCATGGCGGCCGATGGGAGCACTTTAATCAGGGCTGGCTGAATAGTTCCTGAACTCTGTGGAACTTTTTTTGAAATGCAGGTTATGAGACTCAGGGTATGAGATACGAAGCCCGACACAGGTAGACCGCATTAATCAATACGGTCACGCTCAATCAGGGCCGTCAGGCGGCCTCTGCAGACTCGTTATTATCACCGGTATCGCTACCTTCCCCCCGGCTGCCGCCCAGCCAGCGCTGGGTCAGGGTACCGGCGGTCATGGCACCATTCACATTCAGCGCGGTGCGCGCCATATCAATGAGCGGTTCCACCGAGATCAGCAGCGCGGCAATCTGTACCGGCAGCCCCATGGCCGGCAATACCACCAGCGCAGCAAAGGTGGCGCCGCCGCCAACACCGGCGATACCGAAGGAGCTGATCACGATCACTGCGATCAGGGAGGTCAACCACACCGGATCGAAGACATTGATCCCCAGGGGCACTGCCACCATCACCGCCAGCATCGCCGGGTAAATGCCGGCGCAGCCGTTCTGGCCGATGGTGGCACCGAAGGAAGCAGAGAAGTTGGCAATCGCCGGGGAGTTCTTCAGCTCGTCAATCTGGGTTTCCACATTCAGCGGAATCGTCGCGGCACTGGAGCGCGAGCTGAAGGCAAACACCAGCACCGGCCACACCTTGGCAAAATAATGCAGCGGGCTGATGCCATTGACCAGCAACAGCAACGCGTGCACCACAAACATCAGCGCGATGGCCACAAACGAGGCGGCGACAAAATTGAACAGGTTGAAGATATCCGCCCAGCTGGACTTGGCAATCAGTGCGGTCACCAGAGCCATTACCCCGTAGGGGGTAAACGCCATAATCAGGCGCACCAATTTCATCACCCAGGCCTGGGCCACGGAGACAAACTGCTCAATGGCAGCACCCTGCTCCGGATTTTCCCGGCGCACCGCCAGCGCAGCCAACCCCAGTAACACGGCAAATATCACCACCGCAATCACCGAGGTATCGCGCTGGCCGGCGAGGTCTGCAAAGATATTGCGCGGGATAAATGAGGTGAGAATTTCCGGAATACTGAGGCCGCTGACCCGGCCTATGCGCTCATTGAGCACTTCTACCCGCGCGGCCTCCCGGGCGCCCTCCACCAGCCCCTCCGCAGACAACCCGAACAGGTGTGCGATCAGCACGCCGATCAATGCCGCGATGGCCGTGGTGCCGAGCAATACTGCCAGTACAGAAACACTGATCTTACCCAGCGAGCGGGTATTGCTGACCTTTACTACCGCCGCGAGGATCGAGATAAGCACCAGTGGCATGACCAGCAGGTGCAGCAGGTTGACGTAGCCCTCACCAATCAATCCCACCCAGTCCAGCACCCAGGGCACATTCACACCCCAGCCTTCCGCCAGGTGCATAAAGCCACCCAGTAACACCCCCAACAACAGGCCGGCGAACACCGCCGGCGCCAGGGAGTTGCGGCTGCGGTGCCAACGCGCCAGTGGCCAGATCAGAAGGAGATAGACTGCCAGGAGAATCACTGCACTCAATTGCATGGGTTTTTAAGTCCCGATTTACAAATTTTGCCGGTAAAAATTTGCACGCATCCTATCAGTTGGCGCACATTTCCCTTAAAGACAGTTTGGTTATACCCCTAGAAGCAGATCACAGCCCCGCTAGGGGTGTTTGACAACTGACGCCACGGCATCGGCGAGAGAAGCGGATGTCTGCGGGCCCACCAGAGTCCGCTGCCACTGGCCGCTGGCATCGATGATAAAGGTGGAAGGCAGCACCTGTGGCACCGTCTGCCCCCAGCGCCCTTCCGGGGCTGAGGCCAACAGCGGAAACGCGATACCGAATTTTCGCGCCTGCTCTGCGACCTGCTCCGCGGGCAACTGATCAAAATTGATCCCCAGAACCAGCACATCGTCTTTGTGCGCCTGGTAAAAAGCGTTCAGTTCCGGGATCTCTTCCCGACAGGGGGCACACCACTCGGCCCAGTAGTTCACCAGCAGTATCTTACCTTCGGTATCAAGCCGCTCACCATCGAGGGAGCGCAGGCCGCCACTGGAACCTTCACAACCAAGAAACAGCAGTGCGCTGAACGACAGCAAGAAGGCGAGTAAACGTCGCTCAGGAGTTCGCGGTACGGCTTGACGATTTGGCGCGGGCATTGCGGCTGCTTCCTTTACTGGAGGATTTATTATTGGCACCACTGCTGCCCTTGTCCGGTGCAGGTAATTCTTTTGCACTCGCACCGGCTTCGGCTTCGGCTTCAGCCGAAGTGTCCACCGACTTTTCCAGAATTTCCTTCGCCATAGAGTCCCTGAATAGATCCCCGAGGCTCTGGGAAAGATGCGCGTGCGAGAAGTCCTGCGCCTCGCGGAAGCGCGCATCCACTTCGCGGAACCAGGGGCGCGCCTGCAGTTCACGGTGCCCCCCTTCCGGCACCGGCGCCGGATGCAGCCAGTCCAGCATCTGCCTCAGGGTAATGGAATCCAGGTCCCGCACCAGCACGTGATCATTGCGCTCGGTCTGCGCAATCACCTTGTTGGTCTGCAGGATTTCGCGGATGCGCCGCCACTGCGCCGGGCGTATTCCGGCGCGGGAAATATCCTGCTCGCTCACCGGCAACCCCTTCTGATAATTGCCAAAGAACTTCGACATCAATACCAGGGTCGCCACCAGATCCGAGTAATTGCGCCCCTGAGCCGCCGCGTGGTAGGCAGACAACGTCCGCACCAGCACGCAACCTGCCAACACGATCATCCACAGGGTGTAGATCCAGATCAGGAACAGCGGCACAAACGCAAAGGCGCCGTAAATGGCCTGTACCGAGCTGCGCGACACGATGGCACCGAACAGGTACTTGGCGGCCTCAAACGCAATGGCAGTGATCACGCCTCCGGCAAAACCGTGCCGCAGGGGCACGCGGCAATTGGGTACCGCCACAAACAGCAGGGTGAAGGCGATGGCGGTAAAAATGAATGGCAGAACCCGCAGCACCACTGGCAGCAGGCCGAGGCTGTCGTTCTGGGCAATGACCTTTTGCGAGAAGAGATAAGTGGTGGCGGCCATGCCCGCGCCGAGCAATATCGGCCCCAGGCTCAGGATGGCCCAGTAGAGAAGAAAGCTCGAGACACCTTTGCGTCCCTTGGGAATATCCCAGATCGCATTGAAGGTGGACTCGATATTTTTCAGCATAAAGCCGGCGGTCAGCAGCAGTATGGCAATACCGGCACCGGTCAAACGCTGGGCCTGCACCGAGAAATTATTGATGTACTCCTGCACCTCGCGACCGCTCTCGGGCACGAAGTGGGAAAATATCTGCTGCTGGATTTTGCTTTCCAGCCCCGCGAAATCCGGGAACAGCGACAGCATGGCATAGCTCACCGTTACCAGCGGTACTATGGCGAAGAGTGTCATATATGTCAGCGCGGCGGCATTCTGGCGGCAATTCTTTTCGTTGAATACCGTCCACAATGAAGTAAAGAAGCGACGCCAGCGGTGCACCATTTCAGTCATGGGTCTTCTCAGTTTGTTATATAGCCATGTTTGCCGGATTCTCCCCAGAACCCGGTGAATTACGCCGTGCACTCTGTCTAAAAAATACGCCATACCCCAGCGTAGTTCACGATTCAGACAGCTTCATGGACGGCCAACAGTCACCTGTTAGAATACGCCAAACCTTAACAGGATACCCCTTCGATGTGGACGATCTACCATAACCCCCGCTGCTCAAAATCCCGCCAGACCCTGCAACTGCTGCAGGACAATAATGTAGAGCCCCAAGTCGTGCTCTATCTGGAGACACCGCCTGACGCCGCCACCCTGCAATCCCTGCTGCAAAAACTCGGTATTGGCGCGCGCGACCTGCTGCGCAAAGGTGAAGACGCCTACAAGGAGCTGAACCTGAAAGACCCCGCCCTCAGTGACGAGGCACTGGTTCAGGCGATGGTTGCGCACCCCAAGCTGATTGAGCGCCCCATCGTCGTCAAGGGCAATCAGGCCGTGCTCGGCCGCCCGCCAGAAAACGTGCTGGAGCTTCTGTGATGGCCTCTTCTCCGCAAGCAGAGCCCTACGTATTGATTCTCTACTACAGCCGCAACGGCGCCACCGCGAAAATGGCCGCCGAGCTGGCCCGCGGCGTGGAACAGGCGGGGCTCTGCGCACGCCTGCGCACCGTGCCCCCGGTTTCCCCGGACACCCAGGCCAGTGTCCCCCCGGTACCGGACAGCGGCGCGCCCTACTGCACCGCCGACGATTTACGCCACTGCCACGGCCTGCTGCTCGGCAGTCCCACCCGCTTTGGCAACATGGCCGCGCCACTGCGCTATTTTCTCGACCAGACCAGCGACATGTGGCTGGACGGCAGCCTCACCGGCAAGCCCGCCGCGGTATTCACGTCCACCGGCAGCCTACACGGCGGACAGGAAAGCACCCTGATCTCCATGATGTTGCCACTGCTGCACCACGGCATGGTGATCGCGGGCATCCCCTATTCCGAAGCGGCCCTGATGCACACCACCACCGGCGGCACGCCCTACGGAGCCTCCCACTGGGCCGGCGGTAATAACGGCCAGCTGAGCGATGATGAAAGCAGCCTGTGCCGCGCCCTTGGCGCCCGAATCGGCAAACTGGCTCAGCAGTTGGAGAACTGAATATGGCGAAACAACCCAAGGTCATCGACACCGCTCAGGTCGCGCGCAAGCTGGAAATTGCCAGGAAGCTGAACTGGGTCTGCTACGGTGGACTTTTGCTACTGTTCGCCGTGTGGAACCTGTTTCTCGACGGCTCCCTGAAGTGGTGGCTGCTGCAGACAATTCCTCTGCTGCTGGTGCTGCCCGGCATGCTGAAACAGCAACAGCGCAGTTATCTGTGGCTATGTTTCATTCTATTGCTGTATATAACCGCCGGTATCGTCGATGTAATGATGCCTACACGCGGCTGGCAACATGGCGTACTGACAGCCCTGAGCCTTATCCTGTTTGTTTCCGCAATGATGGCCAGCCGCTGGCAGGTTCAGTTGCAAAATGCGCAATCCCGGTAGCGATACCGCCACATAACCCGTTTGAGACGAAACAGACCGACACAAGGAGTTTCAGGTTTGACCGAAGCAACCCGTCACCGCGGCCCTGTGCGCCGATTTTTTAGCGCCATCGGCGGCGCCATTACCTGGCTGCGCCGGGTGTTTACCAACCTGCTGTTTTTGTTGCTGCTGCTGTTTATCGGCATCGTCATATTCGGTGGTGAAGAGCGTATTACCGTGCCCCAGGGCGCCGCCCTCAAAGTGGCCCCCGGCGGCGCACTGGTTGACGAACTGAGCCAACCCACCGGTATCCCGGTGTTTCTCGGCGGCCGCGCCACACCGCCGGAAACCCGGGTCAAGGATCTGGTAGACGCCATCGATCGCGCCGCAGACGACAACCGTATCACCGCGCTGGTAATGGAGCTGGATCACCTGGGTGGCGCCAGCCTCAGCAAACTGGAAGAAGTGGGTGAAGCGGTACAGCGCTTCAAGGCCAGTGACAAGCCGGTCTACGCCATCGGCGACAACTTCACCCAGGGGCAGTACTTCCTCGCCAGCTACGCCGACAAGGTGTATCTGAACCCCATGGGGTCGCTGCTGCTGACGGGCTTTGGCAGTTATCGCAATTACTACAAAAGCGCACTGGAAAAGCTCAAGGTCAACTTCCACGTATTCCGCGTCGGTGATTACAAGGACTTTATCGAGCCGTATACCCGCGACGATATGTCCCCGGCTTCACGGGAAAATAATGCGCGCTGGTTGCACCAGCTATGGACCGAATATACCGAGCAGGTTACCGGGCTGCGCAACCTGCCCCCCAACGCGGTGGACAGCTATATTGCCGAATTACCGCAAAAACTGCGGGCAGAGGGTGGCAGCTGGGCCGAAGCGGCATTGGCCAACAAGTTTGTCGACAAACTGCTGACCCGCCGCGCCGCCGTGGCCGAACTGCAGGAACTGGTGGGCGCCAGCGATGCCGACAAGTCCCTGTACAACGCCATCAACGCCCTAGACTACCTGCGGCATATGAAGCTGACCAACTTGCCCGACCCGCGCTTGCAGCGGGATAAAATTGGCCTGATCAGTGCCGCCGGAGCCATTGTTGATGGCGAAGCGCCCGCTGGACAGATTGGCAGCACAACACTTTCGCAGCTGATCGCCAAGGCCCGGGAAAAGAACATCAAGGCACTGGTATTGCGTGTTGATAGCCCCGGCGGCTCGGCGTTTGCCTCTGAAGCCATCCGCCAGGAACTGCTCGCCACCCGCGAGGCCGGTATCCCGGTGATCATCTCCATGGGTAGCGTGGCCGCTTCCGGCGGCTACTGGATTGCCGCCGGTGGCGACAAAATCTGGGCCTCCCCCTCCACCATCACCGGCTCTATCGGCGTGTTCGGCGCTTTCCCGACTTTCGAGGATTCCCTTGAACACCTGGGCGTCTACAACGATGGCGTGGGCACAACCGAGCTGGCCGGCACCATGCGCCTGGATCGCGCCCTGCCGGAAGCCGCCGCCGATATACTGCAACAGGGGGTAGAAAACACCTACAGCAAATTCCTGCGCTTGGTAGCAGAAGCCCGCAGCAGCACCCCGGAAGAAGTCCACAAGATTGCCCAGGGCCAGGTTTGGACCGGGCGCGCGGCGCTGGACCTGGGGCTGGTGGACGACCTGGGTAATCTCAAGGATGCCATTGCCGATGCCGCCCAGATCGCCCAGCTGGACAATTTCGAGGTACTGGAAATCCAGCGCGAGTTGTCACCCAGTGAAAAGCTGATGCGCGCCCTGGCCGACAATGTCGACGCCCGGATCGCCGCCAGCGTCGAGCAGAACCTACCGCTCGGCGCCTGGTTCAGCAGCCTGCAGCCGGCACTGCAGCCACTACAGGAGCTGAAAAGCTTTAAGGACCCCCGCGCGCTTTACGTGCGCTGTGTGAGCTGCGTTGCCCCCTGACGTATCGCGCAATCAACGCACGGATCTTCTAACAGACCCTCAAAAGGCGACCTCTTCAGGTCGCCTTTTTTATTCCCGCAGAACACTCTTTGCGACGTCACCGCAAAAATCGGCCCTTAACTTGCACTGCTATAGTGAAGCCCGGGGAATATCGCGGCCAGAATGCAACAAGCAATACTCGAGTGTTGCTGCACACGCCAAAATCGCACCAATAAAGTGCAAAAGTGCGAATTTCCCGCACCAACAGATAACGCATGCAAATAACCCGGACAACGTGCCCGGATTAGCGCCCAAGCCACCGCAAAATGGCCAAGCAATCAATAATGAAAAATGTACCGGACCTAGCGATCGATCAATCCGATACCCAGTGGCTCATCGCCAGTGACCTCGACGGCACTCTGCTGGATCACTTCAGTTATTCCCACCAGCCCGCAGATGCCACCTTGCAGCAGCTGGAATCCCAGGGGATTCCAGTGATACTCAACAGCAGTAAAACCCGGCACGAAATACTCGAGCTGCGTGAAGCACTGCACAACCACCACCCGTTTATCGTCGAAAACGGCTCCGCCATTTTTATTCCCCGAGGCTATTTCCCCCGCAAGCCGGAAATGGCCCGGGACGACGATGGCTACTGGATACTGGAACCAGGGGCGCCGCGCCAATGCATTCTCGAATTCCTGCGCAAAGACAGTGAACAACATGGCGCGCCCTACCTGAGTTTCTCCGCGGCGACGAATCAGGAAATTGTTGCCGCGACCGGTTTAAGCAGTACAGAAGCCGAAAAGGCGTGCCAGCGGGATTATTCCGAACCTCTGCAATGGCGGGGTGACGAGCAACAGAAACTCGCCTTTATTGCCCGCGCCAATGCCTCGGGATTCAGCACCCTGCAGGGTGGACGCTTCCTGCATATTCTCGGCCAGACCGATAAAGGGCTGGCCACCAGGCTGCTCAAGAAAACCTATCAACACTACAGCGACCGCGACTGCCGGCTCATTGCCAGTGGCGACGGCCCCAATGACCTCGACATGCTCAAGGTGGCCGACATTGCCATTGTTGTGCGCTCACCGACCCACGCACCGCCGAGCCTGCCGCACCACCCAAAACTGATCACCACCCGGGAAACCGGGCCCCTGGGCTGGGCAGAAGCAATACAGGAAATCTTTACCGCGGATTTTCACTGACTCGATTCTCGCAAACGGCAAACCAAGATTCACATTGACAGAAAACAAGGAAGCACACCGTGACCGACTTTTTTCAGAATGGCGACATCACGACCCTGCACAACCTGTCCAACCGCAGCCTGGAAGATATGGAAGCGGACCTGATCCGCTTTTCCAAACACCGCCCCATGTCTCTGCTGCTCCCATCCCTCTACTCCGAGCTCGAAGGTGAGGCCCTTCCCAAAATCCTGAAAATTCTGGCGGAAGTCCCTTATATTTCCGAAATCGTGATTGGCCTTGATCGCGCGAATGAATCCCAGTACCGCGACGCCCTCAAACAATTCAGCATACTGCCGCAACATGTGCGCGTGCTCTGGAACGATGGCCCAAGGTTGCGCGAGCTGGACGCGCAGTTACAGCGCGACGGCCTGGCTCCCAAGGACGCGGGCAAGGGGCGCAACGTGTGGTATTGCCTCGGCTATATTCTCGCCTCCCGCCGCGGTGAAGCCATTGCCCTGCACGATTGCGACATCGTTACTTACGACCGCATGATGCTGGCCCGACTCTTCTACCCGGTGGCCAACCCCAACTTCAGTTACGAATTCTGCAAAGGCTATTATTCCCGCGTCGCCAACGGCAAAATCAACGGCCGCGTATGCCGCCTGCTGGTCACCCCACTGATCCGCACCCTGAAAAAAATCTACGGCCATACCCCTTACCTGGAGTACATGGACAGTTTCCGCTACTCCCTGGCCGGTGAGTTTTCTTTCCGGCGCGATGTCATCAACGACCTGCGCATCCCCAGTGACTGGGGACTGGAGATTGGCGTGCTCTCCGAAATGCACCGTAACTATTCCACCAACCGTCTTTGTCAGGTGGATATCGCCCACGCCTACGACCACAAACACCAGAATGTATCCTTCGACGATGAGCATTGCGGCCTGTCGAAGATGTCGATCGATATCGCCAAATCGTTTTTTCGCAAGTTGGCCACCCAGGGGACGGTGTTCTCGTCCGAAACCTTCCGCAGTATCAAGGCCACCTATTTCCGCGTAGCACTGGATTTTGTCGAGACCTACCGCAATGACGCCATCATCAATGGACTGAACTTTGACATTCACAAGGAAGAGCAGACCGTAGAACTTTTTGCCAGCAACCTGGTGAAAGCGGGGCAGGCTTTTTTACAGAACCCGATGGAAACCCCCTTTATTCCGAGCTGGAACCGGATTACCAGTGCGGAACCGGGTTTTCTCAAACAGTTGAAACACGCGGTAGAAGCAGACTACGAAGAGTACAACGCCTGATTACGGCCAAAAAATAAATGTTCCGTCAATTCCGGGGGGGGAAATTGTGAGTCAACCAAATACACATTTGCCAATCAAGGAAGTACTGCACCAGAAAGTCATTGACCACCTGGCGTTCATCTATCCACAACAAGAAATTGAGAGTATTGCGCTGGTTCTCATCCACACCATGCGGCTGGATGATGATTGCCAAAGCCCCCTTGCCCATAAAAATCTCTGGGACCAGACCGACATTGCCGTAATCACCTATGGCAACAGTATCCTCAGCGACAACCAACCGCCCCTGAAAACCCTGCACCACTTTCTGCAGGCGCACTTCCCGATGCTGATCAACACGGTGCACATACTGCCGTTCTTCCCTTATACCAGCGACGATGGCTTTGCCGTGTCCGCCTACAAGCAGGTGGATCCACCGCTGGGAGACTGGAGTGACATCCTCCGTATCAGCACGGATTTTCACTTGATGGCGGACCTGGTGATCAATCACTGTTCTGCGCAGCACGAATGGTTTCAGAATTACCAGAAAGGCGATGACCCGGGCAGTGACTTTTTTGTCGAAGCCGATCCCAAGGAGGATTTAAGCCAGGTGGTCCGCCCCCGGGTGACGCCCCTGTTACGGGCCACCAGCACCCCCACCGGAACCCGCCATGTGTGGTGTACCTTTGGCCACGACCAGGTCGACCTGAACTTTGCCAACCCCAAAGTGCTGGCCAAAATTGTCGATATCATCCGACTGTATCTGGATATGGGTGTGCGTATCTTCCGCCTGGATGCGGTGGCATTTATCTGGAAGCGGCTGGGCACCAACTGCCTGAACCTGGAGGAAACCCACGAAATAGTCCGTCTGTTGCGCACCCTGATCGAGCACGCCGATCCCAATGCAGTGATCATTACCGAGACCAACATTCCCAACCAGGAAAACCTTTCTTATTTTGGCAACGCCAACGAAGCCCACTGTATTTACAACTTTTCCCTGCCACCGCTGCTGGTGAACACCCTGGTCTCGGGCAACTGCCGACACCTGAAAAACTGGCTGATGAGCATGCCACCGGCTCAGAACGGCACCACTTATTTCAACTTTATCGCCTCCCACGATGGTATCGGCCTGCGGCCGGTGGAAGGACTGCTGAATGAAAGTGAGCAGGAAGCGCTGATCCAGACCATGGAAAATTTCGGTGGGCAGATTTCCTGGCGCGCGCTGGATGACGGCAGCAACAAGCCTTACGAAATCAATATTTCCCTGTTCGATGCCCTCAAAGGTACTACCGCCGGGGAGGATCACTGGCAGCTGCGGCGCTTTATCTGCGCCCACGCCATCATGCTGGCGCTGGAGGGAATTCCGGCGTTCTACCTGCACAGCTTGGTAGGCACCACTAACGACTACGAGCGGATGAAGGAGCACGGCCACAACCGTGCGATCAACCGGCGTCAGTGGCAGGAGCAGGAACTGAACGAGAAACTGGCGGACCCGGAAAGCCACCACCACCGGGTCTTCTCCCAGTTGCGGCGCCTGATCCAGCTACGGCGGGAGCAACCGGCCTTTCATCCCAATGCCACCCAGTTCACCCTGCACCTGGGAGATCAGGTGTTTGCTTTCTGGCGCCAGAGCCTGGACCGCCGGCAAAGCATTTTCTGCCTGAACAACATCTCCGACCAGCCGCAGACTATTTCCCTG
The DNA here is from genome assembly GCF_009903625.1 of Microbulbifer sp. ALW1. NCBI lineage: Bacteria > Pseudomonadati > Pseudomonadota > Gammaproteobacteria > Cellvibrionales > Microbulbiferaceae > Microbulbifer > Microbulbifer sp. ALW1. The sequence goes on along the minus strand of NZ_CP047569.1, from coordinate 2,139,385 downwards.
AATGCAATCAACCTGATCGGCACCGACCAGTGGAAAGACCTGGTGAGTGATGCCACCTTTGACGATATGCTGGCTACGGTGACCCTCGATCCCTACCAGACACTGTGGATCAGCAACCGCTGGTAGGCCGGGCAATCCAAGATGAGGAGCTGCATGATGAGGAATTGTGAGATGAGGAACAGCGTGATGAAGAGCAGCGTTTACGCCGCCGGATGCTCCTCATCGACACTGTCCCCGGTTTTTACCCAGTGGCCATTTTTGAGTATCACTTCAAAGCGCGCCCACTGGCGAAAGTCGTCCCGCAGGCAAATCCCGGTATCGTAGGAACCGTCACCGGCCAGCACTTTGTAGATAATCCGGTCTTGCACCGGCGGCGGCTCGCGCGACTCGTCTACCACCTGCCGCACGCTCCACAACTTACCGAGTTTGCCGTTGCTATAGCAACACCCGGCGACGATTTCCCGCGGGTGCACCACATTTCGCTCTGCATGCTGTTTGGCCAGTTCCAGCAATTCGGTCAAGCCCTCCGCGGTAATATCCACGAAAGAATCCTGCTGCTGGATCGCCGCCGCAAAGTCTTCCTGGGTAATTTCGACTTCGCGCCCGGAAGGCTCTGCAACCGGTAACCGCTTGGACCGGCGCCCCAGGTGAACCGGATAGCGCCGCCAGTAGAACAGGCTGTTGAAGGCAACAGCCACGAGCAGTATCAGCAGTACATTGGTAAGAATCGGGACCAGCAAAAAGTCGAACCCCAGTTGATAGACGGCATCACCACCGGTTACCGCCGTCAGGGCGGTGGCACCGCCCGGCGGGTGTATACAGCGCAGGTAATACATGGCGGCTACTGCAAGGCCCACGGCAACACCCGCGGCCAGCAATTGCGGACCTATCCACTGATGACACAAAACACCGACAAATGCCGAGATCAGGTGACCGCCGGCGAGCGCCCAGGGTTGCGACAGCGCGCCGTGAGGCACCGCAAACAGCAATACCGCGCTGGCGCCCATTGAGGCGATGATGAAGTAGCTGGTGGAGATATCGATCAGCTCCGCGGCCAGTGCCTGCTGGGTCGCCGAGAATACTGCGAGAATCGCCAGCGCAGCCCCCAGGGCCGAAATCAATTTCTCCCGGTGACTGGTACTGTTTTTCTCTATGCCGAGATAGGCCCGCAACGCGCGATACACGACCAACGTATTCCCCTTCATTCACTAGCCGCCTAAACCACCGGTTTTGGTGTTACCGCCGGCACCTTGCCCCAGCGCACCTCATTGCCGACTGCCGGTAGACCGGGAATATTCTGAGCTAGCAACAGAGAGCCCGCGGCCATGACCGCGCCACACCAGAAAACCGCTGCCGGCGATACCAGCCACATAAGCCCAAAGGCCACCGGAATAACGACCGCAGCGATGTGGTTGATGGTAAAGCTGACGGCGGCCGATGAGGCGATGTCCCGCTCGTCCACAATTTTCTGGAAGTACGTCTTGATGGCAATGGCCATGGAGAAGAAGAGGTGATCAATGATGTAAAGCACGGCAGCCGCGGTCGCGGTCTCTACCAGCGCGTAGCCACCAAACACCAGAATCAAGCCGATATATTCCACAGTCAGGGCACGGCGCTCGCCAAAGCGCACGATGAAGCGGCCTATTTTCGGAGCCAGGTACAGATTCAGCAGGTGGTTGACGATAAACAGCTGCGCCACTTCCGCAACGCTGTAACCGAACTTTTCCACCATCAGAAAGCCAGCGAAAACCACGAAGATCTGCCGCCGCGCGCCACTCATAAACGTCAGCGCGTAATACAGCCAGTAGCGTTTGCGCAGGATAATTTTTTTGTGCTGCACATGAGGTTGGTCAAAACTGGGGAACAACAGCCACAGAGTCGCCACAATGGCCACCGTCATGCCGCCGCCCAACAGGTAAATCCAAGTGTAATCCAGCTGTAGCTGCTGTGAGGTAAACCAGACCATCCCATAGGCCACCAGTGATGCGAGGGAGCCGACCGCCATAATCCGCCCCAGCCAGATGGCAGAGGTCTCCTTGGGCAACCACTGCAGGGCGAGTGAGGTCTTGAGGGCTTCGTAATAATGGAATCCCACGGACATCAGCAACGTGGTGCAGAGCAGTCCGACCGTCGTGGGGAAATAACCGGTAATCGCCACCCCCACCCCGGTGGCAATCAGCGAGATAAATGCCAACCGCTGCTCGCGCACCAGAAAAAGCACAAATACCACGGTAAATGCGAGAAAGCCGGGAATCTCCCGCACACTCTGCAACAGTCCAATTTCCGCACCGGTAAATTGCGCCCGCTCGATGACAAAGTTATTCAGCAGCGCCTGCCAAACGCCAAAAGAAAGTGGCATGGCCAGGGCCAGCAACAGCAGCAGAATTTCTGGCCGGCGCCAGTGGAAGGATTGCAACATAGTGGTCTAGGGCTCGAATTGCTTGCGTTTTTCGGAACAAGAATGCGGAAGTTCAGGCTTGCGGATTCTCGGCATCGCCATCGCGGACACTCAACTCCCGCAGGGCGCCGCTGAACCACGCCAGCACAAAGGCGACGAGGCTGAAGATCCCCGCCCACCAAAGGGTGGTCAGCGGTGCAGAAAACTCGCTGATCACACCGGCGGCCAGGGCGCCGATGGCAGCTGAACCAAACAGTGAAAGCTGGTAGATGGAAATAATCCGGCTGCGCACCTGCTCCGGCGCCAGCAACTGTACGATGGACTTACCCAGAGCGGCAGAGGCCGCCGCCACCGCGCCCCAACAGGCACACAGCAGCATCAACCCGAATGGTGTGGGACCAAAACTGATGGCGATCAACAGCGCAGCACTGTATAGCAGGCACATCAGCACCCCGCGCCCGGGCTGATTGCCCTGCCCCCGCCGCAGCATGGCGACAGTGGCAACCACAGTGCCGGCGACGAATGCAATCTGCAGCGTGGCGTAGTAGCTGGCACCGCGGTCATAGCTGTCGGCCATCAGTGGCAACACCACCAGAAACACGCCGATGTGCACCAGGCCGTTAAACCCCACCAGCAATACCAGTTCGGAGATGGCCCGGCTCTTTTTCACCTCGGCAAAACCTTCCAGTAGCGCAGAGGGCAGTTTCAGTTTCGGGGCTTTCGGCGCCGGTCCCAGGTGCCGCATAAAAAAGAAAAACAGCGCGGCCAGCATCAGTGCGAAAACCTGAATCAGCAATAGTGGCTCCGCCCCCCAGTGGTCAAAGCGACTCGCCAACAGCATGCCGATGGCCTGGCCGCCGTACTGGGCGAGCATCATCCAGGTAACCGTATGCTGCACCCGGCTTTCGCTCAATCGCCCGCTGCCGTCCTCTGGTGTACGTGCACAGCGCTGCACAAGGTTATCGCGCGCCGGCTGCAGAAAGGCCATGCAAATTCCCAGGCTGATACCGTAGACCAGTAGCAGTGACAGGCTCGGTACCTGATACAACAGGTAAAACGCCAGTGCGGAATGACACAGTCCAAGGCCAATGCAGGACAAGGCGGCAACACGTGCGGAGTCAAAGCGATCCGCAAGAGCGCCGCCGAACAACAGCAGGATGAGATTTGGCAAGAGTACCGACGCCTGTACCCAGCCCAGTTGCAGTGCGGGCAACTCCACCAGGGAAACCGCAATCCACGGCAACAACACCACCTGCAGGCCTGTCGCCAGGGAGGTGCCACTATAACCGAGCAGGAATGTTCGCAGTCGTGCCGCCAGTGCGGGAAATGCCATTACAGAATCCGGAAATACAAAACGTCGTGGCGGCGACTAGCGCCACTTGCCGGGACAGTACCGACGAGAGCACCGATAGAATCCCGAAAGAGTATCGATAAAGGGGCCTATTCCAGGAAAGGTGCCAGTACCGGGGCGGCATTGTCCCACAATTTGCCCCCTAATGGGGCGGACCTCCCGGCAGGGCGACACCGCTAGCGGACGAGTCGGATTGGCCAGAATGTGCGAACCAGACGCCGCAATTGTTTTTCCGCCTCGGCACTGTCGCCGTAGGCCGCCTTTTCATAGGCCGTGGTTATCTTGCCAACCATTGGGCCAAGCTTTGGCAATTCCCGCTCCACCCTTCGCGCATAATCTCCCGGCGTTTCCCCCGGATTGCGCGCCAGGCCAGCGCGAGCCATACGACGGCAAAATCGCAGATAGAGTCGACCCGCCGGCGGCAGTCTGGGGCCACGGCTCGCAAATTTCAGCCACAACAGCAGAATCATCAACGCCGCCACCGCCGGCACCCCGAGAAACAGAGCCATGCGCAAAGGAGACACCTCTCCCAGCAAGCGTTGCAATATCCCCTGCTGCCGCTCCCGGTCAAAGCTGACCACCGTCTGGTACCAGCGGTAATTGATCATGTCCCACTGCAGCCGCAGCTTGGTGACAAACGCGATTCTGTGCAGCGGCAGCAAGGCGTCCTGCATAAATTCATCCGCGGCGGCACTCTGTAATCCATCGCGGATCCGCTCTGGTGCAACGGCTGCGGTAGGATCGACCCGGACCCATCCGCGCTCCGGCAGCCAGATTTCTGCCCAGGCGTGGGCATCGTACTGGCGCACCAGCAGATACTCCCGCTGCTCCACCCACTCACCCCCCTGGTAGCCGGCCACTACCCGCGCGGGAACTCCGGCGGCGCGCATGGTAAACACGTAGCTGCTGGCAAAGTGCTCACAAAATCCCTGTTGGGTGGAGAACAGGAATTCATCCACCGTATTCTGCCCAAGCGGCGGTGGACGCAGGGTATAGCTGAAGCTCTGGTGGTAGTGCTGCAACAAGGCCGCGGAAATTTCCTCAGCGCCCAAGCCTTGTCTCACTCGCTGCCGCGCCCACTCCCGCGCCCGCGGGTTACCGGTAACGGGCAACTGCAGATGGCGAAGACGTTCGTCCGCAGCCAGTACAGTGTCCTGAGCGACGCTGTCCCGCGGCCAGGATCGCACCTGATATGCCAGGCGGCTGGCGACGGGCATTTTATAGGCCAGGGTATCGTCGCCGGTTTCCCGCACCCCCGGGGTTTCCGAGTGGGGTCGGGCAAGGGCAAACAGCCAGGGGTTATGGCTGGCCTCCTGAATCACCTGATAGCGATAGCGCGGGCCCACCGCCGGCAGTGGGCGCTCACCTTCCTCCGGCGGTTGGTGGGCCTGACTGCGGCCGCGCCCCCAGCTCAGGGTAGCGTCACCGGGTTCGCTCCAGCGGCGGCCATCGAAGTGGGTGTACACCAACCCACGCCAGTAGCGCTGCTCCGGCGGCGGCACCGGGCCATCGAAGGCAATGCGCAGTGCGGGTTTGTCGGATTTCGACAGCTCGCTGAAATCCCCCGGGCTCATGGAATCACTGATACCGGTGGACGCGGATTGGGCATTCTGGGGTACCGCCCACAGGGGCCCCAGGCGCGGAATCACCACAAACAGCAGCAGCATGATGGGCGTCGCCTGCGCCAACAGTTTTGCCGAAAGCCCCAGCGCCCGTTTGGGCCGGGCACTGCCTCTGCCCTGTTGCGCGGCCAGTGCGGCGGTAATCACCAGTACACACAGAATGCCGTAAAGCGCGTAGGGGATCGTCTGCTCGAATACAAATAGAGTAGCGGCGAGAAAGTACGCCAGCATCAGGCTCAGTAGCGCATCACGGCGACTGACCAGCTCGATGTTTTTTAGCGTAAACGAGACTGCCAGCAGCGCCACCATGGGCTCCAGTGCAAACCAGCGCCGGTAAGTGAGTGCCAATCCGGCAACGGCGAGGGAGACCGCCAGCAGCTTGACCAGCTTGCCGGGAATCTCCCGGCGCCCGCGGTAAACTTCCAGCCGCCAGTAAACCGCCACACACCAGGCCGCCACCAACCACAGGGGCAGGTGCATCATATGCGGCAGCAGCACCGCGCACTGCGCAGCGAATATCCACAGCAGACTTTCCCGCGGTAACAGCGATTGCAATTGGCTCGGCGCAGCGCTCACTGGCTCACCCCCTGCACCGGGAAAAGCGCCAGCGCCGACAGCAAACGCTGCTTGTGCGCAGGCCCCATAGCCGGCGCAATTTCTTTCCCAGGCAAGCGCAGGCCATAGGCAATCTGCGCGCGCTCGGCTTCCAGCACCCAGGCGCAAAGATTGCTGAGACGGGTTTCCACGTCGCGCCCGGCCAGCAGGTCCCAATCCAGCCACAAACGCGCATCACTACCGGAAGCGTACTCCTTGCGGTAGAGATCGCGACCGCCGGCGTACTGCTTCCAGGCCACGTGCCGCAGGGAGTCGCCGGGCTGATAGTTCTTGAGGCCGGCAAAATCATCGCCGCTGGCAGAGAAGCTTTTCAATTGCTCCCCTTCCCCAACACTGGCGCCGAACGGCAGGGGGCCGGCGGTTTTGGGCTGCGGGTACACCAGAAACTCGACATCCAGGTCCACCCAACTCCAGCATTTGAACAACCCGAGGGGAAAGCGGCTTTCGATACGGATACGGGGGGCCTGTACCCGCCCCCGCTGTACCAACGGCAACGCAATGCTCACCTCTTTTGGCTCACTGTCGGTGACGTCGGCGACGATGCCCTCTTCCGGTGGCCAACTAAGGTGTAAGCGCTCGTGACTGCGTTTGCCACTTCGCTCCAGTGCGATTTTCGCCTGCCCGTAGTCACCGGCAAAAGCCGCCGGTACTTCACGTAACTGCAGGCGCAGGCCGGATAGGTTGGCAAAGGTGTGCACCGGCAAAATGATAAACAGCCCTAACAACAAGAAAGCGAGTGCAAAGACGAGGTTGTTTTCGTAGTTGGTACCGAGCAACCACAGCAGAACAATCACCAGCAGGAAGGCAGAGCCCGCCAGGGAGGGAATGACAAAAAGTTTGCGGTGATCGAGGGTCACACTCTGCGCCGCGGGCAGGCGGCGATCGAGCCAGCGGTGCCAGCGTTTTTGGAACAGGGGCTGCCAGGACGGAGTGGATCCACGGCGGGACTTGCTGGCACGGCTTACAGACATTCTGTCACCCAATTCAGGCGGCGATGATATCCACCTGGTGCATCATGCGCTCAACCAGTTGCGCGCCATCGGTGCCGTCACTTTGCAGGCGATGCCCGGCTACGGCGGGGAGTACCGCCTGCAAATCTTCCGGCAACAGGTGCCCCCGGTTGTGGATCAGTGCCCAGGCGCGGGCGGCGTGGAGCAACGCGAGGGCGCCGCGGGGGGATAGTCCGACGGGGCACTCCGGGCTCTGGCGGCTGTGCAGTACCAGGCGTTCGAGGTAGTCCAACAGGGAGTCGGAGGCTTTGACCTGACTGACAAGCGACTGCAGCTTTTTCAGGCCTTCGGTGTTGATGCGCGGTTTGATCTGCGCCAGCTGGGCTCTGGGGTCGACGCCCTGGAACAGAGCGCGCTCGGCTTCGCGGGTGGGGTAGCCGAGGCTGATACGCATCAGGAAGCGGTCGAGCTGGGATTCCGGCAGTACGAAGGTACCGGATTGTTGCAGTGGGTTCTGGGTGGCAATGACGAAGAAGGGCACGGGCAGCGGGCGGGTTTCGCCGTCGAGGCTGACCTGGCGCTCTTCCATGGCTTCCAGCAGGGCGCTCTGGGTTTTCGGGGAGGCGCGGTTGATTTCGTCGGCAAGCAGTAGCTGGCTAAACACGGGCCCCTGGTGGAAGCGGAATTGTCCGCTTTCGCGTTCGAAGATGCTGACGCCGAGGATGTCGGCGGGGAGCATGTCACTGGTGAACTGGACCCGGTTGTAGGAGAGACCGAGAACTTGTGCGAGGGCGTGGGCCAGCGTGGTTTTGCCCATACCGGGCAGGTCTTCGATCAGCAGGTGGCCCCGGGCCAGCAGGCAGGCCAGTGCCAGCTTTACCTGATGCTCTTTACCCAGAAGCACTTTGCCGATATCGGCGACAATGGCGGAGATGATTTTTTGCACGGCAAATCCATTACTGCTCGGTTTTTCTTCCACAAACACGACAACCTTGCCAACCGTTCGTGGTAACCAATAGCCAACTTCCGGGCGGCACTGCTAGAGATACTTGTTCGCAAGACACGCCGTAAACCCATCCCTGGGGGCTCGGCTGCGGCCGTCCTGGACGCAGACGGTCTTGCGAACAAGTATCCCTATCAGTGCCTTCGCATCGAGCAATGCACTTCGAAATCAACTACTAGCCATTAATGATAGGCCCCGGGTGACCGGGAGCCATTCATCATGTCATATTCCGCGCCATTGTGGCTGTTTTATGTGAGCGCCGACAAGCCGCGGGCGAGATCCGCTTTCAGGTCTTCGACGTTTTCAAGCCCAACGGAGATGCGGATCAGGTTTTCCGTAATGCCCGCTTTGGCCTTGTCTTCTTCGCTCAAGCGGCCGTGGGTAGTGGTGGCCGGGTGAACGATGGTGCTTTTGGCATCGCCGAGGTTGGCAGTGACGGAGAAGATGTTGCAGCCGTCGATGACTTTCCACGCGCCTTCTCGCCCGCCCTTGACGCTAAAACTGAACACGGCGCCAAAGCCGGATTGCTGTGCCGCGGCCAGCTGGTGGTTAGGGTGGCTGGGAAGGCCGACGTAGTTGACCTTTTCCACCTGTGGCTGCTCTTTGAGCCACCAGGCGATATCCAGGGCGCTGGTGCAGTGGGCCCGCATGCGCAGGCTGAGTGTTTCCAGTCCCTTGAGGAATACCCAGGCGTTGAAGGGGCTCAGGCTGGGGCCACAGGTGCGCAGGAAGATGACAACTTCGTCCATCACTTCCTTTTTGCCCACTACCACGCCGCCCAGACAGCGGCCCTGGCCGTCGAGGAATTTGGTGGCGGAGTGGACGACGATGTCGGCGCCCAGCGCCAGCGGCCGCTGCAGTGCGGGAGTACAGAAGCAGTTGTCGACCACGAGCTGGGCACCGGCACTGTGGGCGAGATCAGCCATGGCGCGGATATCGGCCACTTCGCACAGGGGGTTGGAGGGCGTTTCCATAAACAGGAGTTTGGTCTCGCCATCCAGCGCATCTTTCCACGCCTGGAAATCGGTCAGTTCGACAACGGTCACTTTGACGCCGAACTTGACCATGTAGCGGGTAAACAGCGCGGTGGTGGTGCCGAAGACGCTGCGGGAGCAAATCACTTTGTCGCCGCTTTTCAGCAGCGCCATGCACAGGCTGAGAATGGCAGCCATGCCGCTGGAGGTGGCCACCGCGGCCTCCCCGCCTTCCATCGCGGCGATGCGTTCTTCGAACATGCGCACGGTGGGGTTGGTATAGCGCGAGTAGACGTTGCCGGGAGAGTCCCCGGAGAAACGCGCGGCGGCTTCTGCCGCGGAGGGAAAGACGTAACTGGAGGTGGTGTAGATAGGCTCTGCGTGCTCGCCTTCCGCCGACCGGCTCTGGCCTGCACGTACCGCCAGCGTTTCCAGTGCGTAGCCGTCGTCTTCAAACATGGATTAACCGTCCCGGGTTACAAATGATTGGAACCGGTTATCTTAACCCAAGAATGACGAAAGCACAGAAAGTCAGGGTCTGGCAGAAACAAATCGGCCCACCGAGTGGTGGGCCGAAGCTTGGAGAGCAATGCAAAAATAAAGCGTCAGAGAGCGCTATCGCTGCCCTTACTTGCTTTCGCGTTGTCATTGCGCGCCGCGTGCAAACTGTTGAGGTATTCCTCGGTCACATCACCGGTGATGTACTTGCCATCGAAGACCGCGCAATCAAATTCCTTGATCTCATTGTTGCCGTCAGCAGAAGAAATAATCAGGTCTTCCAGGTCCTGGTAAACCAGCCAATCCGCACCAATCTCCTCACACACTTCTTCAGTAGTGCGCTCATGGGCAACCAGCTCGGTCGCCGAAGGCATATCGATACCGTACACATTCGGGTACTTCACCGCGGGTGCCGCAGAAGCGAAGTACACCTTGTTGGCACCGGCATCGCGCGCCATCTGGATAATCTGCTTACAGGTAGTACCGCGCACGATGGAATCATCCACCAACAATACATTCTTGCCGCGGAATTCCAGCTCGATCGGGTTCAGTTTCTGACGCACAGATTTCTTGCGCTGCTTCTGACCCGGCATGATAAAGGTACGGCCGATATAGCGGTTTTTCACCATACCTTCACGGAACTTCACACCCAGGCGATGGGCAACCATCTGGCCGGCGGAGCGGGAGGAGTCCGGAATCGGGATGACCACATCGATATCGTGATCCGGACGCTCGCGCAGGATTTTTTCAGCCAGGTGCTCACCCTGGCGCAGACGCGCTTTGTGTACGGAAATACCGTCCATGATGGAGTCCGGACGGGCGAAGTACACGTGTTCGAAAATACACGGGTTCAGCTGCGGGTTTTCCGCGCACTGTTCGGAGTGCACAGTGCCATCCACTTCGATGTAGATGCACTCACCCGGCGCCACGTCGCGCACCAGGGTGTAACCCAGCACATCCAGCGCCACCGATTCAGAGGCCACCATATACTCGGTGCCCTGCTCGGTTTCACGCTTGCCGTAGACCAGCGGGCGAATACCGTTGGGATCGCGGAAAGCGACCACGCCGTAGCCGACAATCAGCGCCACGCAGGCGTAACCACCGCGAATGCGCTTGTGCACCGCGCGCATGGCAGTGAAGATATCTTCTGCTTTGGGCTGCAGTTTGTGCTGCGCCAGCAGCTCGTGGGCAAACACGTTGAGCAGCACTTCGGAATCGGAGTCGGTGCTGATGTGACGGAGATCCTGCTGATAGATCTCGGCCATCGCCTGCTCTTTATTGGTGAGGTTGCCATTGTGGGCCATGGCGATGCCGTAGGGGGAGTTCACGTAGAACGGTTGCGCCAGGGCCGGGCCGGAACCACCTGCGGTGGGATAGCGCACATGGCCGATGCCGTAGTTGCCCGTCAGGCGCTGCATATGGCGGGCGCGGAAAACATCGCGCACCAGGCCATTGGCTTTTTGCTGATTCAGGCGATCTCCATCACAGGTAAAGATACCCGCGGCATCCTGGCCCCGGTGCTGCAACAGGGTGAGGGCGTCATACAACTGCAGATTGACGTCACTCTTACCGACGATTCCAACAATGCCACACATACTTCAGATAACCCCAGTCATTTAAGACATTTGCAAATGGTTTCAACAATGAACAAAACCATTGTGAAACTAGTTCAAAACGAGAACGGTAAAACCCGGCGCTGCATCCCGCTGCCCAGAGATCAATCCAGTTGCCCTGCGAAGAAGTCCTTGATCGCGCCTGCCGCTTCGCGCGCGCGATCCTCAAATTCGAGAAAATGCGGTATCAACGTCGATTCCTGCCACCAACCGTCTTCGTTCACCGGCGCCAGTGCCGGCGCAAAGATCAGCAGTGCCATCACAATGATGCAGCCGCGGAACAATCCAAACACCATACCCAGCACCCGATCCGTGCCGGAAAGGCCGGTGGCCTCCACAAACGCAGACAGGGTCATATTCAGGCCGGCTCCGGCCAGCAGGGTAAAGATGAACAGGATGGCAAAGGCGGCTATGGCCTGTAATGAGGGCGTATCGACGAGGTTGGAGAGCAGCGGTGCCAGCTGGTCGCGGAACATCATCGCCACCACGAATGCAGCCACCCAGGTGAGCAGCGACAGGACTTCGCGCACGAAGCCTCGGCTCAAGCCGATCAGCGTGGAGATGGCGACAATTGCCAGAATGGTCCAGTCAGCCCAGTTCATTCAACCCTACCTGCTACGCGGCGGCTGCCGCGAAGAGCGCGCATTCTAACGTACCGACCCGGGCCAGTGAAGCCGTTCACGAAATCCAGTGAAATCGAGTGGAAAGCCGCCCGGTGCCGGGCCACAGGATGACCGCCATTTCCCACCGATTCACAGGGATATTCGCCCCTTTTCCAGCCGGAAAAGGCCTGAATGGTAAGGTCACCACAGAAAAGGTCACCGGAGAAAAAGCCACATCAGGCGCGATAGCGCAGGATCAAGGTCTCGGTTTTCAGTAGTTTATCCAGCTTCCGCTTGTCTGACTGAGCGTCCACACGACTGAGCTTGGGCCCGACGAATACCCGCACAAAGCGTCCCTTGGGGGTATCTACTGCGCGGGTATAGGCGCGGAAGCCCGCATCCATCAATTTGCCGCGCATGCGTTCGGCGCTGGCTGACTCTTTATAGGCCGCCACCTGCACCACCCAGCCCTCGGGCAGTCCCTGATCGTCCAGCTGGGTTTCCTCGGCGGGCAACTGCGGTTCGGGTTCGGGTTGCTTTTCAGTCACAGGCTCGGCCTTACGGACCGGCGCAGCGGCAGCCACGGTCTCTTCTGGCGCTACCTTCGATTCCGCTTTCGACGCCGCTTTGGACGCAATAGCCTGAGCGGGCTCCGGTTCCGGCGGTAAAGTGACCGTTTCAGGATCGGGTGCCGGGGCTTTCTGTTCAACAAAATCCGGCTGGAACACCTCATTGACCGGTGGCGCCGCATCAATGCCGTCCACCGGCTGCGGCTCGGCGATCACAATGGGCTTGATATCCGGGGGCGCCGGGATCTGGCTGGTCACATCGATATAGCGCGCCCCTTCACGGTCAAACAGCGTTGGCAGAAAGATCACCGCCAGTGCAGCCAGCACCAGGGCACCCACAATACGCTGCTTGACCCCATCGTTCAGGCGGCGACGACCCGCACTGCGGTTTGCACCATTGTTTCCACCACGGTTTGCGCCCTCGCTACCTCCCCGCCCCCCTCGACTGGAGGCAGATGGCATAAAAGCGTCAGAATCACGATCCCGGCTGGCCATGCGGTTGTTCTCTTGTCCGTTTGCTATGTCGGCTCTTGGGTGAGCTGCAGTACTTCTGCAACGGTAAAGAAAGAACCGAATACAAGCAACCTGTCTCCCGCCGCCAGCGCTGCCGCGGCGCGCTGCAGCTGGCTGGACACAGCCATGCAGGGCGTATTGACCTGTTGGGCAGGAACGCCCCCCGCGGCCAGGCCCGCCAGTAACTGGTCCTCTCCCGCTGCCCGCGGATTATCTGGCAAAAGTGCCGGATACCAGTGATCCACCGCTTCTTTTAAGGGCGCGATCAGTCCGGCCAGATCCTTGTCCGCCATCGCGGCCACCAGCGCCAGGGTACGGCCAGTGACAGAATTGCGCTCGAGCCAGGCGGCAAGATACTCTGCCGCCGCCGGGTTATGGCCTACATCCAGCACCAGGTTTTGGCCCTGCCATTGGAGCGCCTGACAGCGCCCCGGCATGCGCAGATTCTCAAGTACCTCACACACCTGATCGGCCCCCGGCAATTCACCCGCCAGTGCCAGAGCGGTAATCGCCGCAGCAACGCTGGGTGGCGGCAGTTGCAATGCCGGCAGCCCCAGCACCAGTTCCGGTTTGGCATCGAATCGATAATGATTGCCCTGCAGGCTGAACTCGTGGCCGATGTAGTAACTGTCACAGCCAAGCTTACTGGCAATATCCACCACGGAAGCCGGTGGTTGCGGATCGGCACAGACAAACGTTTTGCCCGCTCGCAGGATCCCCGCCTTCTCGCGGCCAATCACCTCCCGGTCACTACCCAGCCAGGCTTCATGATCCACTGCCACACTGGTAATGATGGCGATATCGGCATCTACCAGATTGACCGCATCCAGGCGCCCGCCGAGCCCCACTTCCAGCAGCGCAAACTCCACATCCGCCCGCTTGAACAGCCAGAATGCCGCCAGTGTCGTGAATTCAAAGTAAGTGAGGCTGGTTTCACCGCGCGCCTGCTCCACCGCCTCAAACGCCTCAATCAGCGCGGCGTCGGAAACCTCTTCACCACCGATCCGCACCCGCTCGTTGAAGCGCAGCAAGTGGGGAGAACTGTAGGCGCCAACACTATGGTTGCCCGCCAGCAACAGCGCCTCCATGGACCGCACGCAACTGCCTTTACCATTGGTGCCGGCAACGGTAATCACTCTGCGCGCAGGCACCTGCACACCCAGTGTATGGGCGACAGCGGAAACCCGCGCCAGGCCCAGTTCAATTTCGGTGGGGTGCAATTGTTCCAGGCGAGCCAGCCAGGATTGGAGATCGTGCATGAGATGCCAGAATTTGCTGAAAAGAGGGAGGAATTCTAGTCGGGAAAGAAGGAGAGAACGAGCCCTGCCAGAGCGGCAGGGCCCGGATCAGCGAGGCCGGATCAGTTGTTGCTGAGTTTGCCCAACAGGCGGCTCACCGTATTACGCATATCGTGGCGCGGAATGATCATGTCGATGGCGCCGTGCTCCAGCAGGAATTCCGCACGCTGGAAGCCTTTGGGCAGCTTCTGGCGAATGGTCTGCTCGATAATGTTCGGGCCTGCGAAGCCCGCACGCGCGCCCGGCTCCGCCGCATTGATATCCCCCAGCAGTGCCAGGGACGCGGAAACGCCGCCGTACACCGGGTCGGTCATGATGGAAATGTAAGGCACACCCGCCATACGCAATTTTTCCAGCACCGCCGAAGTCTTCGCCATCTGCATCAGGGAGATCAACGCCTCCTGCATACGTGCGCCACCGGTGGCGGAGAAGCAGACCAGCGGGATATTTTCTTCCAGTGCACGCTGGGCTGCACGGGTGAATTTCTCCCCCACCACATATCCCATGGAGCCGCCGTGGAAGGCAAACTCAAACGCTACCGCAACCAGCGGCTTGCCTTCCAGCAACCCCTGCATGGCGATCAGCGCGTCTTTTTCACCGGTGGCCTTCTGGGCCTGGGTGAGACGATCTTTGTACTTTTTGACGTCCTTGAACTTCAGACGATCCACCGGCTCAACATCGGTGGCCAGCTCTTCGCGGTGCTCGGTATCCAGGAACATATCCAGGCGACGGCGCGCACCGATGCGAAAGTGATGGTCGCACTTGGGGCAAACATCCAGATTCCGCTCCAGCTCCGGCAGGTACAAGGTGGCATCGCACTTGACGCACTTTTTCCAGACACCTTCCGGCACCTTGCTGGCACCGGTACGGCGCTCGGTGCGAATGACCGCGGGAACAATTTTTTCTAACCAGCTCATTCTGCTTCCAAAATTCGTTGTTTGACCGTCTTACGAATTGCGTACTGCCGACATGGCAGGCACCCCGGCAAGTACACCTTGCGGCCCGACAAAGTTTAAGTGACCACTAATTCTGAAACCGCGAATTAAACCACTTTCAAAAGTATTGCTCTTGGCCAGTTAAGCCGCGCATCCGGGCTTTCTGGCCAAACGCCCCTGGCACCTGAATCTACCAGCGAAATCAGGCGTCCAGGGCACTGCGCATTTCGCCGACCAAGACGCCGATACGATCCTTGGCTTCCGCACCGTCGGCGGACGCGCCCACGGCAGAGACCAGCACACTGCCCACAACCGCGCCGTCGCCATCAGCACTCACCGCCTTGGCAGAGGCACCGTCTTTGATCCCGAAGCCAACGCACAGCGGCAGGTCCGTGTGGCGGCGAATTCGGGCCAGGTTATCGCGCACCGAATCCAGGTCCAGGTGTCCGGCACCGGTGACCCCTTTCAAGGATACATAGTAGACAAAGCCACTGGCCAAACGCGTGATTTGCGCGATGCGCTCGTCGCTGGTGGTGGGCGTGAGCAAAAAGATATTGCACAGCTCGCGCGCCTTCAGCAAGTCGTTCAGGGGCCCCGCCTCTTCCGCCGGCAGGTCTACCGTCAGGGCGCCATCGGCACCAGCCTCTTTGAGGCCATCCGCAAACGCTTCCGCACCCATTTTTTCAATGGGATTGGCGTAGCCCATCAGGATCACCGGGGTTTCCGTATCTTTCGCGCGGAATTCTTTTACCAGCGCCAGACATTTGCGCAGCGACGCTTTCTGCTCCAGTGCACGTTCGTGGCCTTTCTGGATAACCGGCCCTTCCGCCATCGGATCGGAAAAAGGGACACCCAGCTCGATCAGGTCCGAGCCGCTGGCCACCAGCTGGTGCATCAGATCCACGGTATTTTCCAGGCCACCATCGCCGGCCACAATGTAAGTCACCAGCGCCTTGCGGCCTTCATCGCGCAGTTTGGCGAAGCGTTTGTCGATTCTGTTGTTCAATGCAGTCACCATCCCGCTCCTTACACTTCAATGCCGTCGATCGCGGCAACGGTGAAGATATCCTTATCGCCACGACCGGAAAGATTCACAACGATGTTCTGTTCCGGCGACATGGTGGCCGCCAACTTCATGCCATAGGCCACCGCGTGGCTGGATTCCAGTGCCGGAATAATGCCTTCTGCGCGGGTCAGTGTACGGAAGGCATTCAGCGCTTCATCGTCGTTGGCGGTGACATATTCCACCCGGCCAATATCTTTCAGCCAGGAATGCTCGGGACCAACGCCCGGATAATCCAGGCCAGCGGAAACCGAGTGGGTCTCGATAATCTGGCCGTCCTCATCTTCCATCAGGTAAGTGCGGTTACCGTGCAGGATTCCCGGCACACCGTCGTTCAGCGGCGCCGCGTGGCGGCCGGTTTCCAGGCCATCACCGCCGGCTTCCACGCCGTACATTTTTACCGACGCATCGTCGAGGAACGGGTGGAACAGGCCGATGGCATTGGAGCCTCCGCCCACACAGGCAACCAGCGCGTCCGGCAACTGCCCGAACTGCTCCAGGCTCTGGCGGCGCGCTTCGCGGCCAATCACGGAGTTGAAATCCCGCACCAGCTGCGGGTATGGGTGCGGGCCGGCCACGGTGCCAATGATGTAGAAGGTATCATCGACATTGGTCACCCAGTCGCGCATGGCTTCATTCATGGCGTCTTTCAGGGTTTTGGAGCCGGACTCTACCGGGATGACTTCCGCCCCCAGCAGTTTCATGCGGTACACATTGGGGGACTGACGCTTAACGTCTTCGGCCCCCATGTAAACGGCACACTTGAGCCCCAATCGCGCCGCGACAGTGGCGGTCGCTACGCCGTGCTGACCGGCACCGGTCTCCGCAATTACCCGGCTCTTGCCGCTGTGCTTGGCCAGCAAAGCCTGGCCTACGGTGTTATTCACCTTGTGGGCGCCGGTGTGATTCAGGTCTTCCCGCTTGAGCCAGATGCGCGCGCCACCTGCGGCAGCGGTCAGGCGCTCCGCGAGATACAGTGGCGATGGACGCCCCACATAGTGGGCCAGATCGTAATCAAATGCCGCCTGGAAATCGGGGTCGCCTTTCAGGCGCTGATACATTTCCTGGAGCTCATCCAGGGCACTGATCAACGTCTCGGACACAAAGCGTCCACCAAACTCCCCGAAATGACCACGGGCATCCGGGTAGGCCCCGTAATCGATGGGCGATGTGGATTTAGTCACTGCTCAAACTCCTTGTGTAAATTCTGTGTAGCGGCCGCAGACCTGGCCGCGCGGATAAACGCGCGTACTTTGCGGGCATCTTTTTTTCCTGGTGCCTCTTCGACACCACCACTAACATCGACGGCATCCGGGCCGGCACTGAGAATCGCCTGTGCCACGTTATCCGGATTCAGACCACCCGCGAGAATGATCGGGCGACCACTATTTTGCGGCACCCGTTGCCAGTCGAAGGTATCTCCGGTACCGCCGGGCACCCCCTTGCGGTAGGCATCCAGCAAAATACCCCGGGCATCCGGGTAGGCGGCCATGGCCTCCACCGGATCCAGTTCCGGTTTCATCCTCAACGCCTTGATATAGGGGCGGCGAAACTGGCGACAGTATGGTGCCGTTTCATCACCGTGGAACTGCAGCAGATTCAGTGGCACCTGCTCCAGCACCTGCTCCAGTTGCTGCGGGTGGGCATCCACGAAAAGCCCGGTCAACACCACAAAGGGCGACACGGCGCGGGCGATTTCTGCCGCTTGATCGAGGGAAACATTGCGGGGGCTCGGCGGATAAAACACCAGGCCCAGTGCATCTGCGCCAGCATCTACCGCCAACAGAGCGTCTTCGACACAGGTAATCCCGCAGATTTTTACGCGCATAATCCATACACCGCTGAAGCTGCCAGGCGGGCCAGCCCCCAATCACAGAGGAACCGCCATCAATCCCGGGGCGCCGGCAGCAGAGAAATTTGGAGAGCCCGCGATACTAGCAGATTGGGGAATCTGGCGAAACGCGAGAGTCATGCTGCAGGGCATTCACAAGAGACCCTCACAAGAAGCTCTTACGAATGACCGATAGAGCCCAGGGGTTTCGGTACCAGTAGTGGCCCGGGCAGCACCGCAGGCAATACAAACTCATCGGGATATTGCACATCCACCAGATAGAGCCCGAAAGGCGGGGCGGTTACCCCGGCTGCGGTGCGATCCCGCGCTTCCAATACTTCCCGAACCCAGTCCGGGTCGCGATCGCCGCGCCCCACCGCCATCAGCACACCGGTGATATTGCGCACCATATGGTGCAGAAACGCCGTAGCGCTGACCTCCAGCACAATCAGCTGGCCAACCAGGCCAATATCCAGCCGGGTAAGACGGCGCACCGGCGATTTCGCCTGGCACTGGGCCGCGCGAAAGCTGCTGAAGTCATGCTCGCCAATAAGATGCCGGGCACCTTCGCGCATTGCCGCCATATCCAACTTGCGCTCTGTCCAGGTCACCTCGCTCGACGCCTGTGCCGAACGTGTAGGCGCACTGTGAATCAGGTAGCGATAAGTGCGGTTACGGGCAGAAAAGCGCGCGTGAAACTGGGGCGGCATCTCTTGCGCCCAGTGCACCCGCACATCAAACGGCATCTGGGTATTCACCCCCTGGATCCAGGCCTTGGTGGGACGCACCGCACGGGTATCAAAATGAATAACCTGGCCGGTAGCGTGCACCCCGGCGTCTGTGCGCCCGGCACACACCAGGGTGATGTCTTCCGCCGCGACTTTGGACAGCGCCTTTTCCAGGATTTCCTGCACCGTCTGCGTATCGTGTTTCTGCTTCTGGAACCCCCGCAAGCGGGTACCGCAGTACTCCACGCCCAGAGCAATACGCCGCAGCCCCTCCGGTAAGGACTCTCCCGGAGGCACTTCGCCATTGGGTTTGTAGTGGTAAATTTTGTTCATCATTCCGCGGAATTTTACACCGCCTTCAACAGCGATACTCGCCCAGAAAGACGGTCATCCAGAAAAGAAAGACCCCGCTGGAAGCGGGGTCAAAGTGTTGTTGCTCTGGGCCAGCGAACTGAATGATCAGCTCATGCGCGCCAACATGTCCTTGGCGCGCTGCTGGTGTTCACCGGCAGCCTCTTCGACCACCTCACCCAAAATTTCACGGGCACCTTCTTTGTCGCCCATATCCAGGTAGGCCTGAGCCAGCTCCAGCTTGGTGCTGACCTCATCACTGCCTTCCAGCAGGTTCAGCTCAGAGTCCAGATCGCTTTCCAGATTGAAGCCGAGGTCGCTCAGCTCTGCATCATCCGCAGCCGGTTTGGCGGGAGCCTGTGCAGGAGCTTTCACAACCGACTGCTCTTCAGCAATCGCCAGATCCCCTTCCAGCTCAAACTCACCAGAGGCGGACTCGCCAGAAGCAACCAAATCGTCGCCACCGAGGTCCAGATCGCCAAGATCGATGCTATCGAGATCCAGGCCATCCAGGTCATCACCAAAACTGTCCAGATCATCGAGATCGCTGGCATCACCAGCTTGCGCGCTAGCGGATGCATCATCCAGCTCCGCCGCATCATCCATCGGCGTCAAATCCAGGTCGAACTCAAGCCCACCTTCTGCAACTTCCGCACTGGCAGATGCCGCCGGCTGCGCTTCCGTTGCTTCAGCAGCCACCTCGAAGCTGGACTCCAGGTCCAGGTCGTCCAGGCTATCCAGGTCCAGCTCCCCGTCGACGACCATGTCGTCGAGATCAAAGCTGTCGCTTTCAGAATCTGCCGCAGTCACGTCACTCTGCGCCGCATCGGCCACCGGGTCTGCATCCCACTGGGTATCCAGCTCCAGATCCAGAGTAAGCTCCGAATCGCCGCTGGCTTCTTCCGGGGATTCAGTAAACGAGTCGTCGAGAGACTCGAAGGTGAATCCATCGTCCGAAGGCAATTCCCCCACGTTTTCCAGCTCGCCGCTCAACTCACTGTCGAGGTCATCCGCGAGATCCAGATCCAGGGAGAAGTCATCATTCTCGGACGACGCTTCGGCCAGGGACTCTTGCGCAGGCAATTGCGTGGTGTCGTCGTCCAGGTCGAGAGACAGATCGTCCAGCAGGCCAAAATCGTCGTCGGCATCTGTTTCCGCAGCGGTGCCAGCCTCGGGTTTACTGCCAGAGAATTCATCCAGATCGTCGAAGCTCGCTTCGATGTCAAAATCAGCACCCATGTCGTCGAGCTGGGCCGCTTCCAGGGATTCACTGGAAAAATCGGTTTCCGGCGCTTCAAACGGACCAATGCCGGCAATGGTTTCCCGCAGGCGTGCCGCACGATCCGCGGCCGGGCCATCACTGTAACCCAGCAATTGACGATACTGATCGTCGAAGCGATCAGCGCTCTGCTGGTGTGCATAAACTTCCAGCAACATCAGGCGCGCGTCGACATTGGCGGGCGCGGCGGCCAGGCCAGCCTGCAGCTTGGCTTCGGCTTCCTGATACTGTCCCAGCGACAGGTGAATTTCTGCCTCGGCCACCGGATCATCGGTTTCCACTTCACCCAGCTGATCGAGATCGAAACCATCACTGGCTTCCAGCTCTTCCACGGCAGCCAGATTGTCATCCTCAATCGCCGGCTCAGGCGCTTCCGCCAGCGCACGCTCCGCGGCCATCTCCGCTTCCACCTGGCGAATAGCTTCCTCTTCTTCCTTGCGACGACGCCAGGTAAAGAAGCCAAACAGACCCACCAGCAGTGCACCGGCACCAATGCCGATCAGCTGAATGTTGTCCATCAGGCGCTCAACCAGTGTCGGCTCGGAAGCCGTCTGAACGACCACGCGGTTGCGCGCATCGTCGTCTTCTGAAGCGGTATCGGCAGCTTCCGGCTCTGCCGCAACGACCGGCTCACCGCCCACGGTTTCAGCGTCGGTCTGTGTCAGCTCGTCGCTGTTCAGTTCATCCGCGGCGGAGTCCTGGTTGTCGCCGTTCTGCTCGGAGGCAAAGGCGCCCTCTTCAACAGGTTCAAACTCGCTCTCTGCAGTCTCGGCAGACTGTTCAGCGGCCGCCTGCACCGCCTGCATTTCCTCATTGGAAACTTCTACCAGGCGCTCCATGGTATCGATCTGCTCATTGAGCTCGCCGATACGCTCCTGCAATTCGGTATTTTCCAGACGGGACTTGTCGAGCTCCTCTTCAGAAACGGCAAGCTCACCTTCCAGGGCATCACTTTCGCTGCTACCGCTGCCGGAACCGGACAACACGGACTCGTTGTCACCCGGAGCCGCCAGGGAGACCCGCCCTTCAAGCACATCGCTCTCAACGGTTTCTTCCACCGCCGCGCGACCATCCAGTGGCGCACCGGTAACTTCACTATCGACAGTGCCTACCCGCTCGCGCCAGGCGTCGTTCTGGGTCGCCACCTGAGAAACCGCTTCGGTCAGGGTCAGATTGCGCACTTCTTCTGCGGTCGGCAGGCGCAATACCGAGCCTTTCTTCAGCAGGTTGATATTGTTGTTGATAAAGGCCTCAGGGTTGAGGCGCTGGATCGCCAGCATGGTCTGCTGCACAGACAGCTCGCGAGTCTCGCGGCTATCGCGCGCGATTTCCCACAGGGTCTTGTTCGCCTCAACCGGGCCGTACACCCGGCTGCCGGAATCCGCTGCAGTTTCGACCTGCGGCTCGGCATACTGGGTTGCCGGTTCTTCGTAGACCGGCGCCTGAGGCTCATCGGCAGTCGTGTCCAGGGACTCAACAGGTTCCGCTGGCAGCTCAGCCGGTGCCTGTACCGGCTCTGGCGTGCGCTGAATCGTGGGCTGTAGCGGTTTCTGCACCGGCGCTTCGCGGCGTACTTGCTGACGCTCGCGCTCGGCAGCCTGTACCGGCTGGGATGCGGTATTGGTGGAGAAGGCCGGCAGATCCATCAGCAAGGTGTATTCCCGCAGCAAACGGCCACTGGGCCAGCGGGTCTCTACCAGGAAATTCAGAAAAGGTTCGCGCATCGGTGTGCGGCTGGAAATACGGACAACCGGCTGACCACTGGAGTAATCGACGTCAAAGCTCAGATCGTCCAGCGAATAGGTACGCTCTACACCCGCGCGCTCAAAGTCTTCGGCATTGGCCAGGCGGACCTTGATTTCGCTCTCGCCCAGACCACGGGTCTGCAGCAGTTTGATTTCCGCATTGAGAGGCTGATTGAGGGTGGAGTTCAGTTTGATCTCACCCAGGCCGAGTGCCAGAGCCCCGTTGCCACCCAGTGCGCTGACCAGACCAACCGCAAGTGCCAGCTTTTGCACACGCATATCCGATTCCCTTTATTGTTAGAATCACGCCAGAATCTGTACAAAAATCAGCCAACAGCCAAACAACAGAAACCAGCTCGTGCAGCTTTCTGCACAATAATTATTCAAAAGAACCGGTGCTAGACACCAGGCTCTACTCTCCGGCGAAACTTTCCAGCAAAAAAGCCAACGAAAGAGTCGCCCCCCGAAAAAAGCGAAACCAATCCCGATTTCTCACACTTTTCACTGTCCGTGCCCCCAGACAGTGCCGTGCCCACGTGTGGGCAAAGTTAATGAGAAACCTTCAGAAAGGCCGCTAAGTATTAAATATCAATGGGTTTTTAGCAACAAGTGGACAATCTGTACACAGTTAATTGCCACGTCTTTGCGCAGATTGTCGGATACAGCACAAAAATTGACCTGCTTGGGGCTGATCAGGCCCGAGCGCAGGCGGCCTATCAATGTATTCTCGCTTCCCACGGCATCCTGCGCCGAGGGGCGGTCGCGCATTTCCAGGCGCGCGCCATTTTTCAACAATCCGCGCACCACCTCCAAGCTTGCAGGCTCTTTCAGCTGCACGCACAAATTGGCCAGCTGACCGTGAAATACCGAGGCGGTATTTACCGTGGCATCCAGGGCAACGTCATCGCCCAGCAAGCGACGCAGTTCCAGCACCAGCGCCAGCTCACTGAAGTTGTGACCGCTGTCCAGCAGCGCCTCGGCGGAGCTAAGGTGATTGAACGCCAGTCGTTGCCCGGTCGCCTCATCCACCTCCGGCTCCTGGCCATTGAACAGGCGCGCGGTCTGCGCAGCGGCCGCATCCACACTGCTTTTACCCAGCGCAGATACCGGCTGATTCAGAATCACCTCCACCGACTGCAGCTGTGATGCCAGCGGAAACAGCGCTTCGGCGACCATCGCCGCACCGGCACCCGGCACAGCGATCACTTTGCGATCCAGACTCTGCAGTACAGCCGGATTCAACAGCGGGTGGATCAGTTCAACACTCTCATCGCCGCGGCTGATGCCCGCCGCATCCACCACCCAGGCGCCGGCCAGTTCTGCCCGGGCCATGGCCGCCTCAGCGGTTTCCCCGGTTTCCAGCACCAGCAGCACCTGGTTTTCGGCAAACGCGAAATCTTTGAGCGACTGCACCGCAATACTGCGGTTGGCAAATACCTGCGGATCCACATCCGCCTCATCGGCTGACAACAGTTTCAGCTGCCCGGCGGTAATCGTTTCGCGCTCCTCCAGAATTTCCAGCAGGGCATTAAACGCCGCACTGCCAACACCAACGATCACCAGTTCCCGGGTGGACTCTGTCATATCTGAACTCTTGTCTGTACGTCTGAGCGAATTTGCGCACTTGCCGGTCACTTCGACCATTAATGCAACAGTAAAAAATGCGGGGCGATTATACTCGCGCGGAAGGCGGGGGGAAGCCGCCCCGGGAGATGGGGCGGCGAAATGGGCAATTTTGCGATCTATTTTGCGATCTGCAAGACCTTACAGCTTGCCTAACAGGATCAGCAGCACGCGACGCAGCGGCTCCGCAGCACCCCACAGCAGCTGATCGCCCACGGTGAAGGCGTTCAGGTACTCGCCACCCATGCTCAACTTGCGCAGGCGACCTACCGGAATATCCAGCTTGCCAGTCACCGCGGTCGGGGTCAGCTCTTTCAGAGTCACTTCGCGGTCGTTGGGCACAACCTTCACCCAGTCGTTGGCAGAGCCAATCAGCTGTTCGATTTCTGCCAGCGGCAGATCTTTCTTCAGCTTCACGGTAAACGCCTGGCTGTGGCAGCGCATGGCGCCAATTCGTACGCAGGTGCCATCTACCGGTACAGTAGCGCTGGTACCGAGGATCTTGTTGGCTTCCACCTGGGCCTTCCACTCTTCGCGGCTCTGGCCGGATTCCAGCTGGGTGTCGATCCAGGGCAGCAGGCTGCCGGCCAATGGCGCACCAAACTCGGAGGTCGGGAAATCGCCACTGCGCATGTTCTCAACCACTTTGCGGTCGATATCCAGAATCGCACTGGCGGGATCCGCCAGTTCAGGCGCGACGCCGTCGCGAATACTGCCCATCTGGGAAATCAGCTCGCGCATATTCTTGGCACCGGCACCACTGGCCGCCTGATAGGTCATGGCGGTTACCCACTCCACCAGACCGGCCTTGAACAGGCCGCCGAGGCCCATCAGCATCAGGCTCACGGTGCAGTTGCCGCCGATGTAATTTTTCACGCCGGATTCGATACCCTGATCAATCACATCGCGGTTCACCGGATCCAGCACGATGATAGCGTCGTCCTGCATACGCAGGCTGGAAGCCGCATCAATCCAGTAGCCGTTCCAGCCTTTTTCGCGCAGCTTGCCGAATACCTCTTTGGTGTAATCACCACCCTGGCAGCTGACGATAGCGTCCAGCTCTGCCAGCGCGTCCAGGTCGTAGGCGTCTTTGAGAGGCGCCACTTCTTTACCAATCTCCGGCGCCTTACCACCAGCATTGGATGTGGAGAAAAATACCGGCTCAGCGATATGCGCGAAGTCGTTTTCTTCCAGCATGCGGCCCATCAATACGGAGCCGACCATACCGCGCCAGCCTACGAATCCTACCTTGTTCATTGCATTACCCTGTTGAATCAATCAGTTGTTTCTGGATCCCCGCGCGCTTGTCGCGCGGGGAAGACGGCGGAGCGGCTTGCGAAATTAGAAAGCGGCCACCACAGCTGCGCCCATTTCCGCGGTGGAGACTTTTTTACAGCCATCGGTGTAAATGTCCGCGGTGCGCAGTCCCTGATCCAGAACCTTGCTCACTGCCGCCTCGATGGCATCGGCCGCTTCACCCATATCCAGCGAGTAACGCAGCATCATGGCGGCAGACAAAATCGTCGCCAGCGGGTTGGCAATGCCCTGCCCGGCGATATCCGGTGCACTGCCGTGACACGGCTCATACAGGCCAAAGCCAGTTTCGTTCATGGAGGCCGACGGCAGCATGCCGATGGAACCGGTCAGCATGGCGGCGGCGTCGGACAGGATATCGCCGAACATATTGCCGGTTACCATCACGTCAAACTGCTTGGGTGCACGCACCAGCTGCATGGCTGCGTTGTCCACATACATGTGGGACAGCTCCACGTCCGGGTATTCCGGCGCCAGGCGATCCAGTACTTCGCGCCACAGCACCGTAACTTCCAGTACGTTGGCCTTGTCTACAGAGCACAGCTTGCCGCCGCGCTTTTGCGCCGCTTCAAATGCGGTGCGGGCAATACGCTCGATCTCTGACTCTTTATAGACGTAGGTGTTATAGCCCTGCTTCTCGCCATTCTCGAGTGTTTTGATGCCGCGGGGCTCACCGAAATAAATACCACCGGTGAGTTCGCGCACAATCAGGATATCCAGGCCGGACACCACTTCCGGCTTCAGCGAAGAGGCATCTGCCAGCTGCGGATAAAGGATAGCCGGACGCAGGTTGGCGTAGAGGCCGAGACCGCTGCGAATTTTCAGCAGGCCTTTTTCCGGGCGGATGGCGCGATCCAGGGTATCCCACTTGGGACCACCCACCGCGCCCAGTAGTACGGCATCGCACTCACCGGCCTTGGCCAGCTCGGCATCGGTCAGCGGCTCGCCGTGGGCATCGATAGAGGCACCGCCGATCAGGCCTTCCGTGAACGCAAGGCCCAAGCCAAATTTTTCATCAACGGTTTTCAGTACCGCAACCGCCTGCTCGACAATTTCCGGGCCAATACCATCGCCCGGCAGAATCATGATTTTCTTGCTCATTGTTTTTCCAATTATTCTGTTGGCCTAGTACTGCTTGCTCAGCAATTACTTTACGGCATCAAACAACCAGGGCGCCTGCTCGCGACGCTTGGCTTCATAGGCACGGATATCATCTGCGTCTTCCAGCGTCAGGCCGATGTCATCAAGGCCGTTTAACAGGCAGTGCTTGCGGAAGGTATCCACTTCAAACGCATGAGTTTCGCCATTGGGCTTGATCACCACCTGCGCTTCCAGGTCTACGGTCAGCTCGTACCCCTCTTCCGCGTACATTTCCTGGAACAACTGTTCGACAATTTCTTCTTCCAGAACGATCGGTAAAAGGCCGTTCTTGAAGCAGTTGTTAAAGAAAATATCGGCAAAGCTCGGCGCAATGACGACGCGGAAGCCGTGATCATCCAGTGCCCAGGGCGCGTGTTCGCGGCTGGAACCACAACCGAAGTTCTTGCGCGCAAGCAGTACTGAAGCCCCCTGGTAACGGGGGTGGTTCAGCGGAAAATCCGGGTTCAGCGGGCGCTTGCTGTGATCCTGCCCAGGCTGGCCCTCGTCCAGATAGCGCAGCTCATCAAACAGGTTCGGACCAAATCCGGACCGCTTGATGGACTTCAGGAACTGCTTGGGAATAATCAGATCCGTATCCACATTGGCGCGGTCCATCGGGGCGGCAACGCCTTTATGCTGGGTAAAAGCTTTCATCAGCTCGCCTCCTTTTGAAATTCACGTACATCCACAAAATGGCCGGCAATGGCCGCTGCCGCCGCCATACTCGGGCTCACCAGGTGGGTGCGGCCACCATAGCCCTGACGACCTTCAAAGTTGCGGTTGGAAGTGGAGGCGCAGTGCTCTCCGGCACCCAGCTTGTCCGCATTCATAGCCAGACACATGGAGCAGGAAGGCTCGCGCCATTCGAAGCCCGCTTCGACAAACACTTTATCCAGCCCTTCTTTCTCGGCCTGCGCCTTCACTGACTGTGAACCGGGGACTACCAGCACCTGTTTTACGCTATCGGCTTTCTTGTGCCCCTTGGCCACCGCGGCCGCCGCGCGCAGGTCTTCGATACGGGAGTTGGTGCAGGAACCGATAAAGACCCGGTCCAGATTGATATCGGTGATCTTCTGGCCAGCAGTCAGTCCCATATACTCCAGCGCGCGCTCGATACCGGCCTTTTTGGTGGCATCGCTCTCGTCTGTCGGGCTCGGTACCACTGCGCTCACCGGCACAACCATTTCCGGAGAAGTACCCCAGCTCACCTGCGGCTCGATTTCTTCCGCTTTCAGCTCAACGACCGCATCGAAATGCGCGCCGTCGTCGGAATGCAAACGGCTCCAGCTCGCCACCGCCATGTCCCACTGCTCCCCCTTGGGTGCATAGGGCTTGCCTTTCACATAGTCCAGAGTGACCTGATCCACCGCTACCATGCCCGCGCGGGCGCCAGCTTCGATGGCCATATTGCAGATGGTCATGCGGCCTTCCATGGACAGACTGCGGATTGCAGAACCGCCAAACTCGATGGCGTAACCGGTGCCACCGGCGGTACCGATCTTGCCGATGATCGCCAGCACGACGTCTTTCGCGGTCACGCCTGGGCCGAGTTCACCGTCCACGCGCACCAGCATATTTTTCATTTTCTTCTGAATCAGGCACTGGGTGGCCATCACGTGCTCCACCTCGGATGTGCCGATGCCGTGGGCCAGTGCACCCAGAGCGCCGTGGGTAGACGTGTGGGAATCGCCACACACAACGGTCATACCCGGCAGGGTCACACCGGTCTCCGGCCCGATCACATGCACAATGCCCTGGCCGGGGTCGTTGATACCAAATTCAACGATACCGAAGTCCTTGCAGTTCTCATCCAGGGTCTTCACCTGGATCCGGGAAACCTCATCCTGGATACCTTCAATACCACCCGCGCGCTCTGCGGCATCCGACGGCACATTGTGGTCCGGCGTTGCCACCACGGAATCGGTACGCCAGGGCTTGCGACCAGCCAGGCGTAGTCCTTCGAAGGCCTGGGGCGAGGTCACTTCGTGAATCAGGTGGCGGTCGATATAAATCAGTGCAGTGCCGTCGTCGCGGCTTTTTACCAGGTGGTCTTGCCAGAGTTTGTCGTAAAGCGTCTGTTTTTTATGCTCTTCTTGGCCCATTGCCCCATCTCCTCTATGGATAACATGCGGAAGTCTAGGGGGGGCATTGAATAACATCAATTTATATTTATTATATGGCGCATTCGCTTTTGGAATACCTGGAAGCAACCATCGAGAAACACCCCCATGGAAATCCAGTGGCTTAGAGCCTTTCTCGCCATCGCCGAGCAAAACTCTGTGTCGGAAGCTGCCGAACAGCTGCACCTGACCCAGCCCGCAGTGAGCAAGCGCCTGGCCTCGCTGGAGCAGCAGCTTGGCGCCCCGCTGTTTGACCGTATCGGCCGCAAACTCCAGCTGACCAATGCCGGCCGCGCCCTGCTGCCCCGCGCCCGCCACATCCTGAACGAAGTCAGCGATGCGGAGCGGGAGCTCCGCAGCCTAGGGGAAACCATCGGCGGCAGCCTGCGGATTGCCACCAGCCACCACGTGGGCCTGCATCACCTGCCGCCGGTACTGCGGGAATTCAGCAACCTCTATCCGGACGTCTCCCTCGACATCGACTTCCTCGACTCAGAGCAGGCCTATGAAGCCCTGATGGCCGGCGAATACGAACTCGCCGTAGTCACCCTGGCCCTCAAGGACTATCCCAGCCTCAATGCCCAGATCATCTGGCCCGACCCCTGCGTCGTGGTCGCCGCGCCGGACCACCCCCTGGCGCAGATGCCGGAGCTGGACCTGCCCGCCCTGGCCCGGTACCCGGCCATCCTGCCCGATCTCAACACCTACACCGGGCGGCTGATCAAACGGGAATTCGATGCCCACGGCCTCAAACTTACTGCCAAACTGGCCACCAACTTCCTGGAAACCATCAAAATGATGGCCGGTGTCGGCCTCGGTTGGAGCGTGCTACCCAAAACCCTGGTGGACGGCACCCTGGCGGAACTGCCCATGCCGCAGCTGAGTATTCTGCGGAATCTGGGGATCATCTATCACCGCAATCGCACCCTGAGCAATGCCGCCAACGCCCTGCAACAGCTGCTGGTGAAGGAAGCCAAGGGCTTTTGAAATGTTTCAAAATAGGGCCGGAGGCGGGAAAGTAGTACAGGGTCACGAATAAGTTCCAAAAACGCTAACTGTTCAGGGAATCTTCACAAAAAACCGGTAAACTGCGCCGCAGAAATAAAAACGGGAGCAACTCCAATGAAAAAATACACCCTGGCACTCTGTGCGGCCCTGGCGTCCGCCGGCGCCTCTGCTGACACCATCCTCGGCTTCGACGCTACCGCCGGCATCTGGCAGCCCGCCTACAGCGGCGCCGTGGGCGTAGATGACTTCAACGCGGACGAATTCTCGCTCACCGAAGACAACGTCACTTTCCTGCAAGCAGCCCTGGAGCACCCGATCCCGCTGATCCCCAACATTCTGGTGGCGCACAGCAAGATCGAAACCAATGGCGCCGCCATGCTGAGCGAGGACGTCACTTTCGGCGATACGACCTTTGCAGCCGGTTATGAGGTCGATGCCAACATGACGCTGACCCACACCGACGCCACCCTGTACTACGAGATCCTGGACAACTGGGTCAATCTCGACCTCGGTCTGACAGCGCGAATGTATGATGGCTCCTTTGAGGCTGCGAACAATTGGAGCGCCCCCACCGTTGTCGGCGCTACCCAACCAGTTTCCGAGACTATCGAACTGTCCGGCGTGCTGCCGATGGTTTACGGCGTAGCCCGCTTTGACCTGCCCTTCACCGGCTGGTCCATCATTGCCCAGGGCAACGGCACCAGCTACAACGGCGACAGCCACACCGACCTGACCGCCAAGGTGCGCTGGGACTTCGTACCGGCCCTCGATTTTGCCGTGGAAGCCGGCTACCGCGCCATGTCCCTGGACGTGAAAGAGCTGGACTCCTTCCAGAGCGACCTGGAAATCAAGGGCCCCTACCTGGGCCTGAGCCTGCACCTGTAATCACCGCAGGGCAGACACAAAAAAGGCGGAGCGTTTTCGGCGCTCCGCCTTTTTTTGTGCCCTGAATTTTCGTTGAATCAGATCGATTCACCAACGGGGATTTTCAGCCCAAATTCCACATCGCCATTCTGGGCCCGCTGGCGCAGTACATGGTCAATTAATACCAGCGCCATCATCGCCTCAGCAATCGGCGTCGCGCGGATACCGACACAGGGGTCGTGACGCCCCTTGGTCACCACCTCGATGGGATTGCCGTTGGTATCCAGGCTTTTGCCCGGGATACGCAGACTGGAAGTCGGCTTGAGTGCGATATGGGCGATCAGCTCCTGACCACTGGAGATACCGCCCAGCACGCCACCAGCGTTGTTGGACTGGAAGCCGGATTCGGTGATTTCATCGCGATGCTCGGTGCCCTTTTGCTCAACGGAAGCAAAGCCTGCACCGATCTCCACCCCCTTCACCGCGTTGATGCTCATCAGCGCGTGCGCCAGATCTGCATCCAGGCGGTCGAAAATCGGCTCACCCAGACCGGCAGGCACGCCGCTGGCATGGACGGAAATACGCGCGCCGATGGAGTTGCCTTCCTTGATCAGGGCCTGCATGTACTCTTCCATCTCCGGCACCTTGTCGGCATCCGGGCAGAAGAAGGGGTTTTCACCGACCTGTGACCAGTCCAGCTTTTCCACCTTGATCGGCCCCAACTGGGAAAGGTAGCCCCGCACCTCGATACCAAACTGCTGTTTCAGCCACTTCTTGGCAATGGCACCGGCCGCCACGCGCATGGCCGTCTCGCGGGCAGAGGAGCGGCCACCACCGCGATAATCCCGCAGCCCATACTTTGCCCAGTAGGTGTAATCGGCGTGCGCCGGGCGAATCTGCTCGGCGATATTGGCGTAGTCTTTGGAGCGCTGGTCGGTATTCTCGATCAGCAGGCCAATGGGGGTTCCGGTGGTTTTGCCTTCGAACACGCCAGAGAGGATTTTGACCTCGTCGGCTTCGCGGCGCTGGGTTGTATAGCGGGAAGTACCCGGCTTGCGGCGGTCCAGCTCCAGCTGGATTTCCTCGGCAGAAATTTCCAGCCCGGGAGGGCAGCCATCAATAATGCAGCCCAGCGCCGGACCGTGGCTCTCGCCAAAAGTGGTGACACAGAACAGCTTGCCAAAAGTGTTACCCGACATACCCGGTATTCCCTACCCCAGTGAATTATTCGACGTTTTTCAACAAAAGCGGCGCATTATAAAGGATTCTGCTGCCTAGGGCTTGGCACCCTCTTCAAAAAAGCTTTGACAGGCCAAGAGGTCTTCCCGCGTCAGCATAAAGATCCCGTGCCCGCCGTCTTCCAGCTCCGGCCATACAAATGGTACCCGCGGATAGGCCGCCTCCAGCGCTTCCCAGCTGTTGCCCACCTCGCAAACCAAAATACCCTCCGGCTGCAAATAGTCGGGAGCCTCCAGCAGTAAACGCCGGGTGAAATCGAGGCCGTCGTCACCGGAGCCCAGCGCCAGGCCCGGTTCCGCATGGTATTCCCGTGGCATTTCTGCCAGGTCACGCGCGTCAACATAGGGCGGGTTACTGACGATCAGGTCGTAACTGCAACCCTTGAGGCCAGCAAATAGATCCGACTGCACCGCGCGCACTTCGTCATTCAGCTGGTGGCGGTTGATATTGATTTGCGCCACTGCAATGGCGTCCGCGGAGATGTCACTGACATCGACGCGGGCACCGGGGAAAGTGTAGGCGCAGGCGATACCGATACAACCGCTGCCACAGCAGAGGTCGAGAATCGCCAAGGGTTCTTCCTGCAGCCAGGGTTCGAAGCGCTGGCGAATCAATTCGCCAATGGGAGAGCGCGGCACCAGTACCCGCTCATCCACATAAAAAGGCAGGTCGCAGAACCAGGCTTCGTTGGTGATATAGGGCGCGGGCAGGCGCTCGTTGAGGCGCTTCTCCAGTACCCCCATGACATCCCGACGCTCGTCCATGGTCAGGCGCGCCGAGAGGATCTCAGGCTTGCTATCTACGGGCAGGTGCAGGGCGTGGGTGACCAGCAGGACAGCTTCGTCCCAGGCATTGTCCGTGCCGTGGCCAAACCAGAGCTCCCCCTCACTGAAGCGGCTGGCGCCCCAGCGGATATAATCCAGGATGGTACACAATTCGTGCAAACTGGACTCCCGTTTCTCTATCATTGCCGATATTCCTCTATTTTTGGCGCTTTACTAGCGATTCACAAAGGCTTAGGGTAGCGCACCCTCTGGATCCCTCGGGATAGCAGCCACGCCGTAACGCAAAGATCACAGGCGCAGGCGAGACCTCGGAAGCATACTGATGAAAGAACATTACGCACACATCATTGAAGCCATTGGCGAAGACCTTGAGCGCCCGGGCCTCAAAGACACCCCTCTGCGCGCCGCCAAGGCCATGCAATACCTGACCCGCGGCTATCAGCAGACCGTGGAAGAAGTGGTCAATGACGCACTTTTCCCGTCTGACTGCAGTGAGATGGTGCTGGTAAAAGATATCGAACTCTACTCCCTGTGCGAGCACCACCTGCTGCCGTTTATCGGCAAAGCACATGTGGCCTACATTCCCGACGGCAAGGTTCTGGGCCTGTCGAAAGTGGCGCGCATTGTAGACATGTTTGCCCGCCGTTTGCAGATCCAGGAGCAGTTAACGGTAGAAGTTGCCGAGACGATTCAGCGCGTAACCGGTGCTGCCGGTGTCGGCGTGATCGTTGAAGCGAAACACATGTGCATGATGATGCGCGGTGTTGAAAAGCAGAACTCGGTGATGAAAACCTCTGCCATGCTCGGCTCTTTCCGCAGCCAGCAGGCAACCCGCAACGAGTTCCTGTCACTGATTCGATAACCCCGAACCACTGAACCCGCGCAAACGGAGAGCCCGAAGATGCCACACCTGGTGATCGAGTATTCGCAAAAACTGGAAGACAGTATTTCCATTGCGGCACTGGTCAGCAACGGCCAGCAGGCCATGAGCGAAACCGGGCTCTTCAATGCCAGCGCCATCAAAACCAGGGCGTTGCCCTACCGGGATTTTGTCCTGGGCAAAAGTCACGAAGGCTCCAGCAACCTGTTTATTCACGCGGAGGTTCGGATTCTGGAAGGTCGCACGACCGAGCAGAAAGAGGCCTTGAGCGCGGCCATATTCAATTATCTGTGTGAATCCGCACCCGAAGTGCCGGAGATTTCGGTAGAGGTGCGGGATATGCACAAGGCCAGTTATTCCAAGCGGGTGCCCTTTTAAGGCGCCCCGACCCATCCTACTGCCTTACCCCCTACTCCCTTTATTCTCAGCCAAACGGCCTACTCAACCTCGTCCTCACCCGCGAGAAACGGTACAAACCAGCTGGCGATCACCTCGGCACTCCCTTCCATGTGCAGGTGATGGCCGCCCGGAAACTCCCGGATCTCAATGTTCGGACACTGCTCCGCCACCGGGCGGATACGCTCAATCATGCCCTGAATTCCGGATTGCCCCAGCGCCAGGCGAATGGGCATGGTGGCCCTGGCCAGAAATGCTTCCACCTGCGCCTCATTGAGTTTTGCCAGGGAACTGGTCATCAGTTGCGGGTCGTTGCTCCACGTATAGCCCCCCTCACAACTGCGCACACCCCGCTCTACCAGCCGACGCGCTGCGTCGTCACTCAGCTTAAACAGACCGTTCTTGCGCGCTGCGGTCGCCACCTCCAGTGAAGCAAACACCTTAGCCTCACGGTCGCGGTAGCGCGCGCGCTGCTCTATGGCTTTGCGCAGGGTTTCCGGCGCCTCACTGTCCAGCGCCGGTGGCGGTACCAGGCCATCGATCAGTGCCAGCTTGGATACCCGCTCGGGGAAAGTGGCGGCGGCGATGGTGCCTATTACCGCGCCACGGGAGTGCGCGAGAATGGAAAACTGCTCCCACCCAAGCGTATCGGCCATACCGAAAACATCTTCGATCTCGCTCCAGACCGTGTAGCTGGCATCCCGGTGGCGATGGTAGCTCTGACCGTGGCCGGCGAGGTCGGCCGCTACCAGATTGAAGCGCTGCAGAAAGGGCGCCATGGCGTCGAAACTGGCGCAGTTATCGAGCCAGCCATGCAATGCCAAAACCGGCACGCCGTCGGGGTTGCCCCACTGGCGGGCAGCGATCACATTGCCATCAAGATCGAGGGAAATTTCGCGGGGAACAAGGGAGGAAGGATGTGAAGAAAGACTCATGAGGAACAACAGTTTTTATGATTCAAGCCACCATAGTTACAGCGGCTCGAACCGACCTCAATGGCCACAGGCGCCAGACTTGATGGCCTATTTTCGCGTATCAAGGCTTATGCTGCAGCCATTCCAGTTCCGCGCAATCCAGTGCCCACACATCCGATGATAGGCAGGCGAGACTCGCCGTGCCCATGGGGTGTTCATTGCCAGTGCCGCAGAGGCCATTCACCAGCTCGCCTACTAGCGGCTGATGACTGACCAGCAACAGCGGGAAAGACTTCTCTTCCACTTCGCCCAGGGCATCCAGCAACTCCGCCAGCGGCGTATCGCTCGTCAGTACCTCCTGGATCTCCACCTCAAGACCAAAGGTCTCTGCCACGATCTTGGCGGTCTGGCGAGTGCGGACGAAGGGACTTGCCCAGATGGTTTTTACCTGAGCCAGCTCCGATGCCCGCTCCTTGCAGACGGCGGCAACTTCGGCACGTCCGCCTTCGGTCAGGGCGCGGGTTTCGTCACTTTTACTGAACGGCTCTGCGTGGCCATGGCGCAATACAAACAACAGCACTACAAACTCCCGTCAAAAACCGCTGGGGACTATTTATCGCCAGAACTCTTTTCTGCGGTAGATTCCGTTGCAGAGTCATCACTTGGCTCTGCGGATGCATCACTGCCAAGCTCAATCACCGTTTCAGCGTCGCCCGAGGCCTCAACTTTTTTGGACGACTTCGCTTTCCGCAGGGGCTCTTCGGTCGCCGCCGACGAGGACTCGGCATCCTCCGATGGCTTGGATGCGGATTTCTGGTCAGTCTTCTCAGCAGTCTTCTCGACTGTCTTCTCGACCGCCTTCTCAGCCTCTTCGACTACCTCTGCTTCAGCCACCGTTTCATCTGTATCGGCGTCCGCCCCGATTACCTCACCATCAATTTCCTCC
Organism: Microbulbifer sp. ALW1; assembly: GCF_009903625.1. Taxonomy (NCBI): domain Bacteria; kingdom Pseudomonadati; phylum Pseudomonadota; class Gammaproteobacteria; order Cellvibrionales; family Microbulbiferaceae; genus Microbulbifer; species Microbulbifer sp. ALW1. The sequence continues at coordinate 2,104,218 of NZ_CP047569.1, read as the reverse complement.
GCGCTCGCATAGGAAGACAGGTCTTCCTCCTCGGACTCGGGCCACTCGGAAAACGGAAAAGGTTTCTCTTCCGAGTTGTAGATCAGGAATTGCAGGGTCTGATAAATGTAGGAGGCAATCTGGTCGCCAAGGCGACGCAGGTTGTCGTTGGCGCTGCCGGTAAAAATGGCAAACAGGAATTGGGCGATAACCACCGCCAGCATGACAAAGCCGGCAATTTCCAGCAGTACCGCGAAGAGCACCATGTAAATCAGGCGCACCCACTGGTTGGTGGAGGTCAGGTTTTGTTTCAGTTCTTCGTTACTCATGAGGCGATCACCAGTCCGTTGTTGGGCACCACAAAAATTTGGCCGGCCACAAAGCCGGCGCATGAATACACACTATAGCATTGACGACACAAGGAGCCTTCCGACGCCTGCAGGCGTCAGGACTCCGGCCATTCCGCAAACGGGAAAGGCTTCTCTTCAGTGTTGTAAATCAGGAATTGCAGGGTCTGATAAATATAGGATGCAATCTGGTTGCCGAGCTGGCGAAGGTTGTCGTTCGGCCCGCCAGAAACGATGGCAAAGAGGAATTGCAGCACTATGGTGGCAAGCATCACCACCCCCGCTATCTCCAGCAGGATCACGAACAGCACCATAAATAGCAGGCGCACCCAGTGATCCGAGGAAGTCAGGTTCTGTTTGATCTGTTCGTTATTCATGGCGCATCCATTTATTGGTTTTGAAGCGTTTCTGTTTGGCTATCAGGCTTTGCCGAATAGGCCACATCAAACGTCTGGGCCCCGGACATCAGCTCGCGGATAACCGTCGGTATCGGGGTACCTTCAAATAATATGGCGTGAATCGCGGAAACCAAGGGCATGTAGACATCCAGCTCATCGGCCTTCGCCTTGATCAGGCGAACGGTATTCACCCCTTCCGCCACCTGGCCGATTTCCGAAACCGCCTCATCCAGCTTCTTGCCTTTGCCCACCAGGTAGCCCACCCGGTAGTTACGGCTGAGATCCGAAGAACAGGTCAATATCAGGTCGCCGACACCGGCAAGGCCGATAAAGGTCATTGGGTCGGCACCGACAGCCTCCGCAAATCGCATCATCTCCGCCAGGGCGCGGGTAATCAGCAGACTGGTGGTGTTCTGGCCGCGGCCAAGGGCCACGGCCATGCCGGTCACTATGGCGTAGATATTCTTCAGGGCACCGGCCAACTCCACCCCGAACACATCATTACTGGAATAAACCCGGAAAGTCTCCGAGTGCAGCACCTTCTGAATGGTCTCGCACAGGGACTCGTCCTCACTAGCGATCACCGTCGCGGTGTAGTGGCCTGCGACGATCTCCTTGGCAAAATTGGGACCACTCAGTACCCCCACGCGCATTCCTTCGGTTTCCTCGCGCAGGATATCGCTCATCAGGTGGAAGCTGTCGTGCTCCACGCCCTTGGTGAGGGAAATCAGCATGGTACCCGGGGCCAGGATCGGCGCCGCGCGGTGCACTACCTCACGAAAGGATTTACTGGGGATCGCCACGAACACCACCTGGCAGCCGCACACGGCTTTTTCCAGGTCGCTGGTGATGTTGAGATCCGGGTGCAGGGCAACACCGGGCAGGTAGTACTGGTTCTCGCGCTCGGCCATACAGGCAGCAGCGCGCTCCGGGTCCCGCATCCACTGGCGGGTATCGTGGCCATTGCCGGCGATGATATTGGCAACGGCGGTACCAAAGCTGCCACCACCAAGAATGGCGATGGAGTAACGGGATTCAGTGGCGTTAGTGGAAACGTCTGTTTGAGTCATAAGGCTCTGTAATTGTTTGCTGTGCAGCGGGAGATTATACGGAGCCGGGACCCGGCGCCCAACGGCCGCACAAGTATTTGATCACTTTTGCCAAGTTCGCCAACAATTGCCGTCTTTTTACGGTCAATTCGTGCAAAAAACCGACAAGAAGAAATATAGCGCAGACTCTGGCGAGCGCATTGCGCCTCACCGGTATCATTCAATTTTCGGTCAACATCGGCAAAGCCGGATTGGCGACCAACTTCACCCATCCGCTATCCCGGCCGGGCGAAACCCGGCCGGGAGCCATCACTGAAACAATCAGCGATTGAGTTCCAGCAACAGCGCGTTCAGACGGCGCACATAATCCGCAGGATCCGCCAGCTGGTTACCGGCAGCCAGGTTGGCCTGATCCATCAGGATATTGGTGAGGTCCGCAAAGCGATCTTCGTCCTGCTCCTGATCCAGGCGCTGCACCAGCGGGTGGCTGGGGTTCAGCTCAAAGATCGGCTTGGCTTCCGGCAGGCTCTGGCCGGCCTGCTCCAGGATACGGCGCATCTGCATGCCCATATCGTTGTCGCTCGCCACCAGGCACGCCGGCGAGTCCACCAGGCGCGTGGTCGCGCGCACATCTTCCACGCGGCTTTCCAGCACTTCCTTGACGCGCTCTACCAGGGCGCCCGCTTCTTTCTCGACCTTCTCGCGCTCGGCCTTGTCGTCGTCGTTTTCCGCTTCACCCAGGTCCAGTGCGCCTTTGGCCACATCCTGGAACTGCTTGCCGTCAAACTCCTGCATATGGCCAACGAACCACTCGTCCACCTGGTCGGTCAGCAGCAGCACTTCGATACCCTTCTTGCGGAAGACCTCCAGGTAAGGAGAAGACTTGGCAGTGGCGAAGTTGTCCGCGCACACGTAGTAGATGTGCTTCTGGCCGTCCTTCATGCGGCCGACGTAGTCCTCGAGGGACTGATCCTGCTTGGGATTGTCCGTCTGGGTGGTGGAGAAGCGCAGCAGTTTGGCCACTTTTTCCTTGTTGGCAAAATCTTCCGCCGGCCCCTCTTTCATCACGGAACCGAACAGGTCCCAGAACTTCTGGTACTGCTCTGCGTCTTTCTTGGCCAGCTTGTCGAGCATATCCAGTACACGCTTGGTCAGCGCACTCTTGATGGCATCGGTGTTCTGGTCTTTCTGCAGAATCTCGCGGGAGACGTTCAGCGGCAGGTCATTGGAGTCCAGCACCCCTTTCACAAAGCGCAGGTACAGCGGCAGGAACTGCTCGGCGTCGTCCATGATGAAAGTGCGCTGCACGTACAGTTTGAGGCCGCGGGCGGCATCGCGCTGGTACAGGTCGAAAGGCGGGCGCGCGGGGATATACAGCAGGCTGGTGTAGTCCAGCTTGCCTTCCACGCGGTTGTGGCTCCAGGTCAGCGGGTCCTCGAAATCGTGGGACACGTGCTTGTAAAACTCTTTGTACTCCTCGGATTTCACCTCGGAGCGCGGGCGCGTCCACAGCGCCTGGGCGGCATTGACCGCTTCAAATTCCGGTGCGCTGCCTTGTTGCTCTTCACCCTCGGCTGCCGGGGCTTCCTGTTTCAGCATCTCCACTGGGATGGCGATGTGATCGGAGTATTTCTTGATGATGGAGCGCAGGCGCCAGTCGTCGGCAAACTCTTTGGCGTCGTCTTTCAGGTGCAGCACCACACGGGTGCCGCGATCCGGCCACTCGACGTTCTCGACCGAGTATTCCGCCTCACCACTGCACTCCCAGTGCACGCCCTGGCTGGCATCGGAGCCGGCGCGACGGGTAAATACGTCAACCTTGTCGGCGACGATAAACGCGGAGTAGAAACCGACCCCAAACTGGCCGATCAGGTGTGCATCCTTCTTCTGGTCACCAGAGAGGTTCTGCATGAAGTTGGCGGTGCCGGAGCGGGCGATGGTGCCCAGGTTCTCGATCACTTCGTCGCGGCTCATGCCGATACCGTTGTCGGCAATGGTCAGGGTACCCGCGTCTTTGTCGAATTCGATACGAATGCGCAGATCGGGATCTTCCGCCAGCAATTCCGGCTTGGAGAGGGATTCAAAGCGCAGCTTGTCGGCGGCATCGGAGGCGTTGGATACCAGCTCGCGCAGGAAAATCTCCTTGTTGGAGTAGAGCGAGTGGATCATCAGGTGCAACAGTTGCTTGGCTTCGGTCTGGAAGCCGTGATTCTCTTTATGTGCCTCAACAGTCATGGATCGGATCTCCCCTAAATCTATTCGACCGTCGCCGGCTGCAACCGGCAACTTAAAACTCAATCAGTCAGCCAATATTGGGCCGGGTGTGATCAATTCAACCGCTGCAATGGCAATAAAGAGGGGTAATAAGAGGAGCAATAAGAGGAACAGCAGGAGAGGCAACAGGAGGATTTAAGGATATATACGGGGGATCGGGGGGATTGCGAGAACGGAACAAGCGGGGACATAGCCCCCTCTCGCAGTCACTTCTTGGCAGAGGCGGCGATGGCCTGCACCAGCTTGCCACGGCCGGTGATGTCGGCAATAAAGTTGCCGGTAAGATCAGAGATCACCCGCGACTCAGCGTTCATCAAAATGGCGATGCCCACCTTGCGCTTTTCCGAGTAGGCTACCGCAGCGCGGAAACCCGCCACCCAGCCGCCGTGGAAAATGATGCGATCGTCGCCGACCGTGTAGAGGCGCCAGCCGAGGCCGTAACCAGCGTGGTCGATATAGTCACGCCAGATCCGGTGGCGCATATGGCGGCGGGTTTCCACACGTTCGGTGGTCAGGTCGTCGATCACCGCCTGCGACAGCACCTCCGGGTAGTAGCCCATCTGCGCTTTCAGCCACTGGGCCATATCGCTGATACTGGCGTTCACACCCGCGGCCGGGGCCGCCAGGTAATACTCTTTTTCCACCTTCACCGGACGCCAGCCGCTGCCGGTCTGCACGTGTGGTGCGGCGCGATTGCTCGCGGCCATAAAGCTTTCCCACCCCAGGGAGGCATCTTCCATCTTCAGCGGGGTAAAGAACCGCTCTTTCAACTGGCGGCTATAAGGCACGCCGGTCGCCTTCTGGATCACATCTTCGATCAGGCTGAACAACACATTCTGGTAGCCGTAGCACTTACCAGGCGCACAGTGGGGATCAATGGTGGAGAACATCGGCAGTATCTTGGACAGAGGCCGGTTGTCTTCCAGGTAATTGTCGTAGGCGTTAGGGGTTAAACCGGAGGAATGGCTCAGCAGATGCTGCACCTGTAGCTGCATGGACAGCGCCGGCGTCTTGAAGCTGAGCTGGGGCACATAGCGCACCACCTTGTCGCCCCAGTTGAACTTGTGCTCGTGCTCCAGCACGGCCGCCATACTGGCCGCAAATGTCTTGGAAACGGATGCCAGGCGGAACACCGTGTGGGTAGTGACCGCTTCGTGCTTGCCTTTGATCCGGACACCATAGGTGTTCATGGCCACAATCTGATCGTGATCCACGATCACATAGGCCGCACCGGGAATCCCCTGCTGCTTCAGCAACTGGCGGAAATAGCGATCGAACTCTTTGGCACTGGCTTCCACGCCCTTGCTGACCGTCTTGCCGGCTTCGCGGGCGGTCTTGTCTGCGCGCTGCGATCGCTCGGCGTCCGCCGCCGTCGCACTTCCAGCCGCCAATAACGCCAGCACAGGCAACAGCAGACCGAGCACACGGCTTCGGGAACTGCTGCGGATACTGTTTGTAAAACCCTGAATCACTTTGAGAAACACCATGTACCGCACTTCACACTGCCGCGACGGTGACCGCCATTTTTGCCCAAATTTCGTCGTGCCAAGTATCTGTAAGGAATGTGGAGAAGCTCTATTAAGACTAGCAGCCCGCACAAAAATTCTTTGCCACCGGGCAATTTTTACTGGATTGCCAGTCTCAACCGGCGCCCCAGAGGAATTTTGGAAGGCATTGTAATAAAAGTGGAACAAACACGCACTTTCGGTGAGATTTTGCGCAAATTCGAGGTACAAAAAAACCGCCTCGCGGCGGTTTTCAGGCGATGGAGGGCCGAAGCCCCCCTTCTCTCAAGCAAGCCTTACAGCTTGTCGGAGTTCTCGCTCAGGTAAGCAGCAACGCCTTCCGGAGAAGCGTTCATGCCTTTGTCACCTTCCTGCCAGCCAGCCGGGCAAACTTCGCCGTGCTCCTGGTGGAATGCCAGCGCGTCAACCATGCGCAGCATTTCGTCAACGTTACGGCCCAGCGGCAGATCGTTAACAACCTGGTGACGTACAACGCCTTCTTCGTCGATCAGGAAAGAACCACGGAAAGCAACGCCGCCTTCGGACTCAACGTCGTAGGCCTGGCAGATTTCGTGCTTGGTGTCGGCAACCAGGGCGTACTTAACAGCGCCGATGCCGCCGTCGTTCACCGGGGTGTTACGCCAAGCGTTGTGGGAGAACTGAGAATCGATGGAAACACCGATAACCTCAACGCCACGCTTCTGGAACTCTTCAAAGCGGTGGTCGAAGGCGATCAGCTCGGAAGGACATACAAAGGTGAAGTCCAGCGGGTAGAAGAAGATAACCGCTTTCTTACCCTTGATGGTTTCAGCCAGGTTGTAAGAATCAACGATTTCGCCGTTGCCCAGTACCGCTGCTGCAGTGAAGTCCGGAGCGGGCTTGCCTACTAATACAGCCATGAGAACCTCCTCAATGAGATAGATAGTTTGCTATTGAATTGGCCAATTTATAACCATTGACTATAAATCGACAAAAGATCGATAGGGGGCCGCTATGATACACAGGGCCCTATGGCAGTCCCATTAAATTTTTATATAAACGCGATAGCAGGCGCCGCCAGATATTCCCCGGCACACAGGTCTTTACACAGACCTTTGGAAGTGCCAATTCCCCCCTTCCTCACTACCAGATCCGCCCCACCCAACCCCAGGCAATGCGCCGTAGAACGCCGGCTGGCGCTCACCTGACCATGCAGTCCCCAACATTTCTACTGAATACCAGACAGCCAACTAGAATAATTACTGAACGATCAAACAATCTTATTGACACTTATTCTCATTACCAATAAGATCCACTTCCAACTTGAGATTGATTGTTTTTGCGCCAGGGTTTCCGCGATGTACGTATGTATCTGTAAAGGCATTACCGACAGCCAGATCAAAGAGGCTGTATACGACGGCTCTACGTCTGTTAAGGCCCTGCGTCGCCATCTGGGTGTTTCTTCTCAATGTGGCCGCTGTGCCGAGCTGACTCAGGAAATCATTGACGAAACCATGGCCGGTGGTGTTATGGCCACTGCCAACAGTGCCCTCTTTTACTCAGCCAGCTGATTGACCTAAGTCCGGGCGCCGCTTCCCTCTGGCGCCCCAAATCCCCCGCACTAAATTAGTCCTCGTTTTCTCTCACACTCTCTCGACCCGACCTACTGCAAATCCGCACAGCTTCGACCAACCCAGTACGCTGACCTATCTTTATAAGCAGCCAATAGCCTGTCCGCCCCTCCTGTAACCGGAGCCCCATGAAACAGCGATTGCTGCACCTGTCAGAGCGACTGCGCGCCAGTTTCTGGCTGATTCCGGCCGTCATGATGGCCGCCGCCATATTGCTCGCCCACACCCTGCTGGCGCTTGACCAGATTCTGGAGGTCGACCACTACCCCGGTTTCCGCTGGCTGGAACTGCGCGACCGGGAAAGTGCTCGCGCCCTGCTCTCTACAATTGCCGGCAGTACCATTACCGTCGCCGGTACCGTGTTTTCCATCACCACCGTTGCCCTGACCCTGGCCGCCAACCAGTTCGGCCCGCATCTGGTACGAAACTTCATTCGCGACCGCAGTACCCAGGCCTCCCTCGGTATCTTTCTGTCCACCTTTGTTTACGCATTGATGGTCATGCGCGGGATACAGGCGGGGCACCAAAGCGGGGAAAATCAGAGTCTGGCGGTCAGCATGGCGATTCTGCTGGCGCTCGTGTGTATTGCTTATCTCATCTACTTTATCCACAACGTGGCCCAGTCCATTCAGGTGGATAACATCACCTTCCATATCAACCGGGAATTCCGCCAGGCCCTGGAACAGATATACCCCACCGAAGAAAGCCGCGATCCCCGCAACACCCGTGTCGAAGAGCGCGACCTCAATATCGACAGCAACTGCCTGTGTGTGCCAACAAGTAGCAGTGGCTACGTGCAATTAATCGACCGGCAAAAGCTGATGCGCTGGGCCACCGACAATGACTGCTGTATCCGGCTCGAGTGCCACCCGGGCACCTTCCTGAATCACTGGAGTTGCATGGCGCGGGTGTTTGACCCGCCGCGACAAATAGACAGCGGGGAAATTGCCCGGGCCATTCAGGGCGCCATCACCATTGGCGCGCAGCCTACTGCGGAACAGGACATCGTTTTTTCCATTCGCCAACTGGCGCAGATTGCCGTGCGTGCGCTGTCACCGGGCGTCAACGACCCCTTTACCGCCTACTCCTGTATCGACCGACTGATCGATGGCATCGGCGTCATCCTGCAACGCCCACCGCTGCCCAACTGTTTTCACGACACCAATAACCAGCTGCGACTGGTAACCCGCGAACTGGATTTCGCCGATGTCCTGGCGGCAGCACTGGATGAAATCCGCGAATACGGCAGTCAGAGTGCCGTGGTGATGCGGCGCCTGCTCGACGCGCTGCACGAGCTGGCTGAGATCTGTGATCGCCAGGAAGACAAACGCGCGCTGAACCAGGTGCTCGACCGCCTTGTAGAAGATTGCGAAAACCTGATCGACGACAAGTTCGACACCGCCGCCGTACAGGGGAAAATCAACCGGGTGCGCAACCGCCTGACTTAACCATGCGCACAAACAAATACGTACAAACAATTGCGGTTCTTATTTCCCGGCAGGCGCGGCCAGCAAATCAGCCCGGGCACACCCAAACAATCTAAACAGCAATTGTTCTCATTGCATTTTTCTGCCTTTTTCCCGTTAATTTTCGTGCTTTTTGCCTGCACGTTTCCCGACAATCCGCGCTTGACTTGCGATTTTCTCCGACGCAAACTCACTCCGCATACCCGTAGCGACCCTACAATTAGTGGGAGTAGAGGGACGTCTGAAATTCGAGAGGATTTATCCGAGACGCCCGGCGCAGAATTCGGAATCCACTCACAATTAACAAACGCTTAATAAAATGTCCCTTCAGGGCGAAAGGAGTTAGCAATGAAAGGCGATCCCAAAGTCATCGAACACCTGAACAAAGCACTGGGTAACGAGCTTATTGCCATCAACCAGTACTTCCTGCACTCGCGGATGTTCAAAGACTGGGGCCTGAAGGAACTGGCCGACAAGGAATACCACGAGTCCATCGACGAAATGAAACACGCCGACTGGCTGATCGAGCGGATTCTGTTTCTCGAAGGTATTCCCAACCTGCAGCACCTGGGCAAACTGCTGATCGGTGAAAACACCGAGGAAATGCTGAAGTGCGACCTGAAGCTGGAGCAGAAGGCCATCCCGGATCTGCGCGACGGTATCGAGTACTGTGAATCCGTGCGCGATTACGGCAGCCGCGAACTGCTGGAAAAAATTCTCGAGTCCGAAGAAGAGCACGTTGACTGGCTGGAAACCCAACTGAGCCTGATCGACAAAGTCGGCATCCAGAACTACCTGCAAAAGCAAATGGTCAGCGCTTCCGAAGAGTAAGCCTTGCCATAAAATTCAGGCATAAAAAAACCGCGGACATTGCCGCGGTTTTTTTATGCCTGGGAAAGCAGCATCGATTACTCGCCCTGCTCTGCGCCCTTGGCAGTTTCTTCCAGCAGTGTCTTCAGCTCGCCGTTTTCATGCATCTCCATGATGATGTCACAGCCGCCGACCAGCTCCTGTTTTACCCACAGCTGCGGGAACGTCGGCCAGTTGGCGTACTTGGGCAGCTCGGCGCGGATGTCCGGGTTGGCCAGAATGTCTACATAGGCAAAACGCTGGCCGCAGGCCATGATCGCTTGGGATGCACGCATGGAAAAACCACACTGGGGCGCATTGGGGCTGCCTTTCATATAGAGCAGAATGTCGTTATCTGCGATCTGCTGCTTAATATTCGCCAGAGTATCCATTTGCAAGCTAACCTCGGGTTGAGAAATTTCCGGTTCCAGGGACTCGCCCTGCGCCGATCAGTCAAGGGAAAGCGCGCATTGTACCCGATTCCGCTGCACACGCACGCCCCGCTGGTTCTGCCCTATTCCTGTGCTAGTATTGCCGGCTTCCCGGGGAAATTGCGGTTGTGCGCCATTTCAGGCGCACTTTCTGCGGCTTCCCCTTTCTTTGGCCTACCTATACAGGAGATATCATAGTGGCCACTCCCGCACTCATGCAGAACTACGGCAATAGAACCCTTACCCTGGTCCGGGGTGAAGGCAACTACGTGTGGGACGACGCTGGACGACGATATCTCGATGCCATCTCCGGCATTGCCGTGTGCGGTCTTGGCCACTGCCACCCGGCGGTCACCGAAGCGCTGCAGGATCAGGCCAATACCCTGCTGCACGTGTCCAACCTGTACAACATTCCGGCCCAGGAGCAGCTGGCGGACAAGCTGGTGGGACTGTCCGGCATGGACAACGTGTTCTTTTCCAACTCCGGTGCGGAAGCCAATGAGGCGGCGATCAAGCTGGCGCGCAAGCTCGGCAACGAGCGCGGTTACGCCTGCCCCAAAATTATCGTGACCGAGGGCGCATTCCACGGTCGCACCCTGGCCACCCTTACTGCCACCGGCAATGCCAAGGTGCAGCAAGGGTTTGCCCCACTGCCCGAAGGTTTCCTGCGGGTACCCTTTAATGATGTCGCCGCGATCGAGCAGCTGATCGCCGAGCACGACGAGATCGTCGCCATCCTGGTTGAGCCAGTGCAGGGCGAAGGCGGTATCCGTGTGCCGGACGCCGACTACCTGCCACGCCTGCGCGCGCTCTGCGACCAGCAGGACTGGCTGTTGATGCTGGACGAGATCCAGACTGCCAATGGCCGCAGCGGCAAGCTGTTTGCCTACCAGCACTGCGACGGCCTGCTGCCGGACGTGGTCACCACCGCGAAAGGCCTCGGCAACGGCGTACCCATCGGCGCCTGCCTGGCCCGCGGCAAGGCGGCTGAACTGTTTACCGCCGGTAGTCATGGTTCCACCTTTGGCGGCAACCCGCTGGCGTGCCGTGCGGGGCTAGCAGTACTGAACACGCTGGAAAGTGAATGGCTGATCGAACGGGCCGAAAAGCTCGGCACCCAGCTGGTGGATCAACTCAAGAGCGAGCTGGCGGGCTGCCCCCATGTAACTGAAGTGCGCGGCCTCGGTTTGCTGATCGGCATCGAACTGGATCGCCCCTGTGCGGAGCTGGTGGACCTGGCCCGCACCCAGGGATTGCTGATCAACGTCACAGCTGGCAATGTGGTGCGCCTGTTGCCGCCGCTGACCCTCAGCGATGCCGAGCGCAACCAGATCGCCACTACCGTCGCCGCCCTGGTGCGCGACTTCGCCCAACAGGCCGCCTGATTCGGAGGATACAACTATGGCAGTCAGACATTTTCTTACCCTCCTCGACCTGAGCAAGGAAGAACTGCACGGCGTGATCGAACGCGCCATCGAACTCAAGGCCCTGCGCAACCAGGGCGTGGCCACCGAGCCTTTCCGCAATAAAGTGCTGGGGATGATTTTCGAGAAGTCCTCTACCCGTACCCGCGTCTCATTCGAGGCCGGTATGGCGCAGATGGGGGGCAGCGCACTCTTCCTGTCTCCCCGCGATACCCAGCTGGGTCGCGGCGAGCCCATCGAAGACAGCGCGCGCGTGATTTCACGCATGGTCGATATGGTGATGATCCGTACCTTCGGCCACAACGTGCTGGAGCGCTTTGCCGAATACAGCAAGGTGCCGGTGATCAACGCCCTGTCCGACAGCTACCACCCCTGCCAGCTGCTGGCGGACCTGCAGACCTATGTGGAGCACCGCGGCAGTCCGGAAGGCAAAGTGGTGGCCTGGGTAGGTGACGGCAACAATATGTGCCACTCCTATATCAACGCCGCCCGCCAGTGCGACTTCGAGCTGCGCATCGCCTGCCCCGAGGGCTACGATCCCGACGCGAGCATTCTGGCCGCCGCCGGTGACCGGGTCACCGTGGTACGCAATCCGGCAGATGCCGTGCGCGGTGCCGACTGGGTAGCCACCGATGTGTGGGCCTCCATGGGCCAGGAAACCGAGCAGCAGATCCGCATAAAAGCCTTCGACGGCTTCCTGGTGGATCACGAGCTGATGAGCCACGCCAACAGCGATGCCATCTTCATGCACTGCCTGCCCGCCCACCGGGGCGAGGAAGTGAGTGGCGAACTGCTGGAAGACGATAAGATTTCCGTGGTGTGGGACGAAGCGGAGAACCGCCTGCACGCCCAGAAAGCCCTGATGGAGTTCCTGCACGACAGCAGCAACTGATCCTCAGCAAGAAAAACGGGTGCAACGCCAGGTTGCACCCGTTTTTTTATCCCCAACCCGGAGCAAACCGGGCGACTTGTCCACAGGCCCGCACCAAATCCGGGCGCAGCCAGCAGCGATCAGCCTGCATATTTTTCGAACAGCAAAACCCACATCGCACTGACCTGACAGTGCTCGTTTGATCAGCGAGTAATCAGCCCTTTCCCGTTATTGCCGGGTTTAATTTGAGACCTGGTTACTATTAAAAAATATTCTTAAAATCCCCGGCCCGCGGAAACAGCTGATCATTTTTTATACCCGCCCAGTAGTGACGGGCACTGCCGACAGGAAAATATCCACGTCGCACCGTCTACCCACAAATTATCCACAAGTAACCCCTAAGTTATCCGCCTTGAATTACCCCCCCAATCGCATTATCTTGTTGCTCATCCGAGGTCAGACCCCCATATATTGGGTTTTGGAGTGAAAGGCACCCATAGGATTCCCTGTTGAAGGACCTGTTGAAAGCCTTGCCGCTCCCGGGAAAGCCGGCGCGAAGCGCCAAAGCCCGACCACAATATGTTGTGCCTGACCCCGATCGCACCAACAACGCTTGACCAGTAACCATCGCCGCCATTGCGCCGGATCGATGACCTGGCATCGGAACCGACGCGATGTCTTTTTTTACGAAGGTTTTTATCAGAGCCATCACTGAAGACAACAAGACAGGCGCGGTTTAGAACGCAGTTCAAACACGGCAGTTCAACGCAGTACCCCGCAAGAGTTACCCGCACGAAGCCCAGGCTTCGTCATTACTGTTGTGCCCGGTACCTATTGGCGTATCTGACTGGTGAATGCGCTCGTCGCAGGCGTGCGTCGCGGGAAGCGACCCGGCAATCGCCGGTGCGATCAAACGAACCAGGGCCACAAGCCCAACAAAAAGACCAAAGCAAAAACCAAGGCACGTCGAACTCGACACGCACACAAAACTACGGAGAATTTCATGCACACAGAGACAGGGCGCTCTCAGTCTGTGCCAAATGGCACTACCAAGGATTCGGTAACAGACCAGGCCAGCAGCAACACTTCACTGGCTGCCACCGCCCCCGGTCAGGTCCGCGTCATCAAGCGTAACGGCACCGTTGTGCCTTACGATGACGGCAAAATCTCCGTAGCCGTAACCAAAGCCTTCCTCGCGGTTGAGGGCGGCACCGCCGCAGCCTCCAGCCGCATCCACGAGCGCGTGGCCGACCTGGTGTCCCACATCAGCGCCACCTTCAAGCGCCGTATGCCTTCCGGCGGCACCATTCATATTGAAGAGATCCAGGACCAGGTCGAACTGGAACTGATGCGTGCCGGCGAACACAAAATTGCCCGCGACTACGTACTCTACCGTGAAGAGCACGCCCGTCTGCGCAAAGAGAAAGAACAACAGAAAGTCGTTGCCGAGCAGGCCGCAGACACCCACCCGAGCATCCGCGTAAAAATGGAAGACGGCTCCCTGGTGGCACTGGACATGGAGCGCCTGCGCACCATCGTCAGCGAAGCCTGTGAAGGTCTCTCCGATGTGGACGGCAGCCTGATCCTGTCTGAAGCGCTGAAAAACCTGTACGACGGCGTTTCCGAAAACGACATCAACACCGCACTGGTGATCACCGCGCGTACCCTGGTTGAGCAAGAGCCCAACTACACCTACGCCACCGCTTTCCTGCTGCTGGACAAACTGCGCTCCGAAGCCCTGCGCTTCCTGGACGTGGCCGAGTCCGCCACCCAGAAAGAAATGGAAGGCCTGTACAAGCCGGCACTGGCCGCTTACGTCAAGCGCGGTATCGAACTGGAACTGCTCGACCCGGCCCTGGCCAGCTTCGACCTGGACATGCTGGGCGATGCGATCAAGCCCGAGTGCGATCACCAGTTCACCTACCTCGGCCTGCAGACCCTGTACGACCGTTACTTCCTGCACTCCGACGAAATCCGTTTCGAACTGCCGCAGCTGTTCTTCATGCGCGTCGCCATGGGCCTCGCCATCAATGAAGAAAACCCGAACGAGCGCGCGGTCGAGTTCTACAACCTGCTGAGCTCCTTCGACTACATGAGCTCCACCCCGACCCTGTTCAACGCCGGTACCCTGCGTCCGCAGCTGTCCTCCTGCTACCTGACCACCGTGCCGGACGACCTGCACGGCATCTACGGTGCTATTCAGGACAACGCCATGCTGTCCAAGTGGGCTGGTGGCCTGGGTAACGACTGGACGCCGGTACGCTCTCTGGGTTCCTACATCAAGGGCACCAACGGCAAGTCCCAGGGTGTAGTGCCTTTCCTGAAAGTGGCCAACGACACCGCGGTGGCAGTGAACCAGGGCGGCAAGCGCAAGGGCGCTGTCTGTGCCTACCTGGAAACCTGGCACCTGGACATCGAGGAATTCCTCGAGCTGCGCAAGAACACCGGTGACGACCGTCGCCGTACCCACGACATGAACACCGCCAACTGGGTGCCGGACCTGTTCATGAAGCGTGTGTTTGAAGACAAAGAGTGGACCCTCTTCTCCCCGGCAGACTGCCCGGACCTGCACGACCTGTTCGGCGATGCGTTTGAAGAGCGTTTCACCCACTACGAAAAAATGGCCGCTGAAGGCAAGCTCAAGCTGCACAAAAAAGTGCGCGCGCTGGACCTGTGGCGCAAGATGCTGGGCATGCTGTTTGAAACCGGCCACCCCTGGATCACCTTCAAGGACGCGTGCAACCTGCGCAGCCCGCAGCAGCACGCCGGTGTGGTACACAGCTCCAACCTGTGCACCGAGATCACCCTGAACACCAAGGCGAACGACGAGATCGCGGTATGTAACCTGGGCTCAGTAAACCTGTCCCAGCACATCGGCGAAGACGGCAAGCTGGATACCGGCAAGCTGGAAAACACCGTGAAAACCGCGGTGCGCATGCTCGATAACGTGATCGACATTAACTACTACGCCGTGGAGTCCGCGCGTCAGTCCAACATGCGTCACCGTCCGGTGGGCCTGGGCCTGATGGGCTTCCAGGACGCGCTGTACAAGGCGGGCATCTCCTACTCCAGCGATGAAGCCGTAGCCTTCGCCGACACCACCATGGAAGCGATAAGTTACTACGCCATCGAAGCCTCCAGCGACCTGGCGGCCGAGCGCGGCAGCTACTCCAGCTACGAGGGCTCTCTGTGGAGCCAGGGCATCCTGCCGATCGACTCCATTGAAATCCTGGCCAAGAACCGCGGCGAGCAGTTCATCGACCAGGACACCAGCTCCACCATGGAGTGGGATGTCGTACGCAACAAGGTTGCCAGCCAGGGCATGCGTAACTCCAACGTGATGGCCATCGCCCCGACCGCGACCATCGCCAACATTACCGGTGTGTCCCAGTCCATCGAGCCCACGTACCAGAACCTGTACGTGAAATCGAACCTGTCTGGCGAATTCACCGTAGTGAACCCCTACCTGGTACACGACCTGAAAGCCCGCGGCCTGTGGGACAAGGTGATGGTCAACGACCTCAAGTACTACGAGGGCTCGGTGCAAAAGATCGACCGCATTCCGGAAGATCTGAAAGCCAAGTACGCCACCGCGTTTGAAGTGGAGCCGCGCTGGATCGTGGACGCCGCCAGCCGCCGCCAGAAGTGGATCGATCAGGCCCAGTCCCTGAACCTCTACATCGCCGGCGCCAACGGCAAGAAGCTGGACCTGACCTACCGCATGGCCTGGTACCGCGGCTTGAAGACCACCTACTACCTGCGCGCACTGGCCGCCACCACCACGGAAAAATCCACCGTGACCAGTGGCACTCTGAACGCCGTGAGCGCCGGCGGCGCCCCCGCTGCCAGCGCAGCACCGGCACCGCAGGCAGAGCCCGCACCGGCAGCCGTACCCGCGGCTTGCTCCCTGGACGATCCAGACTGCGAAGCCTGCCAGTAAGCCATTTAAAGCCTCTCGGGGGAGAGCAACGCGTGAAGCCACTGACAACAGCGGCCCCCACGCAACCAAGACCATAAGCGCCGCCCCGGCACCGGGCCAAAACTCAACAAAAGAGTGAAACCCGGGTCGGGCGCAGGCCGCACACGACACACTTTCGACCGCCTGTGCCGTCACAGGGGTCACTGGAAAAATAAGGGGAAGTCATGCTGAGCTGGGACGATATCGATTCCAAATCCGAACCCAAAAAAGCCGAACCGCAACCGGTGCCGGGTGCACTGCAATCCGAGCAGCAGGCAGTCACCGAACCCAGCGCTAACTACGAAGTAGAGAGCGCGAGCAGTGCCCCGGCATCGACCGCGGCCCAGAGCCCATCGAGTGCCGCATCTTCCGCCGTGGAAGCCGCGCGTGCCGCGGTAAGCGACCTGGACCCGGCCCCGGGCCTCGAAGAACTGGAAATGGGCGCAGCCCGTATCCAGGTAGACGAAAAGCGCATCATCAACTGCCGCGCCGACCTGAACCAGCTGGTACCGTTCAAGTACGACTGGGCTTGGCAAAAATACCTGGACGGCTGTGCCAACCACTGGATGCCGCAGGAAGTAAACATGAACAAAGACGTGTCCATGTGGAAAGACCCCAACGGTCTGACCGAGGACGAGCGTCGCATCGTGGAATACTCCCTGGGTTACTTCTCCACCGCCGACTCCCTGGTAGCCAACAACCTGGTGCTGGCCATCTACCGCCACATCACCAACCCGGAATGCCGCCAGTACATCCTGCGTCAGTCCTTTGAAGAAGCCATCCACACCCACGCCTACCAGTACTGTGTAGAGTCCCTGGGCATGGACGAAGGCGAAGTCTTCAACATGTACCGCGAAGTACCGAGCGTTGCCAAGAAAGCCGCCTGGAGCCTCGCGCACACCGGCTCCATCAGCGACCCCAACTTCAAAACCGGCACCGTGGAAACCGACCAGGAACTGCTGCGCAACCTGATCGCCTTCTACGCCGTTACCGAAGGCATCTTCTTCTACTGTGGCTTCACCCAGATTCTGTCCATGGGCCGCCGCAACAAGATGACCGGCGTTGCCGAGCAGTTCCAGTACATCCTGCGCGACGAGTCCATGCACCTGAACTTCGGCATCGATGTCATCAACCAGATCAAACTGGAAAACCCGCACCTGTGGACCGAAAAGTTCCAGCAGGAAGTGACCCAGATGATCCTGGAAGGTATGGAACTGGAAGTAGCCTACGCCCGCGACACCATGCCCCGCGGCGTACTCGGCATGAACGCGGCCATGATGGAGGAATACCTCCACTTCATCGCCAACCGTCGGCTCTCGCAGCTCGGCCTGAAAGAACAGTTCCCGGGCGCCCAGAACCCCTTCCCCTGGATGTCCGAAATCATGGACCTGCGCAAGGAGAAGAACTTCTTTGAAACGCGGGTTATCGAATACCAGACCGGCGGTGCGCTGCAGTGGTAAACCACCAGACACATCGACTGTAGAAAAGGAATTACTACAACTAAGAGTCGCTCACAGGAAGAGAGGTATTGAAGCGGGCATAATGCCCGCTTTTTTTATAAAAAACATTGGAATTTAGATTCATGGATTCAAGATATAAAAAGGAATTGAAATGATAGTATTAAGGAATTCCCTAATATTTATAGGGCTAATAGTTTTCACATCAAACACACGAGCTGAATTATCAATCAACCACACCAACAACCCTATTGGTGGCGGAGAGAATTATAGTAATTTGATTCATCCAAATGACGCGACCTACTTCATCAAATACAATGTAAATTTGAGCGAGAAGGAGAAAGAAGATGACGTCAAAGAACAATTACTTAAGATATTACCTTCCGCAAATTGGGGCGATATCATTTATATCGCAGACGACGTCAAAATCGATCTAACAGGAAAATGGAATATTACAGTACCCCCCGGTGTCACATTAGCTTCCGGGAGGGGACGAGAAGGGTCATTGGGGGCGCTTCTGATGACGACAGAGCGCGCCAAGAAACCTTTATTTGAAATTACAGGAAGCCATACACGGATAACAGGCCTTAGGCTACAAGGGCCCACTGTCATATCAGATTTTGATGAACAATGTGAAATGGACGAAGCGACCGGAATTTCAGCAGAAAACGGAGGTGAAACGGCTCTCTTCTCTCACATTCAAATTGATAACAACGAAATGTGGGCATGGCCCCACAGAGCAATTAATGTCACTGGCACACTGGACGCTCATATTCATCACAATCATATTCATCACAACCGTCGCCACGAAAATGATTCTGGCTGTGGAAGCCATGGACTTGGGTATGGAGTTTCTGCGAGTTCTGGAAGTTCCCTGATTGAAGCAAATCTGTTCAACCATAATCGCCATGACATTGCCAGCACAGGGTTGCCTGGTAGTAGCTACGAAGCACGTTACAATGTAGTAGTTGAAGGCAGTATGGATCACAATTTTGATGTTCACGGATGCCAGGACAGGCCAACTCATACAGATTGCCGAGAGGCACCATTTCTTTCCGGTGAATTTATCAGCGTCCACCACAATACCTTTTGGGATAAAGGTGATAACGCAGTAGTCATCAGAGGAATTCCGAGTCAAGGCGGAGAAGTGCACGACAACAGGTTTCGGCAAAAGGTGGAGTTTTCAGGGCCTAGCAACCCGGATGGAGATTCCGCAATATTCCAAAGGTATGCATTGGGAAACCTGACTTACTGGAATAATGAGCTGGACGTTAGTGTATCTCCTGGCTGGTTTATCTCTCACAGCGGAAAGGAGTTCTGGAAGCTTCGCACTTTATCAAGTTATGATCCTAAAGCGTTTTCAAGCGGCGATTTCGACGGTGATGGAGCCCATGACATTTTCCGGGTCAATGGCTCTAAGTGGCTCGTCAGCTTTCAAGGTAAACAAGACTGGCAGCAATGGAATGAAATGCCAATCTCCGCTCAAAAACTGGGTTTCGGAGACTTTAATGGTGATGAAAAAACTGACGTATTCATGACAAATGGGAGTGCATGGTATGTCTCTTGGAGTGGCCAGAGCAACTGGTCATTGCTGAACAGTTCATCCATTCAAATAAATGACTTAAGATTTGGCGACTTTAACGGCGATGATGAAACTGATGTTTGGTATTCGAATGGTAACCAGTGGTTTGTATCCTGGAGTGGGGTAAGTAATTGGTTCCCCCTATCTTCATCTTCCTTTCCCACATCGGATCTCCACTTTGCTGATTTTGATGGAGATAATAAAACGGACATCTTCCGAACTAGCGGTCAGAAGTGGTATGTATCTTGGGGAGGCAACACCCCTTGGGAAGAGTTGGCCAATTCAACTGTAACACTTAAAAACCTATACTTCTGTGATTTTGATGGAGACGGCTCAACTGACGTTGTTCGCGACTCGACTCCCAATGCGTCCGAGAGCTATTGGAAAGTGAGCTTTGGCGCTCAGACTAGCTGGCAAGACCTGAGAGTTTTTCGGAATGCACCTCAACGACCCTCTGATGAATTTATTAGTATTTCGCAAACGTCTCTGGCTGACTTTAACGGTGACGGTAAATGCGATGTTCTTGCTCACCGAGCTTTCTAATATCTCCGGGGCGAAGTAAAAAATTAATCTCGTGAAAATATTAAGTATTAGAAGAAAAGTAAGAACCTAGTAATGGAAGATATTTGCGAATTAAATATCTAAACATTAGTTATCCCCAAAATCTTTAGGAGCTACACGGCGGACATTGATTGTCCGCCAGCCACATATATCCAATAAATGGGGTCAGATCAAACTTTTGGCGTTCAAACACCCAACACAAAAATGAGCCAATAGCTTCACTTTACCGACTACCGATGACCCTGAGCTCGCACTGATCACAGGAGAAGTAACCCGCAATGACCGACAACAGCTGGGATAGCTATGCCGAAGGATGGGACAGTAATAGCGACGTCATCAGCTATTCGGAGCGCGCCTTCCGGTCCCTTACCGACACCCTGAACTGCAAAGGTGCCCGAATCCTGGATTTCGGCTGCGGCACGGGCCTGCTGACTGAACGCCTCGCTCCACTGGCAAGCAGCATCATCGCCCTCGATCCATCGGGGAAAATGCTTGCCGTACTGGAGGCCAAGCAACTGGGCAATGTAACTACCATACAATCCAGCCTGACTCGGGAGCTGATCGACAAGAACAGGCAACTGCAGGAGAGGTTCGACCTGATCGTCGCTTCGTCCGCACTCGCTTTTGTCCCAAACTACAAAGACACAGTACGACTGCTGGCTGAGCTACTGAATAGCAATGGCCGCCTGGTTCAGTGGGATTGGCTGAGGGAGGACGGTAACGAAGATACCGGATTTACCCGTGAGGACATCGCAGCCGCTTTCAGGGACGCAGGCCTTTCCGACATCCAGGTAACCCTACCCTTCTCCATGGGAACAGGTGAAAACCGGATGGACGTTGTAATGGGCATAGGCACCTATCAATAAGACTATGTGGGCTCTGAGCAAGAATTTTCCGGTGAACTAACCAGAACAAACATCCCGCAAAGATTGCTCCCCATTTATGGCGCTCAGACCGCAAAATAGCGCGACCTCCGCGAGAAAGCCTACCCTGTGCCTCGGCTGCTCCTACTATGGGCGTTAGGTGAAAGACTTACCCACATTTAGTTTTGGGGAATGACATGTCAGAGAAGGCAGTGAATGCAGAGCCAGCGCAAACAGTATCCCCTCGCCAGTGGATCAGATTGGTTGTGGTATACCTCCTTATCCCGCTGGTTTTACTGGTATGCGGTGGGGATCTCGGTTGGTGGCAGGCGTGGCTCTATTCCCTACTGATCTTTGCCGCTGGTATAGGCGGGCGCATGTGGGCGGAACAGCGACACCCCGGATTGATAGCCGAACGGCAAAATAGTGAAAATTTCCACAACGCGAAAGTCTGGGACAAAGTACTCGCTCCGCTGATGGCGGTGAGTCTCGTGTTCCCTATGGTTATAGTGGCGGGGCTGGACCACCGCTATCACTGGTCCCCCGAATTCCCGCTATGGCTCATTGTGATTGGCTTCACCTTGATCTCCCTCGGATATGCGTTCGCGACATGGGCTCTGGCAGAGAATCGCTTTTTCTTCAGCGTGGTGTGCATTCGGGCGGATCGAGGGCACGTGGTGTGTGACAGTGGCCCGTACCGGTTTGTGAGGCACCCGGGTTATGCTGGAAATATTTTTCCGCTGCTCGGTATTGTTCTTGCGCTGGGCTCGGTGTGGGCACTGATTCCTGCGGCGGTGGCAACAATCATCACAGTGATTAGAACCGTACTTGAAGACCAGACGCTACAGGAAGAATTGCCCGGCTACCGGGACTATGCACGGCGCGTGCCTTATCGGTTAATCCCCTGGATATACTGAGAGATCTGAGAAAATAGTAAATGGGATCAGGTCAACGTTTTGACATTGCATTACACAATATTGGGGCCAGATTAAACTATTGACGCCCTCTTTCACTAGATGATCAGCCTGTCCGGGCGGAACCCCCTAAGATACAATCCCCATATATTGAGTCGCTGAAATAAAGGATTATTAATGGAGCTGGAGTACCACAACGGCATTCGAATTACGAAATTCCGCCACGAAATGACATCACTCGAAGCCGCTATTCAGAATTACGAAACTCTGGCAAAGCAGTATTACGCCAAAAAAAATGATTGCTCTTTGACTGAACAACAGCGAAAAGTGGAGTGTGAGAAAGCCCTTAAATGTCTCGAGCAAGAACGGGCTCGAATCAATACACTGACCGATATCCAGGCTCAGCTTGAGGCATATCGAAATCAGGGTATACAAGCAACAAGGGGCAACTTGGCGGAAAGGGCAAGTGCGATCAGCACGATGAGCAATGAGAAACATCACCCAACAGAGGTACTAGAAAAGTACATGCGCGCTGAGGGCATCCCGAAGCCCAGCCCACAACACACAGCCCACCATATTGTGCCCGGGAAAGGTAAGCTGAAGGTAGTAACTACCAATACCCGTATGCATCTACATCGACACGGTATTAGGATCAACGACCCAGCTAATGGGGTCTTTCTCGTCTGTAAGGACAAAGATACCCCTCACTGGTCAATGCCAAATTCCAGGGGGCACCTGAAGTACCATACTCACGAATACGAGCAGTGGATGGGACAACGGGTTCAGCGCCTGAACAACATTGATATGATCAAGACACAGCTTCAGGTTATTGGACGAATCTTGCAGGACAATGAACCTAAAACGGCCGTTCAAGCCATCAAGAACGTGTGACCCCATGACCAAAACCTATGCAATACGTAATGATGGATTTGGATACCAGGGCCTGGATCTGACCTTGCTTGATATAGCGCGCTTTGCGCCTGAAGATATTGACCCGGATGCCGTGCTGGACTTCAGTCGCACTAACAGTCAGTTGGCTGAATGGTGGCAGACTCCCGACACCCGGTTTGTATCTAATGAAGGTGTTAGAGACCTGGGTATTCCTGATATCAGCACCTGGATCGGGGCCAGCTTGGTACTCTCACCTAA
The DNA here is from genome assembly GCF_009903625.1 of Microbulbifer sp. ALW1. Classification (NCBI taxonomy): domain Bacteria; kingdom Pseudomonadati; phylum Pseudomonadota; class Gammaproteobacteria; order Cellvibrionales; family Microbulbiferaceae; genus Microbulbifer; species Microbulbifer sp. ALW1. Next base: position 2,081,531 of record NZ_CP047569.1, on the reverse strand, counting down.
AGCGTATCGCTACTTGGGAGACACATTGAAGAGCTACGGGGAATTGCTACCGGTAACGGTGGGAAGTGAGACGTTCTTTATTTTCAACTGTACTCAAATGGGCGAAGAGGATTTGGGTGCAAGTGAGTATGAAACACAAGAGGGAATCCCGATTCAATTGCTCAACCTCACTTTCAAGGACTCAGTTCAGGCATTCCCCGTTTTCAAGTCCAGTTACGAATCCTGTCTGACAGTATTCTGTAATGAGCGTTTTATGAGAGCGGTAGAAGACTTCAAACTGACCGGTGTGGTGTTCGATGAAAACTTGGTGCCCCAGTACTGAATTTACGAGATAGCAACCACAAGTAGCCTGAGTAGAACGGCACAGCTCAAATTTCCACCAGGCTATACGGTTCAGCCCATATTCAGCTAGCACCGGTACCATGGTGCCATCCTCAAAACCAAACCCGGCCGTCGCCTCGCGGACGCGGTTTGCTGTGATGGCACCGATGTACCCCCATGAATAGAAGACTGCTGCTGCCCTATTGCTTCGCGATGCTCACAACGGCCGGTTGCAGCATGGCCCCGTATCAGCATTCGCCGGAAGACACGGCCAAACCCGCAGAAAACCCTACCAAAGAACGCCCGCAGGCAGCGAAACCACCCAAACCCAAGCCAGCCCCCTCCCCCTCTGAATTACTCAAGGCAAGCCTGTACCAGCAGCATCAGGTGTGGAAGGGTATTCCCTATCGGCTGGGGGGCATGAGCAGGAGCGGTATCGACTGTTCGGCACTGGTCTACCTGATCTACCGCGACGAGATGGGGGTTGAGCTGCCCCGCACCACCCAGTACCAGTCGGTGGCCGGTAAGGCGATCAAGCAGGGCCAGCTGCGCCCGGGAGACCTGGTGTTTTTCAGGACCGGTCGCCGCGGCCGGCACGTGGGGATCTACATCGAGGACGGCAAGTTTCTGCACGCCTCGGTGTCCAAGGGCGTCACCATCTCGCACATGGCGGATTACTACTGGAAAAGCCGCTACTGGCGGGCGCGCAGGCTGGAACTCGAATCCGGCGGCAAGTCCTGATTCGCCAGTCCAAAGCCTTCATCCAGCCATCCACTGACCCCGCCGATCATCTCCTTCACCGGACGCCCCAACGGTGCCAGCTTCGACGCCGCTTTGCGGAATCTGTTGGATCCGCGCAATAATCCATAACATTCCGAACAACCACTGCCTGTGCCGAGAATATGATTTACGCACTTGCTACCCTGCTTATCGCCGCGCTGATCATCGGCCCCCAGCTGTGGGTCCGCTTTGTGCTGTGGCGGCACTCTAAAGAAATCAGTGATATGCCGGGATCGGGCGCCGAGCTGGCCGAGCACCTGATCGAGCGCTATGAGCTCGAAGGGGTAAAGGTGGTGAAGGCGGGCAAGGATGAAAACTACTATTCGCCGGCGGAGAAAATCGTGGCGCTGAGCCCGGAGGTCTACCATGGCAAGTCGGTGACCGCGGTGGCGGTAGCCGCCCATGAAGTGGGCCACGCGATCCAGTTCTGCCGCGAGGAGCCGATATCAAGGTTGCGGGACAAGTACCTGGGCCGGGCCGGCCAGATCCAGAAAATCGGTGGCTTTATCCTGCTCGCTGCCCCCATTCTCACCCTGCTGATCAAATCGCCGGTGATCTTCCTGTGGATCGGCGTTGTGGCAGTAATCACCATGCTCGCTTCCGCACTCATGTACGTGGCGATACTGCCGGAAGAGTACGATGCAAGCTTCAACAAGGCCCTGCCGATACTCCGGGAGGGCTACCTGCCGGAGCACCTGTTGAACAAGGCACACAGTGTACTGAAGGCCTGTGCCCTTACCTACTTGGCTGGCGCCCTGCTGGATGTGCTGAGGCTGTGGCGCTGGATACGATTTATTCGATAAGCAGTATCAGAAGACACGTTCCGGTGAGAGAGTACGAAATCTGTCTCCCCATTGATCATCAAGGAAGAATCCATGCAGAAATTAACGGGCCGCTGCCTGTGCGAGGCGATCGAATATGAGATCACCGGTGAAATTGGCCCCATATTCAATTGCCACTGCTCAAAATGCCGCCGCTGGCACGGTGCCGCGTTCAGGACCAGGGCAACCATCAAATCCAGTCAGTTCAAATGGCTCAAGGGAGACGAGCATTTATCCGGCTACCACTCATCCGAGAATACGGTGAAAACCTTCTGCTCGATTTGCGGCTCCAGCCTGATCAGCACCTATGACGAAAGCCCGGACAAGATCGGCATCCCACTGGGGGGCCTGGATCAAGCGCCGAGCAACAAGGTGGAAGGGCATTTCTTTGTCGGCTCGAAATCCCCCTGGTACGAGATACCCGATGATCTGCCCCAGTACGACGAATTCCCGGGGTCTCACGAGAAAGTAAGGGAAACCAGTCACGGGGAGTAACACCCGGGCCGGGCCGGGCTCGCCTTGCACCGAATGCGTACCGGATGAAATGATGGTGGAGGAAGTAGTAGTAGCAACGAGAGTTCCGCGACTACCTTTCCCCTTCCATTTATCCTGAGCCTTCTCCCCAATCATTTAACGATCGACTCGAACAATTGGAATCTATGCAACCTTTCAAGACACAATTCACCCTATCTCGGGATTACCTTGCCGAGTGTTTTGATCAATCCCAGCCCCATGGTAAAGGTGCCAAGCCCAATTACCTGTTCCCGGTGTTATTACTTGCTGCAGGTTCCGCAACACTGATGTTTACCGAGCAACCCAAAGTCCCGGGCTACCTGCTGGTGGCCCTGGGTATTCTGGAGCTACTGCATATTCGATTCCGGCGGGCGTGGTGGCTGGCACGGCAGATGATGAGCAAAAGTGCCAATTCCGAAGTGACCTTGACGGTTGATGAAGGTGGGATAACAACCGAGAGCGACTATACAAAAGCAACGCTCTCGTGGTCCGATATCGAGCGGGTTATTGAAACCGAGTTGGGGCTGATTCTGGTCAGCAAAACCGGGGGGCAGCAGTACTTGTCGAAATCCCTGTTTACTGACGAGCTGGTGCGCGAGATTGTTGCAAGAGGGCAATAGATCCTCACTCCATTAACGCACCGGCGGTCCCTGGCAGAAAACCTGCGCAGATCACCGCGAAAGGTCGATCTGCGCATTGGCTATCTGCCAGGCCGACGAACATCGGCTGGGTCACCTAGATTTCGCAAAAGTCCTTGATCGCGTCTTTAAATGCCTTGACGCTGTCGAAGCCATGGAAAGCGGCTGCCGCCGCTATGCCGCCGTGTATACCCGCCTGGGTGGAAATGCTCTGGCCAGAGCAGTTGGGTGCGCCGGGCGTTCCACCGTCGAGACCGACAAACAACGTCAGCTCGGTATTGCCGTATTCCAGGAACAACTTGAGCCCTCCTTCCAGCGGTATATCCAGATCGATGCCCTCGATACTGCTGAATTCACCCAGATGGCTCGCATAGGTGATCAGCGCAAAGCTGTCCTGAAAGCTGGGCGCGAAGCCATCGCTAAACTCGACGTTGAGCGTGCCGTTAAACTGCACATTCTGCATATTGAGCTGGTCGTGCTCGAGCCCCGGCACCAGCCCGCCGATATCCAGGTCAGTTTCTGAAAGAAACTCGAAGGTCGCATCATCGGTGAACGACCCCAGGCCGTTAACCTCTACGCGCCCGCTGAGGGTGGTTTCGCCGCGTATCTCGGCGCCGCTGGGGCCGCCATCCAGTACCAGTGCATGCTTGGGAAATCCATTTCCGGAAAATCCCTGATCCCAGCCTTCGACAAAGTCGATAAAGTGCCCCGCGCCAACGGTAATTGCCGCCTGTACGCTGTCGGCAATAGCACCATCGAAAATCAGGTCGCCGTCTATGGCTGACAGAGCAGCATCGGCATCGCCGACAATACTGGGGCCATCAAGGTCCAGCCGCGGCGGCCCGACAACGACGGTGTCATCGGGATCGCCTTCGGGGATGGCAAAGACCAGCGTACCTGCATCCGCAGAAATCCTTCTGGCACTATCGAGGACATAGACGTTGATGATCCCGGCCCCGCGTATCAGGCCGAAATTTTCCAGATTGCCGAGGTTGGTTTCGCTGCTGGTATTTACCAGGAACCTGGCCCCGGGCTCTATCTTCAGGTCGAATGCGTTCAGCACCCCCGTAGCTTCCACCTCGACCGTGGTGAATGGGCCCTCGGTGCCGATGGGCGGTTCGCCATTCATCGGCGGGATAATGGGCCTCAGGGGGCCAGTGGTGGAATTGGGGCCAGCAGCGGTAACGGGACCGGCGACTGCCAGTTGCGAACTGCCTTGAATGGTCAGTTTGTTTTCATCGGAGATATACAGGCTCTTGGCATTGCGGCTGTCCGTGACTTCAATCTCGGTGACGAAGAACAGGGGCAGTTGATTGACGATAAACACCTCGTCCGTTTCGTTGGGCACTTCGCTGCCCAGCCAATTGGATGCATTTGACCAATCGCCCCCGGTGAGACTGTAGAGCCGCGGTAGATTGACCTGCTCCCAGTTTCCCCCCTGTTGCATCACGAGAATGCCATTGATGGAAGGCCGGGCGCGCGATTTCGGGTAGAACGCAAACCAGTTCAACGCCTGGTGGGAAGCGCACTGTCCCACCGTCAGGCCCTCAATGGTGCTGGGTTCGTCGAATAATTCACCGACCGATTGATCCTGCTGGTCTTCCGGCTTGCACATGTTCAGGCCGCCGAGTGCCAGATGTGCACAGTCGAAATCTGCTGCTCCCTCGTTAACAAACTCATAGGCTTTGACGCCCAATGAGGCGCTGCCATCAAACTCCGGATCGACGAAATAAGAAGGCGGATTGTCTGCCTCGTTGCAGGCGGTACTGACGTCCGCACTGATGCCGAGGGCATGTGCCATTTCGTGCAATACCACGGTCACCAGATCCAGACCACCTATCGGATCTATCTCCTTACCGTTATAGGCAACTTCATAAATTTCCGGCGCAGTGCCGGAAAAGGCTTCCGCCGCCTCGAAATCCGGTACCGTCCTGGCGAGCTTGGGGCGCATTACGAATTCGGAGTCGAAGTCTGGAAAAGTGTCGTAATAGTAATTAAGGTTCGCCGAAATCCGGATTCTCGCTTCGATCGGCTTGCCGTCTTCATCTCTTTCAATAATCAACGCATCCGGGGCACCGAGGGCGGGATCCAGCCACCAGAAACTGATTGTCATCTCGTGATCGTCTTGAATTATGCTCTCAAAATGATCCGCTACCGACTCCATGATTTGAGTAAGCTCTTCCGTATGCCCGCATCCGGCCAGGTCATCATCACAAGGATCAACCGCGCCAGAGCCATTGGGATCGAATATCAGGTTGATGTCCAGCGCCCTTGTGTTGGGCGAGAAAAAAGCGATTGCGATAAAAAAGAAAAGAAAAATTACGGATGTATTACGAATGCGTGGTGTGACATTTTCCAGGTATTTATTCATTGTCGTCCCTCCGGTGACTCGGCCTTACAGCAGAAGTCAGTTTTGGTTTTGATGCCGCAGGTGAAAAGGTGGAAATTTGAAAAGTCGAAAAATGGAAATACGAGCCCTTTTTATAGACCACGTGGATTACATCCTCTATCGATCAGAGAAAATATTGGCAGTAAATGCGGCGCTATAAATTAGTGATCAGAAAAATATTTTTTGTTTCAAAAAAATATTGAATTTTGTCGATAAATTTTTGAAACAGAGTTCACGATAAAATGACGAACTGGTATTTCAGTACCAATCACCATAGTGGTTAGACAAGGCCGTCGAGATAGTTTTTTGACCCGACGCAAAAAAAGGGACCCTGGTAAGCAAGATGAAATGGGCAATCGGTTGCGGTGAACAGATCTATTTAACGTGCTGCCCGGTGCGGTATCAAAGAAGCCAGCAAAGGTGCGAGTAAAGGTACCAGTAACGCAGCAATGTTATCTTTGCCGCCACAATGCGCGGCGCGCTATGGGGTTGGTAGAGTCTGAGTTGGCCATGTGCTAGAACTACTCACAGAATAATAACGAGTGGATCTAACACCATGGACGAACTGTATAACCGACCTCACCGCCCAGCCCTCCGGCTGTTGCCAATGTTCGTGGCAGCAATGCTCAGCGCATGTAGCGACGATACGCAGCAAGCCTCCGACACGGAAACCGGTAGAGATCCGCAAGGTCGACAACAGGAAAGCCGGCAACAGGAGGATCGACAACAAATAGTCGCGCGCATCGGTAGCAGCACTATCACCCTGCAACAGGTGGATGAAAAAATCCGCCTCGAACGCCACGACCTGGCACTGGCCGAATACCAGCTGCGCTTCAATACCCTCAAATCCATGGTGGAAGCACAGCAGCCGTCGACGATCTCGGACGACGACGCGCCCGCCATAGACTGGCTACTGCCCCACCCCCAACCACCCAGACTGAACATCGACACCGGCGATCGCCCCCTGCGCGGCAACCCCGAGGCTCCGGTGACCCTCGCGGTGTTCTGCTCCTACCAGTCCGTGCACTGTGCGACCACCAATCTGGTGTTGCGTGAATTACTCGACCGCTATGCCGGCTGGATTGCGGTGGTACCGTTCGATTTTCCCATGCACTACCACCGGCAGGGGGTACAGGCCGCAGCGGCGGTGCACTGCGCCAGTGAGCAGGGCACACCCTGGGCCTACGCGGATGGTCTCTACACCCAGGCAAAATCAATGGATGAAAAGGCATTCAGCCAACTCGCCATACAGCAGGGGCTGGCACAGGACTTGTTCAACCAATGCCTGGAAGAATCCGGCCGTAGCGATCAGGTTGCCGCGGATACCGCCCTGGGCCTATCTCTCGGCCTGCAGAGCGTGCCAGTGGTGTTTGTGAACGGGCTCTATGTGAAAGGCCCCCGCACCCTCGAACACTACGCGCTGTGGATTGACCAGGAGTTGCAGCGCCTGGGACACGATCCGGCGAGTGCCCATGTGGATGCCGCCCGCTGGCGGCAGTCCGGCGACCAGATCTTCGAGACCGATCTGCCCCTGCAACTGAGCGGTACCAGTGTCTCCTCGCAGCCGGAACAGTCCACCGCGCTCCTTCGCGTCCGCAAGGCCGCGGCAGAGCAATTCTCCCCTGGGGATAAAATAATGGACGGTGTCACCCTCAAGCGGGTACACGAGCGCCATGTCACCCTGCAGGTCAATGATCATCTGGAGCGCTTGACCCTGCGCGGGGAGGACGGCGATTACGTGCGGGTGCCAATGACCACCACCACCCAGCGGGATGAGGCCACCATGCGACGCATCGAGCAGCCGGATGGTGAATCCCGCAAACTGATCCCGCCTTCCGGCGTTCTGACCCTGGGTCAGGCATGGCTGGAAAAGCAATTACAGAATCGCGCCGAACTGGAAAAGAAATTCGTCGCCGCCGAGCATGTGGTCGACGGGCACAATTTACTGCGCCTCGAGGGCATCGCAGACAGCGAGTTCTTCACCGCCCTGGGCTTTGAGGAAGGCGATGTAGTGGTGCGGGTAAACGATAGCTGGGTGCACAGTGGCCAGAACCAGCTGTGGGATGCACTAACCAGCGGCGAGGTGGTGGATGTGACCTATATGCGCAACGGGCTGCCCGAGCGGGTGCAATACGTGGTGGAAGAGGAAAGCTATTTCGAGCAGCAGGGCAGCGGCAAGCAGAGCAGCGAAGAGAGCAGTGAAAAAAGCAGCAAGAGCGATACTGGTGACGACGAGTGAACGACGGTTGAACTGTAGTTACGCGAATGCGAGATAAGGGCTCCGCAAGGAGCCCTGTTCACCGCTCGTGATTTATTTGTCCGTATTACCGTTCCACATCAGGTTCGCCACCGTGTTCTGGCCGCGAACGCTGGGATGGAAGCAGTCCCCACCATCAATATCGTCTTTGCCAAAGGTAAAGGTGCCCACATTGGTCTGGCTCGCCCCGGAATATTCCGCAACCACCTCCACACCATTGGCGCCATTGTAGGCCGCGGCCTCCTGCTGCAAGACTTCGTTGTAAATACGCTGTGCGGTATTGATGCCGGCGTAGCGTGTGGCAAAGGATTCACCGTTCATGGTGCCCCCGTTGGTGGCTATCCGGCAGATACCAAAGGTGGACCAGACACTTTCGCAGTTTACCCGCCAGTTGCCGCTCTGTTTGGCCACGCCCGCCGCGCGCAGATCCTGTACCCGGGGCACCGACCCCAGTACCACCGTGGAGCCGCTGGGCAAGCCACCCACCAGTTTGTCGAGCCCGGCTTTCACCGCACCGCGCCATTCGCTTTCGGTCAATAGCGGGTCTGAGCAATTGGCCGGGTCGACGCAGTCGCGATTGCAGATATCATTGCCGCCGAGAACCACCTCCACGTGATCCGCAACCAGTGTCTGGGAAAGAATCCGGTCCGCCTGCACACTGAAATTATCGCTGCCGCCGCGCATCTCGGAACCGGAACGGGCGGCATTCTTGTTGGCTGCAACATTCGGGTCTATGGCTTTGTACTTGTCGTGGACGCTGTTGACGCTACTGTCCCAGCCGTCGAACCAACTGTGTTCCGGCTGGTCCCCGCCCAACAGGCAGAAAAACCCGCCAGTAAAGAAGGTATTGCCGGTACAATCGGCCGCGAACCCCATGGTGATACTGTCACCGGCTGCCGTGCCTTTGGCAGGCGCGCCCAGGGTATTGATGGACCACAGCGCAGAGGTAATGGCGAGGGAAACAAAAAGACTGGCTTTATGCATTGTGTTATCTCCGATCATCCTATTTATGACTTTATTTTTTTAATGCGGTGAACGGAGACAGGTTAGTTGGTCACGCCAAGTCACGCAGATGGGTTACATGCCGTCTTAGCCACTCTGGGAACTGAATCTCAGTCCTGTCGCCCAACGCATTCCGGAGAAGCAGCGCCAGCCTTTTCCAACTAAGCGCTGCTCTGTTAATTTCAGCCATATAACAATCAGGAGTACCTATGCACTGCCCAAAATGTAGACATGAATACCTGAAACCAACCAGATTTGAAGAGGGACTTCCGGTAATGGGGTGCCCGAAGTGCGAAGGTGCCCTGTTGTCGCTGTTGCACTATCGAGACTGGTCAGAAAGGGTCAACCTCGATTCCGGGGAGGAGCCGGCGCAAGCGGAAATCTCATCGGATACCGATACCAAAACGGCCATCAGCTGCCCCAAATGTAGCCGGTTGATGGCTAAGTACTCGGTGTCCGGGTCGCTGGATACGAGGCTGGACCTGTGCGGAAACTGCGACGAAGCCTGGCTGGATGGCGGTGAATGGCAACTACTCAAGTCGCTGGAACTGGGAAACCAGGTACCCAGCGTCTTCACTGAACAGTGGCAGCGTAAGGTTCGATCTGAAAAAACAGAATTGAACCGGATCAATCGCTTGAAGAAAGTGGTGGGCGAATCCGATACGGAAAGAGCGCTGGAGATAAAAACCTGGCTCAAAGACAATAAAAACAAGGCAACCATATTGCATTTTCTGGGCACAGATTGATAAACCAATAAAACTCTGTCGACGCACCCAGACTGATGATGCCTAAAAACCAAGGTGTGCGTCGCCACAACATTATTGATGTGTGGCCCACTATGTTGCGGCCAACAGTGCCGGCAGCCGACCGAGCGCCTGCTCCCGTGGCGCATCCCACGGGTGGGCAAAACTGATGCGCAGACAATTCCGGAATTGTCCCGATGCCGAAAACAGTGGTCCGGGTGTGATCACCACCTGCTGCTGTAACCCTTGGTCGTAAAGCGCGAGCGTATCCTCGCCATCGGGCAGTTCCACCCAAACCGCCAGGCCACCTTCCGGTTTACTGACCCGGAGACTTACCGGCCAGTCATTCAGCAATTGCAGCAGGCGGTCTCTACGAGAGCGCAGTTCTGTCCGCAGGCGACGCAAATGCGCGGTGAAGCTGCCATCCGCCATGAACTCGGCCAGACCGCGCTGCACAAATTGACTGCTGGATAACTGCGTTACCAGTTTCAGGTGGAGGATACGCGCATGCCAGCGAGCACCGGAAATCCACCCAAGCCGCAGATCCCGTGAGAGGCATTTCGAGAAGGAACTGCAGAGTATCACCCGCTGATCCCTGTCCAGTGCTTTGAGAGGATCGGGGACTGCTACCAGTGCGGTATCGGCATAGATGTCGTCTTCGATAACGGCCAGGTCGTAGGTCTCCGCCAGGGCCAGCAGCCGACGCTTGGATGACACCGGCATCAATGCGCCACCGGGGGTGGCAAATGCGGGAGAGACGATACAGGCCCGCACCTTCCAGCGCTGTAAAACATCTTCCAGCGCATCGATATCCATCCCGGTTTCAAGCGAGGCTGGCACTTCGACAAGCTGCAGCCCCAGCTGCTCGATGATCTGCATCCCCCCGTAAAATCCCGGCGACTCTACCGCCACTACATCGCCGCGATTGCAGCAGGCCATCAGGGCGAGGAACAACGCGTGCTGGCAGCCCGAGGTAATACACAGCGCATCCGGCTCGCACGCCCACCCCCGCCGTGCCATGTGCAGCGCAAGTTGCTCACGCAGCGCTGCGTTGCCGGCAGGTTCGTCGTAGTACTGGAAATCCTGGCCGCTCTGGCGCCTGAGTGAGCGCCCGATGGCGCGGTTGAGAGCGACGATGCCGGCAGGCAGATCACCGGGTGAATGCTGTGGCAGCAGGTCAAAAGCCGCACTCCGGCGCATGATGTCCTGCAACAGTTCACTCACCGTAACCGGCCGCGGCGCCTCAATGCGGGCGCGGCTAACGGGGCGCCGTACCGGAGGCGATTGCAGGGATACGAAATAGCCCGCCTTGGGACGCGCCTCGACCACCCCTTGGGCCTCAAGTCGCTGCAGCGCGTGCTGCACGGTAGCTTTGGATAGTGTGAGCTCGCGGCACAGGGTGCGGATCGAGGGCAATCGCTCACCCTGCCGCCAGCGCTGCTCCTCGATGCCCCGCAACAACCACGCCTCCAGTTGCTGGTAGCGAAATTCCTGTGTCACCAACCCGACTCCAGACCCTCAATCTGTACCCATTGTATTTAATTTTTTTAGGCCTGCACCTATCAAGTGAGCCGGCTTAATCTGCCGCCGTCTATCTTTGTACGGATGTGCTGCCATGGAAAAAATTCCCGTTGTTCAGGAACCGCTTGCCCTGGATCCTGCCCCACCATCGGCCCGTGATGGCAAGCTCCACGTGCGGCTGACAGAAGGCCGCTTCCAGAATCTGCGACGCTTGATCAGCTGGCCGCTGCTCGCACTGTACTTCGGGCTGGTGTGGGTGCAGTTCGACGGCCAACCCTGGCTACTGTTTTCGTTTGAACAGCATCGGATCATCCTCTTCGGCCACGCGCTGTCGTGGCGCGATCTGTCCCTGCTGGCCGGTCTGCTGATCGCCAGTGCCGCACTGCTATTTTTCCTCGCGGTGGCCTGGGGCCGTGTCTGGTGTGGCTTCGCATGCCCGCAGAGCATCTGGACCTGGCTCTTCATCCGCGTCGAGGATATGACTGAAGGCCGCGCAGACAAACGGGCCCGGCGCGCCAGCGAGCCACTTGGCTTGCACACTCTGCTCCCTCGACTCATCAAGCACCTGCTCTGGATACTTCTGGCACTCGCTACTGCAATCACGTTCACCGGCTATTTCGTGCCCGTGCGCGAGATCCTGACCGCCGCAATGCAGCTTGAGTTATCGGCAGCGGTTTCGGGCTGGATTCTGATCATGGCCGGTATCACCTACCTGAATGCCGGGCTGGTACGCGAAAAAATCTGCCTGCATGCCTGCCCCTACTCCCGCTTCCAGGGCGTGATGTTCGACGACCATACAATAAGTGTTAGTTACGATGCGCACCGCGGCGAGCCCCGCGCTAACCGGCGAAAAGGGAATAGCAACAGTGGCGATTGCATCGACTGCGGACTCTGTGTGCAGGTGTGTCCTGCGGGAATCGATATTCGCGATGGCCTGCAGGCCGCGTGCATTGACTGCGCCGCGTGCATCGATGCCTGTGACCGAGTCATGTCGAAACTCGAACGCCCCACAGGACTTGTCCGCTTCGCCTCAGAAGCCCAACTGCAAGGCAAAAATGCCCGTTTCTTTCGCCCCCGCCTGGCCGGCTATGCCGCAGTAATGCTCGTTGCCTTCGCCGCGGTTGTGTACGGTTTCACCCAGACCACCCAGTTGCTGGTGGAGATCCGGCGCGACCGTGGTGCAATGTTCCGGCAGGTGGATGAGCAGACGGTATGTAACCTGTATCAGGTCAAGGTGGAGGGATACAGTGAACAACAACAGTTTGTGGATGTATCCATCTCCGGGGAAGGTAAATTCAGCCTGTTTGGCCCGCGGAAAATCGACCTCGCGGAAGACAATGCTTACTGGCTCCCTTACCGCGTCTGCGCGCGCGATCTGACATTACCGAAGGCTGAATTGACCTTTCATTTTAAAGGGGAGACGCTTTCCGCCTCGAGAAACACGACGTTTTTGACCAGGGTATTTTGATCCGTTCAAAGTCATGTACAGGGCACTCAGTGATCCGGCTTAAGAGGTAAACAGCCTTCGCCAGCCAAACCAGCCTGCGCGCTTTTTCTTGGCCTTGGCGCCAGTGTTGGCAAGTGAGTCGTCATACTGGTGAAACAGTTCGATCAGCGCTTCGGCTTCCGCCTCCTGGAACTTCAGTGGCTCGAAGCGCTGGTAGTTGCGGCTGCGAATAAACTGCTTTACCGCTTCCTCCGCCGGAACATACTTCATCGACCAGTCCTCGAAAAAACGTTCAGACACGGTCTTCAATGACAGAATCGTCACCTCCCGATGGCGCGCATCCGCGGCAATGCGCTGGTAGGCCTGGTTGACGGCCTGGCGCTCGCCTTCCAGCGTCTGAAAGAAGTAGCCATCACCGAAATACAGCACACCACCAATACTCGCATGCGCATTGTTTCTGCGGCTCTGCATCAGGATACGCCCCACGGAAGGTTCAACACCCTGCGTTACCGGCACAGGTTTAAAGGCAGCACGACTGGCATAGACCAGCCGGATCAATTCGCTCATAGTTCGGCCCAATTTATTCGAGATGTAATCGAAATGTAGTTGCCGTTACTACGTCGCCGATTGGGAGCTGGATCAGTTTTTAAAATCGGTTCCGAGGAGCCGCACCTTGGCGGTTAGCCGTCAAATCCATCCCAGTACGGCGGATCACCAAAATAGCTGCTGATAAAATCGATAAATGCCCGGAGTTTGGTAGCCAGCAGCTTCCGGTGGGGATAGACCGCATACAGTGCCAGCGGCTCGGGTTCAAACGCCTGCAGAATGATTTTCAGCTTGCCCGCTTTGACGGCTTCGCCGGCAATAAAGGTGGGCTGCAATACATACCCCTGCCCGGCAATGGCGGCCTGCATCAATATTTCCCCGTTGTTGCACACAATGCCCGCCGCCCCCGCTGGCTGACTTCTTTTCAGCGCGGTCATCAGCCGGGAGTCACCGGAACTCGCTTCCATGTAGCTGTAGCGCAGATAGTGTTCCGGCTTTAAGTCTTCCGGTGTATCCGGTACACCCTCCCGCGCCAGATATTCAGGGGATGCGCACACCACCAGGCGTATCGGCGACAGCCGCCGGGCGATCAGCGAAGAGCTCTTCAGCTTACCGATGCGCAGCGCCACATCGAACCCCTCTTCCACGACATCCACCTTGCGGTCATTGAGTTGCAGTTCGATACCTACCGCCGGGTGTGCTTGTTTGAAGTCCCCGATCAGCGGCGCCAGGTGGCGTGTGGCAAAAGTGACCGGTGCGCTGATGCGCAGCAGTCCCCGGGCTTCGCTCTGCATCTGTCCGAGCTGGCTCTCCATGTCCTGCAGGCGCTCCAGGATCTGCAGGGCAAACTGATAGCACTGCTCTCCCTCCTCCGTCAGGTGCACGCGCCTTGTGGTGCGGTTGAACAGGCGCACCTTGAGGTGCTCTTCCAGCTGCGACACATATTTGCTGACCAGCTGGTTCGACAGCTCCAGCTTGTCCGCAGCCTTGTTGAAGCCACCCTCGTCGGCGACCGCCACAAAGGCACTCAGCGCATTAATTCGATCCATCGGGGATACCCAACCAATTGCCAACAATATGTTGATAGTAGATCAACAAAGTACGCATTTATAGAGCAATTCGTTGCTATTAGACTGATTCCAAGCTGGTGAGGTTTCAACACCAAGCCCAACCCCAACAACTCGGAGAACGGTTATGACGACGCAAGTGATCAACAAGATTTTGAGCTCTAACACTGGACTGGGCGCCCTCGCCCTGCGGGTGCCGGTGGGCATCATCCTCGCCGCCCACGGCGCGCAGAAGCTGTTTGGCTGGTTTGGCGGCTACGGACTGGAAGGTACCGGCCAGTGGATGGCGAGCATCGGCCTGGAGCCCGGATACCTGATGGCCCTGCTGGCCGGCAGCGCGGAATTCTTTGGCGGGCTGGCGCTGGTGCTCGGCCTGCTCACTCGTCCCGCCGCGGCAGTCAGTGCCGTCACCATGCTGGTGGCCATCTTCAGCGCCCATATCAGTAGCGGCTTCTTCCTGACCAACAACGGTTACGAATACGCGCTGGCGCTGTTCGCGGCGACCCTGGCTCTGGCCATCCAGGGCGGCGGTACCCTCGCCCTGGACAATGGCCTGCGCAATCTGCTGGCTGAAGATCGCGACCCGCAAGCACTGCAACCCGCAGGCCGCACCGCCTGATAGGCCAGTATCGGAAACTAACCCGGCGCCCCCAAACCGGGGGCGCACCCAGATCAAAAAGTGGTGACAGCATGTTAGTAAATGGTGTTTGGCAGGAAGACTGGCAACCGGTGCAACAGGAAGACGACGACGGCCGCTTTATTCGGCAGGCATCATCCTTCCGCAACTGGGTAACGGTGGACGGTTCCGCTGGAGTCACGGGCCGAGGAGGCTTCAGGGCAGAGGCCGGCCGCTACCATCTGTACGTGGCCTACATCTGCCCCTGGGCGAGCCGCGCCCTGATGGCGCGTCAATTGAAAGGCCTGAGCGATGTGATCAGCGTGTCGGTGGTCAATCCGGCGCTCACCGATCAGGGCTGGGCGTTCGGCGGTTTCAGCGGCAGCGACGACGATACGCTGAACGGCGCACGCCATATGCATGAACTTTACACCCGCGCCGATCCCAATTTTACCGGGCGCGCCACGGTGCCGGTGCTGTGGGACAAACACACCGGGACCATCGTCAACAACGAGTCCGCAGATATTGTGCGGATGCTCAATACCGCTTTCGCCCATCTCGGTAGCGGTGACGCCAATAAAGCGCTCGACCTGTACCCCGAAGCGCAGCAGGCAGACATCGACGCAATGAACAGCTACCTGTACGACAACCTGAATAACGGCGTCTACCAGGCCGGCTTCGCCACCACACAATTTGCCTACGAAGAAGCGTATACCCGAGTGTTTGGCGCGCTGGATGAAATGGAATCCCGGCTAGCCGATGGCCGAGTCTTCCTATTCGGGAATGCGCTGACCGAATCGGACATTCGCCTGTTCGTTACCCTGGTGCGGTTTGATGCTGCCTATTACAGCCTGTTCAAGTGCAATCGCAATGCGCTCAGAGAAATGCCGAATCTGCACCGCTATATGCAGCGAATTCTCAACACAGAGGGCGTGAAGGAAACCGTAAACCTGTCGCATATCAAGGCGGGGTACTACTCGATCAAAGCCCTCAATCCCACCGGCCTTGTTCCCAAGGGACCGGGAAATATTTAACGCGCACGCCCGTTTTTTAAACAAGGCGGTGTCAACACGTGGAAACAGTATCCATTCACCAAAGCAGAAAAAAAAGCAGCCCGAAGGCTGCTTTTTTATTAGTCGTCCAGATAAGACGCTAGCGGCGGGCAGGAACAGATCAGGTTCTTGTCTCCGTAGACATTATCCACACGCCCCACCGGCGGCCAGTATTTTGCCCGGCGCAGGGACTGCAGTGGGAATACCGCCTCGGCGCGACTGTAGGCATGTTCCCAGCGTTCTACCGCCAGCACATCGGCGGTATGCGGGGCATTGACCAGCGGGTTGCTGTCCAGCGGCCAGTCACCGCGCTCCACTTTCGCAATCTCTTCGCGGATCTGGATCATCGCATCGCAGAAACGATCCAGCTCTGCCAGGGATTCACTTTCCGTGGGCTCGATCATCAGCGTACCGGCTACCGGAAAGGACATGGTCGGCGCGTGGAAACCGTAGTCAATCAGGCGCTTGGCCACGTCGTCGACGGAGATTCCACTGCTGTCTTTGATCGGCCGCAGGTCGACGATGCACTCGTGCGCCACCCGTCCATTAGTACCGCGATACAGGATCGGATAGTGCGCCTGAAGACGCGCGGCGATGTAGTTGGCATTGACGATGGCCAGCTCGGTCGCCTTGCGCAATCCGTCGCGGCCCATCATGCGGATATACATCCAGGTAATCGGCAAAATGCTCGCGCTGCCCGCGGTTGCCGCAGATACCGGCGCGCCACTGCGATTGCCCGGCGCCATACCCTGGCTACCGGCAGACACCGCGCCGGGCAGAAACTCTGCCAGATGGGCACCCACGGCCACGGGACCAACACCGGGACCACCACCGCCGTGGGGAATACAGAAGGTTTTGTGCAGGTTCAGGTGCGACACGTCGCCGCCAAATTTGCCCGGCTGGCACAGGCCCACCATGGCATTGAGGTTGGCTCCGTCGATATATACCTGGCCGCCGTGGCCATGCACTATGTCGGCGATCTCGCGAATCCCCTCCTCGAATACGCCGTGAGTAGAAGGGTAGGTCACCATAATGGCGGCCAGTCGCTCGGCGTGCTCGCTGGCTTTCACGCGCAAGTCTTCCAGGCTGACATTGCCGTTATCGTCGCACTTCACGACGACCACGCGCATGCCACACATCTGTGCCGACGCGGGGTTGGTGCCGTGGGCGGAGCTCGGAATCAGGCAGATATCGCGTCCCGCTTCACCGCGGCTGGCGTGATAGGCGCGAATGGCCAGCAGGCCCGCGTACTCGCCCTGGGAGCCGGCATTGGGCTGCAGGGAAACCGCATCGTAACCGGTGATCTCGCACAGTATGGATTCTAGGCCTTCGATCAGGGCACGGTAGCCCGCCACCTGCTCGGCCGGTGCCAGCGGATGCACATTGGCAAATTCCGGCCAGGTCACCGGCAGCATTTCCGCGGTCGCGTTCAGCTTCATGGTGCAGGAACCCAGCGGGATCATCGAGCGGTCGAGGGCGATATCCCGGTCAGCCAACACGCGCAGGTAGCGCAGCATTTCGGTCTCGGAGTGATAGCGGTTGAACACCTCGTGGCTGAGCAGCGCACCGGTGCGCAGCAGCTTGCCGGGAACGATTGGTGCCTCGCGGGATTCGATGTCCTCAAAGCTCAACGAATTGTCAGCACAACTACCATCACTACTATCAGCACTAATAAAGAGCGACCAGAGTGCTTCCACATCCGCGCGCGTGGCGGTTTCGTCCAATGAAATGCCCACACGCTCGTCGTCGATCACCCGCAGGTTCAAACCCTTTGCGTTCGCGGCCTGATGAAGCTCTACTGCATCACCATTGGTACGCACAGTGACGGTGTCAAACCAGCAGTCGTTTTCAATACCGGCACCCAGTTCCTGCAAACCGAGCGCGAGTACGCTGGTCAGGTGATGTACCCGGTTGGCGATAGTACGCAATCCCTGTGGACCGTGATACACCGCGTACATGGAAGCCATCACCGCCAGCAGAACCTGTGCAGTACAGATGTTAGAGGTGGCCTTTTCCCGGCGGATATGTTGCTCGCGGGTTTGCAGCGCGAGACGGTAGGCGGGCTTGCCGTTGCTGTCGACA
Organism: Microbulbifer sp. ALW1; assembly: GCF_009903625.1. Lineage (NCBI taxonomy): Bacteria > Pseudomonadati > Pseudomonadota > Gammaproteobacteria > Cellvibrionales > Microbulbiferaceae > Microbulbifer > Microbulbifer sp. ALW1. The sequence continues at coordinate 2,063,736 of NZ_CP047569.1, read as the reverse complement.
GACTGGCCGACGAGGCGCCCCGGCAGTGAGCGCTTGTAGGATTCGCGGGTTGCCATATAGGCAGCGTGTGGTCCGCCAAAGCCCATGGGCACACCAAAACGCTGGGTGGAACCCACGGCTACATCCGCGCCCAGTTCTCCCGGCGAGGTCAGCATTAACAAGCTGAGAATATCCGCCGCCATCACCACCAGACCGCGCTGTCCATGCACATCTTCGATCACCTTACGGTAATCGCGCACCGCACCGCTGGCACCGGGATATTGCAGCAGCACGCCAAAAACCTTGCTCGCATCCAGTTCCACGAGCGGATCGCCAATGATCACCTCGATACCCAGCGGCTCCGCGCGGGTTTGCAACACCTCGATGGTTTGCGGCAGGCAGTCGCGATCCACAAAAAATGCCTGCGCTTTGGACTTGGCCATACGTTGGCACAGGGTCATCGCCTCGGCCGCAGCGGTGGCTTCATCCAGCATGGACGCATTGGCCAGGTCCAACCCGGTGAGGTCACTGACCATGGTCTGGAAGTTGAACAACGCTTCCAGGCGGCCCTGGGAAATTTCCGGCTGGTAGGGGGTATAGGCGGTGTACCAGGCAGGGTTTTCGAGAATATTGCGCAGCACCACATTGGGCGTGCGGGTGCCGTAGTAGCCCTGGCCGATAAAAGTGCGGAACGTTTTGTTCTGATTCGCCAGCGTACGCAGCTCCGCGAGAGCCTCGTGCTCGGGCATGCTCTCCGGCAGTGCCAGCGGCGCCGGCATACGGATTCCCCCCGGCACCACTTCACCGATGAAGTCGTCGATACTGGAGTGCCCCAGGGTCTCCAGCAAACGCGCCAGGTCTTCGCTCGACGGTCCGATATGACGCCGGGTAAATTCGTCGCGCCCTTCGAGGTCGCGCAGGGTGTGCTTGGCTTGCAGCATGAACATTTTCCTTCGCGGTTAAGTGTTACTCGCCATCAATCAGCGCCGCATAGGCATCGGCGCTCAGCAGGTTTTCCAGATCCGCGGCATTTTCCGGGCGCACGCGCATGAACCAGCCATCGCCCATCGGGTCGCTGTTTACCAGTTCCGGTTCATCCGGCAGTGCGCCGTTGACCGCGACCACAGTGGCAGCAAACGGCAGCGAAATATCGCCAGCCGCCTTCACGGATTCGATTACCGCGACCTCATCCCCGGCCGCCAGCTCGGCACCCTCTTCCGGCAGTTCGACAAACACCACGTCTCCCAGCTGGGATTGGGCAAACTCGGTGATACCCACGATGACCTCGTCACCCTCGACGGCAAACCACTCGTGGCTCTCACTGTATTTCACGTTGCTCATGTGTTTTTCCCTGAATTTAAATGTGTGATTCTGGTGTGACTCTAATGTGAGTCAGGCACGGCTCAACCGCGGTAGTAGCGCTGGGGTACAAACGGTGTTTTGGCAACGACGATCGGTACCGCCTTACCGCGCACCAGAGCCTGCAGGCCGGTACCGGTTTGTACATAGCCGCGATCCACATAGCCCATAGCGATGGCGGCACCGAGGGTGGGGCCGTAACCGCCACTGGTGACCTTGCCGACCACATTGCCGGCTTCATCGATAATGTCGGCACCGGCGCGCACCGGGATCTTGCCCTGCACGGAGAAACCCACACGCTTGCGCGAGACCCCTTCTGCGATTTGCCCCAGTACGATATCGGCACCGAGGAAGCCACCGGCCTTGGCGCCGTCCGCGCGGCGCGGTTTGGCAATGCTCCACAGCAGGCTCGCTTCCACCGGGGTAGTGTTGCTGTCCATATCATTGCCATACAGACAGAGGCCCGCTTCCAGGCGCAGGGTGTCGCGGGCACCGAGCCCGATCATCTGTACACGGCCGTCTTCCAGCAGCTTGCGCGCGAACGACTCCACTGCGCTGGCGGCGATGGAAATTTCAAATCCGTCTTCACCGGTGTAGCCAGAACGCGTTACATAACAGTCCTCGCCGAAAATCTCGGTGCGGGTGCCATGCATAAAGGTCAGCGCACGGGTCGCCGGCGCCAGTTCGCCGATCAATTCGCCGGCCATGGGGCCCTGAACCGCCAGCAGCGCCTGCTGACCGAGCACCCGGATATCACAACCGCGCAGGTGCTGTTGCAGGTGCGCAATATCGGCCGCCGCAGTGGCCGCATTCACCACCAGGAAAAACTCGTCTTCGGCCCAGCGGGTGATGATCAGATCATCGAGTATGCCACCCGCTTCCGAGGTCATGACCGCATAGCACTGCTGATGAATTTGCAGCGCCTGCACATCGATCGGCAGCAGTTTTTCCAGCGCGGTAGCGGCGCTCTCGCCACGCACCACCAGTTGCCCCATATGGGAAACGTCGAATACACCCACCGCTTCGCGGGTGTGCAGATGTTCCTGCACGATGCCGGCGCGGTACTGCACCGGCATGGCGTAGCCGGCAAAAGGCACCATCTTGCCCCCGAGTTCTACATGCAGGTCGTACAGCGGTGTTTTTTGGGATTCGTTTTTCATGGCCTGTTCTTCTTGATTAGCTTGTTCTTCTTGATTAGCGTGTTCTTAGCATTCAACAACGCTGACCGGCAGATCGATCGCGTTTACCGCCAGTCCGCCGCGGGCGGTTTCCTTGTATTTGTCCTGCATGTCGCGACCGGTATCGCGCATGGTGCGGATGACTTTGTCCAGAGAGATAAAGTGCTCACCGTCACCGCGTAACGCCATGCGTGCGGCACTGATGGCTTTTACCGAGGCCATAGCATTGCGTTCGATACAGGGCACCTGCACCAGGCCACCCACCGGATCGCAGGTGAGCCCGAGGTTGTGCTCCATGGCAATTTCCGCGGCGTTTTCCACCTGCCGTGGCGTGCCATCGAGTACTTCCGCGAGGCCCGCAGCAGCCATGGAGCAGGCAGAACCAACTTCGCCCTGACACCCGACTTCGGCACCGCTGATGGAAGCGTTTTTCTTGAACAGGATGCCCACCGCGGCCGCGGTGAGCAGGAAACGGATAACGTCTTCTTCCGTGGGGTTTCTGGAGAAGCGCATAAAGTAATGCAGCACTGCCGGGATGATGCCCGCGGCGCCATTGGTGGGCGCGGTAACAATGCGACCGCCGGCCGCGTTTTCTTCATTCACGGCCAGTGCATACAGGGTCACCCAGTCCAATGCCGACAGCGGGTCGGACAGGCAGGCTTCGGGGCGGCTGCGCAGTTGCTGGTAGAGGTTGGACGCACGGCGCTTCACCTTGAGACCGCCGGGCAGAATGCCATCGTTTTGCATGCCGTTGGTCACACAGTCCTGCATCACCTGCCAGATTTTCATCAGGCCAGCGCGGGTTTCCGCTTCGCTGCGCCAGGACGCCTCGTTCGCCAGCATCACATCGCTGATTTTGAGGTTCTCACGCGCGCAGATCGCCAGCAGCTCTTCCGCGGTGTTGAACTCGTAGGGCACCGCCCGGGCCTGCTCAAGGGCGTTGTCCGATTGCGCCTCGGCCTCGGTCACCACAAAGCCACCGCCGATGGAGTAGTACACCTCTTCTACCAGTACACGTCCGCGATCATCGAGGGCGGTAAAGCGCATACCGTTGGCGTGCAGCGGCAATTCCTCTTCACCGATCAACAGCAGATCCTGCGCCGGGTCAAACGCAATCACCCGCTCGCCATCGAGGTTCAGGCTGCGGCACTGCTCAACCGCGGCCACGCGCTGATCAACGGTATCGGTATCTACCAGCTCCGGTTGCTCACCCTCGAGCCCCAGCATCACCGCCTTGGTGGTGCCGTGGCCGACACCAGTGGCACCGAGGGAACCGAACATATGTGCAGATACCCTGACCACCTGGTTAAAGCTGCCGTTGTCGCGCATCAATTGCAGAAACAGGCCGGCGGCCTTCATCGGTCCAACGGTATGGGAGCTGGAAGGACCAATACCGATCTTGAACAGATCAAAAACACTCAGTGACATCTTCAGCCCGCTCCGTGCGCCCGGTATACCGGGAAGCGCGCACACAGTGCTGCCACTTCACTGCGCACCCGCTGCTGCGTGTCTGCCAGAGCCTCTGGCTGCTCAAGCTGTTCCAGGATGTCACACATCCAGCTCGCCAGTTGCTCCGCCTCAGCGGTACCCATACCGCGGGTAGTGATCGCGGGCGTACCGATACGCACACCGCTGGTAACAAACGGCGACTGTGGATCATTGGGTACCGTGTTTTTGTTGACGGTGATATGTGCCCCGCCCAGTGCGGCATCAGCCGCCTTGCCGGTCACACCGCGCTTGCTGAGATCGATCAGCAACAGGTGGTTCTCGGTACCGCCGGAAACGATATCGAATCCACGGCCCATAAATACCGCGGCCATCGCTTTGGCATTGTCGATCACCCGCTGCTGGTAAGTGACAAACTCTGGCGCCAGCGCTTCCTTGAACGCCACTGCCTTGGCGGCAATCACATGCATCAACGGGCCGCCCTGGATACCGGGAAAGATCAGCGAATTGAATTTCTTGCCCAGACCCTCGGCATCGCGCGACAGAATCAAACCACCGCGGGGGCCGCGCAGGGTCTTGTGGGTGGTAGTAGTCACCACATCGGCGACCGGCACCGGGTTGGGATAAAGTCCCGCGGCTACCAGACCCGCCACATGCGCCATATCCACAAACAGGTAGGCACCAACCTTGTCGGCAATAGTGCGGAACCGGGTCCAGTCCATCACCTGGGAATAGGCGGAGAAACCGGCCACGATCATTTTCGGCTTGTGCTCCAGTGCCAGTCGCTCGACCTCGTCGTAGTCCACCTCGCCGGTTTCCGGGTCAAGCCCGTACTGGATCGCGTTGTACAGGCGGCCGGAGAAGTTCGGCTTGGCGCCGTGGGTCAGGTGACCACCGTGATCCAGGGAAAGTCCGAGGAAAGTGTCACCCGGCTGCAACAACGCCATGTAAACGGCCGCATTGGCCTGGGAACCGGAGTGCGGCTGCACATTGGCGTATTCGGCACCGAACAGCGCGCGGGCGCGGTCAATCGCCAGCTGCTCAACCACATCCACATGCTCACAGCCACCGTAATAGCGCTTGGCCGGATAGCCCTCGGCGTATTTGTTGGTGAGTACCGAGCCCTGTGCCGCAATCACCGCCTGACTGGTGTAGTTCTCGGAAGCGATCAGCTCGATATGCGCCTCCTGACGTTCGGCTTCGGCCTGGATGGCCGCAAATATTTCGCCATCGGCGACCTGCAGATGGGTATCTGGGTGGGCATCTGGGTGGGCCATGTCTCGCTCCTGATTCCTTGTTCGGATTCTTATGTATTGAGCGATGCTAGCCCTGCCGACAGAATCTGTTAAATTTATACTTCTTATTCTTCTATAAGATTTTCTTATGCGACTTACCCACAAAAATCTTCCCACCGAGTGGCTACGGACGCTGGTTACAGTGGTCGACAACGGTGGATTCAGCCAGGCCGGTGAGCTGCTGGCGCGCACGCAGCCGGCGATCAGTCGACAGATAAAGGAACTGGAAGAGCGGCTAGGAAGGCAATTGCTATTGCGGTCGGGGCGCACCCTGAACCTGACTGAGAGTGGCCTGCGGGTCTACGACCAGGCCAAGAGAATCCTCGCCCTCAACGACGAGCTGGTATTCGAATTCAGCGGCGCATCAGTAACCGGGAAACTACATCTGGGGATTCCCAGCGAATTCGCCTCGGTATTGCTGCCGCGGATTATCGGGCAATTCTCGCAGAGCTACCCCGAGGTCTCGCTGCAGGTCACCAGCGACCTCAGCCGAAACCTGCTGGCAAAAGGAAACAGGGACAGGTTTGACCTGATTCTGGCGCTGCAGGAGAAACCGGATACCGCTGAAGGGCAATTGGTCATCCGCGATGATTTAGTGTGGGTTGCCAGCCACAAGCATTCCGCACACCTGTTGAAGCCACTACCTCTGGTACTGGCACCGGATGGCTGCATCTATCGCAAGCGCGCCGAATCCGTATTGCAGTCCGCGAGCATCGCCTCGCGCAACGTCTTCACCATCCCCGACCTCAATGGCATCCAGTCGGCACTGGAAGCGGGCCTTGGCATTACCGCCCTCTGCCGCAGTACCGTCCCGGAGTCCCTACGGGTACTCAGACCCTCCCGCAGCCTGCCAAAACTTGGAGAGATTTCCATCGGGCTGCACTTCAAAAACCGCCGGCCGACGGAAGCGGCAATGCGTTTGGCGGAGCACCTACAGAGTGGCCTGAATGCGCAGTGACCCGCCCTTTTACAACATTACCGTCAACGGAAAGTCGGTAGCTCAAGGTGTACGGCTATAAGGCCCGAAATGTTTCCCGGTAGCTAATTCGTCGATCGCGCGGGCAAGGTCGTCTTGGGATGCGACCGGAGAAAAGATCCCGAACACGAGCTTGTCTCCGATAACTTCCTGAATAATCGCCTCGTCGACCAGCTTTCGACTATAAGAGAAACCATAGACCAATGCTGTGTCGCAAAGGATGTTGATCCTGCGGGGAATGCCCTCACTGAAATGGCCAATAACCTTACAGGCTGCCGGGGTAAACAGGGGCGTCTTCCGGCCGGCAACCGACAAACGAAACTCGATATAGCTCTGCACCTCAGACTCTTCCAGCGGTCGAAGACGAAAATCCACCGCAATACGCTGCGCAAACTGGCGAGATTCAGGCCTCTCCAATAGATACTCCAGCGCGGGTTGCCCTGTCACAATAATTTGCAGGAGTTGATGCTTGTCGGCATTGATATTGGACAACAAGCGCAACTCTTCCAGCGCTTCCGGAGTCAGATTTTGACCTTCGTCCACAATAAGAACGACACGTCGCCCCTCGCGATACTGACCGATCAGAAACTGCTGGAATCGATCGAATAGCGCCTGAGGAGACATACCATCAAAGGGCTCACCAAAAGCCTGCATCACCCAGGCGAGTAGATTCGACTGACTCCAGTGCGTATTGCTAACCAGGCCCACAGTGGTTGACTGCGGTAAACTATCCAGTAATCGACGAATGAGTGTGGTTTTTCCTACACCAACCTCACCCGAGATGACTGCGAAACCGGCCCGGTTTTCGATGGCGTATTCGAGCATCGCATAACCGAGCCGATGACGTCGACTGAAGTATAAAAAGCCTGGATCGGGCTGGATCGAAAAAGGCTTTTCTGTCAGACCATAATACGGTTCGTACATCAAAGCCGCCTAAAGACGCCTAATCGCCGATTCAACATCATCGCGAAATGGGAAGTCACCACCCGAGGTAAGCTCCAAGGCTAACTGTAGCTCCCTACGGGCAAGCTCCTTCTCCTCGAGAGCCATGTAGGTCATACCGAGATGGTAGCGGAATACGGGCATAGCCGGCGTTTCTCGGACAGCATCTTCTATTAGGCCGCGCGCGTCCTCGGGTTTACCAAGACGGAAATAAGTCCATCCCAAAGTATCCTTGAAGTGCGGCACCTCAGACTCCTGAAAGCGACGCGCCAATTCATGTGCACGAAGTAAACTGTCGTGGTCGTCTCTGTGTTCAGACAAAAGGCTGGCAAGGTTATTGGCAACAATATCTGCGTTGGGGCGGACATCGATAAGCTTTTCGTACCCGGCTATGGCCTCATCAAAAACGCGCTGATTCTCCAACAGTCCTGCTTTGGCAAGGCTGAGGTTAAAATCGCCGGGAACGAAAGCCAACCCCCGATCAAGGGTAGCCAGCGCCTCCTTCCACGCACCCAGACGAGACTTTGCCAGAGAAAGATATTGATACGCAGCGGTGTTAGCAGGTTCCCGTTTCAATACCTGAGAAAAAGACCGGATTGCCGGCCTTTCCTTCCCCTCGGACAAATAAACTTGTCCCTTTAATAAGCGGGCCGCGGTGCTATCTTCCTGTGCAGAAATTACCGAATCGAGGAGATCGTGCGCTTCGTCCGGCTTTCCGGCGCGCAGGTACGCAGCAACCAATGCATTCATAGAACCCTGCGTATCGGGAGAAATTTGATAAGCCCGTCGGAAAGCATCAATACTCTTTTCGTTATCCGATTGTGCCGCGTACAGCGACCCGAGAACCTCGTAGCCAATTTGTTCATCCACCACCCGTATACGATCCACAACAGAATGTGCACCCGACCAATCACCGGAAATGATGCGTATGCGAGCAAGTAAAATCAGCGACTCGATATTTTCAGGATACGCACCCAACACATCCTCAACCACTTGCGCTGCCCGATGAGGTCGCTGTAACTTGATAAGATATTTTGCCAGTGGCAGCCCAAATTGAGGCGATTGACCACCAACTTCGAAGGCACGAAAATAACGGTCCTCAGCGAGATCTCTCATTCCCGCCAACTCGTGGGCCTTCCCGAGCAGGAAAAGTGCCCTGGTTGAATCGGGGTCATCATTCAGGATCCTTCGCAAGTTCGATACCGCTTCACTTAGTTGTCGCTGTTCGATCTGCCGATAGGATTGAATCAATAACGCCTGTTCATCTCTCGGGTCCTCAGACAGTACTGTATCAACCAGCATCATGGCCTGGTCATACTGACCATTTTCCAGCCGAAACGCAGCCAGTAATCCCAGAGCCTTGTGCTTACTGTCCACGGATGTTGCGATATCAGCAATGACTTCCAAAGTTTCCCCGACGCCCTCGCGATCCCCAATCCTGTGCTGCAATTGCACCATCAGAAAACGTAGGTCTGTAGACGCGGGCTCTTCGGCCAAAAGCTTTTCCAGCTCTGCTATCGCCACCGCCGGACCCCGAGTGCGGTTAAGTAGGCGAATTAATTCCATTTGGGCCCGGCTATCCCCGCCCCTTACAACAATGAGATCACGATATACCCGCTCCGCGTCGTCCACTTTCGATTGGCTCAGGTACAAATGCGCCAACAGATAATGGAACGCATCTGTTTCTGGATATAACTCTATCAGATGCTCGAGAACGCGCTCCGAAGAGCCTGAACGATCCAGACGATTGAGTGCTTCAACCTTGATTAGCTGAAGTGCCACATTCTTTTCATCGTGCGCTATACCACGATCCAGATACTCAAGCGCTTCCGAGAGGTTTCCTCGCTCCAGGCGTTCCGTAGCAAGCACGAGTAGAGCATCAGAGTTACCGGGATCCGCTGCGAGGGCGCGATGAGCCAGATCAGCAGCACCCTCTATGTCCTCCAACGTATATATGATCGCTGCACGTAAAGCCAATACGCGAGCATCATCCGGAGCCAGTTGCAGACTCGCAGTACTAACCCCAAGAGCACGCTCCAATTGGCCAGCCCCGAGTAAAAGCCTGACCTGCTCGATATGAGCGTCCAGGTTTCCCGGGTCAGACTCAACTACCCTGTCGAGTAATGAAAATGCCTCCGACCAGTCCGAATCCTGCTTCGCGACTCTGGCCAATCCGTACCATGCCGGCGCCAGCTGGTCATTAATCTGCAGTGCGTTTTTAAACTCCAGCCTAGCCTTAACAGGGTCACCATTCCCCAGAAAAGCTTCCCCTTTTTCCACGTACTGACGCGCCTTCTCTTCGGGTGAATCGCAGCCGGAGATTAATGCACAAAATACATATACAGAAATTCGATAGGCCAATCGCATCAGATAATATCCTTTTTAAATTTCGAGCCCACTCCCGCCGGCACATAATCGGGAACGACGGAAATTACATCTGAAATAAACGCTTTAATCCGGGCATCCGCCAAGGTTATATCTTCACCACGGTGCACTACCGTGGTAACTCTGATCAGCGCGCCATCCGTTCTATTCATGGTTATTGAGTCAGACATCAAATACCATTTCAGCCAATATTCGTTGGCCAGCCGGCGACCACGCTGCTCAAACCAGTAGTAAACCAGTTGCCTTTCTGAATTAAGCTCCAACTCGGCACGATTCAGCGGGAAGCTGGTGCCATCATCAAGACTGTGATCTACCGTACTGAAATCAGTAATCGTCCATCCACCACCAGGAATACAAATTCTCGGAGAATGTACCGACCTACCCTCTAGCTGCGACGTGTAATACGCAGCATAAAAATTTACTGTGTCACCGTCAGCTTGCTCGAAGTCCACCAGAAGGTAATCGTCTGCAGCCAAAACCTTTTCAACTTCTTCTTCTAAAACAGCTTCAACACCCACCCAGGAGCCAAGCTTAAGTGGGAAATGCGCAAAATCCATACGCGAAGGAATCGAAGCCTTCTCCGTATCCAACATCAAAACTGCTGAAAAGGAAATCGCCAATAAAATTGTTGTGAAAGGCGGCAACCAACTGTATCGACGATCGCCGCTGGTTAAAGGCCTATCTGCCAGTTCCGGAACCCGCAATAGATCACGCATTGGGCGCGCCAGTCCGCTTCTGTCCAGCAACCAGATTTCAAACAAGAGAAGTGCAGCACACACCATGAAAATGAGCCATCCTTCGAAGAAATGCAGGAATCCGTCAGCCATGTCATTCCCCCAGCTGCTGACCAAAATTCCGATTACTGCGATACGAAAGCTGTTCATCATCGCCACAATGGGCACGACCGAAAGAAAAACCAACAGTCTCTTCCAAAGGGGCGCGGCATAAAGATATGCCGCTATAGCACCCAAACTCAGTAGTGGGTATAGATAGCGTAACCCGCTACATGCATCGACGACCTGCAGCTTGTAGTGGCCAAGATCTATCAGATTTCCTTGTAAGTGCACCGAAATACCGACGACCCTCAGTATCTCAACGCCGATACGCGAGGACAGTAGCTGAAGCCCCCAGGAAAGCTGGGAATCAATAAAATTGGGGATAGGTACCGCGAAGAGTAAAAGCACGAGCGATGCAGAAAATACCCGCAGTAGCGAAAACCCACCCCAAATTAGAACAAGGCCTAAAAGGCAGCAGATGAAGCCAATCTGCACCAAGATATATATCGAACCTAGCTCCCCGACAACAAGCAGTATCAGTGCGATTAAAACCAGAAAAATTCCAGATACTGAAGGTGAGTCTATGCTTTTAATTACCAGATCGCGTCGATACCACAGTAAAAATAGACTTAAAACTGGGATAAAAAATCCGTGGCTGTATTCTTCTCGGTCAAGCCAATGCGAAACAAGGTCTTCTAGACCCCTATAGAAGGCTGCCAACGTAAGAACCGACACTAAAAATACGAGTATCAACCCCAAATTAACGCCTAGAATACTTCTCGGCACCATCTTTAAAAAAGCACTACTCATCCTGAGTCAGCACAAAGCGCCTCCACTAAAATTCAATTATTCTCGGCGCGTCAAAAACTGGGGATTCTTAACTTAGCTGCCCGATGAACATCTCGAAACGGCCTATTTAACGTATAGCCTTAAAAATTCAAATTGACTCGCAATATCAAGTTGATTTTCGGTTAGACAAGAATACAAAACCGAGTAAAGCAGACCCGAAAAGCCAAAAAGCGGCCGGCAGGGGTACAGCACTCACTTCAATTTTTGTTTTAATTTTTGCGAAGCAATCGCCGACACAGTGGATACCCAAGATGTAGTCCATACCGCTTAGGAGTGTCGCGGTAAGGCTATTCACCGAAGAGGCGAACCAGGTTAGATCCATGGGGTTATTAAATTCTGATAATGAGTCGATGCCAGCAAGACTGTATTCAATATCCACTTCCCTGAAGTCGATAAAGTTGAAACCAAATATATTCAGCACTGCGGCAGACACATTCGCCCCCTCCTCTACGTGGATGCCAATATATTCACCCGGGCTCCAGTGGGAGCTTTCCAGGGACCATATCCAGGTAGTGTCGTCAGGGGAGATGGTTACCGTAGCATCAAGAGAAGCTGCATTGACGTGCATACTCTGAAAACACAACCAAACGAGTGGAGCAATTAGCAGCGACCTCCAGGGGCGGCATAGAGTCGAAAAATGACTGCGGGTTAAGAATGAAAAGGACATAAGGTTCTACCTTTGAGACGTAGCGCTGAAAGTAGAACAATACGTACCACAAGGAAAGACGACAATGGCCCACTAGGGCTATCTAAACAGCCGTTATTAAAGTGGCGAGTTCCAGGAATGAGAAGCCACTCTTTCAGTAAGCAGACTTACCTGTAAATGCATTAAAAGTACGAACCAAAATGGTGAAATCAAGCCATATTGACCAGTTATTAATATACTCTATATCCGACTCGACCCGCTGAATCATTTGACTGAGTTCAGCGGTTTCGCCCCGGTGACCACGTACCTGCGCCAAACCCGTGATACCGGGCTTGATATGATAGCGGGCAAAATACTCAGCAATACGCCTGGAGTATTCAGCGTCATGCTGGATAGCGTGTGGTCTCGGGCCGACCAGCGACATCTCCCCACGTAACACATTAATCAATTGCGGCAACTCATCCAGGCTAGTGCGGCGAAGAAATGCGCCAACCCGCGTGACTCTAGGGTCACCCCTAAATGCTTGCTGTACATTGCCACCTTCCTGCTGGTGCACATGCATACTACGAAATTTCCAAATATGGAAATTGCGGCCATTCCATCCGGCCCGCTTTTGTCGAAAGATGACGGGGCCGGAACTATCCAGTTTTATCGCAACACCAATTAACAAAAGCAAAGGACTGACCAACACCAAAAGAATCGCGGAAATGACAATGTCTTCCAAAGATTTCCAGAGCAATCGGGTACCAGTTAGGGGAGTTTCCGACAAAGTTAAAACGGGAATGCCGGCAATTTCATCAACCCCATGATTAATCAAACGCAAAGAAAAAATGTCGGGTACCCAATGTATCGCGATTTGGTGATCCAAAAGGGTAAAATACAGCTCATTCAGAACTCGTGAGTTCTCTAGTGGAGTAACGATATATGCAACACGGATGTCATTAGAAACCAGTATCTCTGACAATCGCGAAATACTGCCCAATAACGGCAACTTCTCACCATTAAACCCCAATTCGGCCCTCTCCTGCTCAGGCTCACCCAGTGAAACCGTCCCGATCAACCTCTGACCAAGCCATGGGTTGCTGCGAATCTTCATCGACAGATAGCCCGCCAGATCGCCCTGACCTATAACAATTGCATGTTCAGTAGCCCCTGAACCTTGTGATCGCAACTTTTGAAATCGATAGAAAACGTAGTGTAATAACGCTGTAAAAATAATTCCCAAAACATATAGCTGCGCAACTACCGTTCGCGAATAACTCTCACTTATATTGAATGCGAAACCAACAGAGATAAGTAGCAAGAAAGTCAGGGTCCATGCCTTGAAAAGGTTGAACACCCTGACACTGAAGCGTCTGTTACTGCGATATATTGCCAGGTGGTCAAACGAAACCGCCAAACCAGCGAGCAACAAAAGCATCATCGATAGATATTCGGTGGTAAGAGTACCTACATTTAGGCGAACAAGACCCCATGCGATAGCAATAATGACCACACCATCTAGGGCCGCCAGTGCGGTACTGGACAGATCATCCTTACGCCGAAGGGCGGATCTTCGAGGAATGGACAGCTCAATACCAGACATCAGACCGCCCCAGCGCTGCACTGAACATAAACACCGACTGCCTGCGACCTCGCTGTGACACCCATCTTACTAAAGATGCGCTTGAGGTGATTTTTCACCGTATTGAGACTTATCCCGAGAATCAAGCCGATCTCTTCATTCGACTTTCCCTTACTAACCCAGTTCAGCACTTCGCGCTCTCGCACGCTTAACAAATCGATAGTTACACCGGAGACTTTCGATTTACCACGACACACAATCGACAATGATTTTATTCGCCGCAACGCAACATCGATGTGCGGCATTAACACATCGAGCAATAAAGGATCGAAAACTGCCGGTTGCTTATCAATAGAGAATATGTAAAGACAATCATGCATACTACGCTTGTCTTGCAACGCATACACGAGAAGCATACGGGTGCGAGCCATGGCAACCCGATAAATCCTGGATCGAGTATCGATACCACACTCTTCAGCCAAGCGATGAAAATCCTTATATAAAAGCCATGTTCCACCTGCCTGCGTAACCGTATCGAATAAACGTTCCATAGCACTTTCGACACCGTCAAACCCGGATATCGTTTGCGCATCGATACGCTGGCTAGAGGAAATCACATCATACGAAAGCTCACGCTTGCTGAAATCACCCCAGGCAGCAAAAAAGCTTTCGTGAGGTAACAGAGGATGAATTTCAGAGCGAAGCCAATGATACAAGTCGGGACGACTCGCTACTGCACAAGAAGACCGAAGTGCAGTGAAAAGCTTGTTACTACTAATTGGAGTTTGGGCATATTCATGTACCCTGTAAGAATCAGTACATTCACTCAATGAAGCCAGCCCAGGCTCCTTAACCAAAGTATCCATTTTCCCCACCTGCGTTCTCTAACGCGACGACAAAATCGTCCTCGACGCTATTCCATGAACTTCAAAGTAAAGTGCTTTAACTTCCTGGGGCCCCCCCCAAAAAAAATCGCGCAAATACCGTACGGTCGTACCAGATGTTAGTCCAGCCAGACCAGGCGCCTCTAAAGCTAGCACTACTTGAGGCCCGTGTCACACTCTTCCCTTGAACTCAAACTCACAAAAAACCAGAAAGTGAAAAAAGCAAACTCAAGCGCACCATAATGAGACGAAAATCGCCCCAAAAAGTAACAAAAAATTTGTCGGTTACTTCACGGAAGCCGCGGCCTGGGAAAAAATTTTGATCCAGCCCTCTTCTTCACCTCTGGAATCGTCGCCGAATTCAACGCACTATAGGCATTACCGTCACAACCAAATGAATGGCGTGATGAACGCACCCTTCCTTCTAAACAAAATCTCTCCAGGTACACAATTCTTTCACATGCCTAAAGATAGAATTCAATTCCGACGCCTCTAGATAACGCATAAATCGAGCCAAAAGTACAAAGGCCGAGGTTTAACATCTATTTATTCCGAAAGAAAATCACATTGGAATAACATGACATTTTATTTTCGCACCCTGTCCGGCGCCTGAATCCACATAAACGACTTCCTTAACTTATTCAAATTTTTCACAGGCCTATTCAAATTATTCGAAAACTAATGAATAGACGATCACGAAAAAGCCGAGATTGCTGTTCAATGGGCCATTAGCCCGAGCGGGCCATTGTGGTTACCCGGATCCCCACATAGGATCGCGACTTAAAACCTTGAAACTCTGGAATAGCCTTACCCAGGCACCAATCTACCAATCCATTTGACCCGCATTTGCGGAGACTATTTGATTGCGCTCCCTCAGTTGAAAGCTTCAGAGTCATAAAATCCATGATCGGAAAAAGGGTATGGGAAGTTCACCAAGATCATCTCGCACTGAGGCCCGCAAGCAACTTTTCGGCACAAGCTTCTAGAATCGTAATTATGATTACTCAACACTGGATAAAACCTGGCCGGGTTAGCAGCCTTATTTTTTTTGCCCTATGGATTACGCTAGTCACCATTGATACTCAGGCAGGCGAAGCATATCAGCTGAAGCCAGGAGACAGCTTACACGTTTCTGTATGGGGAGAAGAGAAGCTAAATCGGAAAACACTGGTCCTACCGGACGGCAGCATCAGCTTTCCGCTCACTGGGAGTGTACTAGTAAGTGGCTTATCAGTACCCGAAGTGGAATCGCGACTCGCAAACAAACTCGAGCAATACGTTCCCTCGCCAACAGTTTCTATTATTGTCGAAGCAACGGAGGGAAACCGCATTTACGTTCTTGGGCATGTGAAAAGTCCCGGAACCTACATCATGAGTACACCACTGAGCGTTGTACAGGCACTCAGCTTGGCTGGAGGCCTAGATACCTTTGCCGATGAGAATGACATCCGCATACTTCGATATTCCGATAAAGGGCAAGAACAGATCGAGGTTTTTTATAGCGATATACTCTCAGGAAAAAACCTCTCAAGTAATCATGCCCTTCAAGCGGGTGACACTATTCTGGTTCCGTGACGTGAAAACTATTGGCAGGAGACTGAAGCCTGACCTGAAATTTCCTGGATTTCGATTCCTCCTGAAGCCCTTAACCCAGATATTACTTGCAGGAAGCGTTGTTACAGCGAGTAAAAGTGAAGCTGAAACTTTCGGTTATAGTCTAGCTTTCGGCGGTGATTACGCCACAAATCCTAAACTTGAATCGGAAGCGAAAGACGCAGTCTACAGTGGCCTCATCAAACCAAAAATGTGGCTTCAATGGCAGGCTCCTAGTAGAAGCTTGAATGTGAATGCGGGACTGAACCTAGTAGAGTCGTCAAATACAGATCTCATTAACGATCGAAACGACCCGAATTTGTCGCTCACTTACTCAGAGAACAGATCCCGTAGTGCACTGTCAACTACTGCCAACTACCGGGAGACCTCCACTCTTGTCAGCGAGCTGTATGATACTGGCAAAATAAATTCCGACGAAACTAGAATTGATTCAGAGGCAAGTATTGATTGGCAATATCAGTTAGCAGAAAGGAGCGAAATTGGCCTATCTGGAGGCCTATCGGATGTCAAATACTCGAGTGATGACTTCGTTAGTTATCAAGTCGGTAATCTCGGAACTTATCTTCAGCATCAGGCTAGTGAACAATTTTCTGGACAGCTTGCCTTGAAGGCGCAATTGTTATCCCCAGAAATCGATACCGCGAAGACTTCAGAGCTAGTCGGTTTATTGCTAAACATGCGCTTTCAAATTTCTGAAAACGCTGCGTCTGAATTCGGGGTAGAAACGATATATACGGAAGGTTCAGAGAACGCCAGTGATGAAATAGATTGGAACGGTTTTTTTAAAATCTCCTTTCTTGGAAAAAAAACCAGATATCAAGCGGTCTACGCAAGAGAGACAACGCCCAGCGGACTTGGAAGATTCGTCACTGCTGACAGCCTAAAAGTAAATTTTTCTTATCTTTACTCGCCAAAAACAGAATTCAACATTTCTGCCAGCTTGAGAGATGTGGATTCATTAGAGCGTAACCGTGTGTCGCTCCTGGAATTGCAAGCCAAGCATCGAATTATGGATAGATGGAGTTCTCGAATCGCATGGCAATACAAATACCTGGACCGAATTGAAATGGCAAAAGCAAACGTAATTTCTTTTTCTCTGAATTATAGCTTGGTGGACTAAGTATCATGATAGGCAATCGCTATGAACTTTCACTGGCAGACTATCTTGGAATTTTCAAGCGTAGGTGGCCGATCATGGTTCCACCATTTCTACTTATTTTCGGATTGGCCATTATCGTCGCCCTCAAGATTCCGGCAACGTTCCATTCGAAAGGAACAATACTTATCGAGTCACAGAAGATCCCTGATGACCTGATTCGCTCCACCGTATCGAGCTATGCCGAAGAGCGAATTCAGGTTATACAACAATTGGTGATGACTCGAGAAAACCTGCTCAATGTAATTGACAAGTACGATCTATTCAGTGATGTTCGTGGCAACCTATCATCCTCCGAACAACTCGACTTAATGCGGCAGAAGGTTTCTATCGCAAAAGTTACGGGGGACTCAGGGTCAAACAGGGGACGTACAACACTGGCATTTACAGTGGGATTCGAAGATAGATCTCCCAAGGTAGCTCACGCAGTAGCCAATGAGCTTGTAACACTATTTTTAGAGGAAAACGTAAAAGCTCGGACACGCAGGGCATCCGAGACAACAGAATTTCTTACCCAGGAAGCAACAAAACTTAAAACTGAACTGGAATCAATCGAGGAAAAGATAGCCAACTACAAACAAGAGAACAGTGATTCCCTCCCAGAGCATCTGGATCTGCATATTAAGATGCTCGAAAGAACCGAAGCATCTATTCTCGCCCAAGAGCGAGACATCAAATCGGCGACTGATGAGTTGAGATTGCTGCAGCTGGAACAGAGAGCAATTCGTAGAGGCGTCGGAGTCGATTCACAACCGAATACGCCTTTAAGCCGTGAGCAGGAATTAGCTGTAGCTGAAGAGTACCTTGCGCGTCTCAAAGTTCGTTATTCAGAGCTTCATCCAGACGTAATCCGTCAGCAGCATCATATTCAGAACATAAAGCTATTGGCGGAATCAAGCGCTGCAACAGGGTCTTCAAATGCGCTGCCTAACTCAGCAGAGAATCTGGATAGCGCAAGAATCCAGGCAAAAATTGCATCTGCAATCGGAAGAGAAGAATCTCTCGAGCGAGAGTTACAGCAACTAGAAAATGAGCGGAATCGTTTAGAGTCTATCATTATTCAAACGCCGCAAGTACAACGTGCGCTAATATCTTTAAACAGAAATTACGAAAATACATTAAAGAAGTATAAGGAAATTCAGTCTAAAGAGATTGAAGCAAAAATAGCTGAGAGCCTTGAGGAAGCCAAGAAGGCGGAAAGATTTTCCGTGTTGGAGCCGCCGATTTTACCGGAAAGCCCAATTAAACCAAACAGGAAAAAAATTGCTGCTGCAGGTTTCGTGCTTGCTGTAGCGGGTGCCCTTGGCCTGGTTCTTCTTTTGGAATTAAAAGGTGGCCAGCTGTTTGGAGCTAGACCCCTTACTCATCTTATTGGAGAAAGACCCCTTGTAGTCATTCCATATGTTGCTTCAAGTGAAGAGCTGGTTCACGCAAAGATTGTGAAGCGTGGAATTATCGCTGGAGGTGCGCTAACGACATTAGCGGTATTAACTGGCATCCACTTTCTATTAATGCCACTCGACATTCTCGTGTTCAAGGTAGTAGCCAGAATCGGATAAATAAAGATATGGAAAAGATTAAGGAAGCCCTGGAAAAGACAAGAACGCATAATTTGCTTGAAGTCAGAAGTGAAGGCAACGATCGAAACGTTGTGTCGGAATTACAAAGTATTCGATTACAAGAAAGACCGGCATTACATGATCTTGAACTAGAACCGACACCATTGGACTCTGCGCATCTGGAAAAAAACCGGATATTTGCCTACAGCAAGCGTAATCCTTTTTGTGGCGTATATGATCGTTTACGCACGCATGTACTACATAGAATGACTCTCAACGGATGGCGTTCACTTGCCATTATTTCACCATCACCTGGTGCCGGTAAGTCAGTTGTTGCCATCAATCTCGCGATGAGTATCGCACAACTTCCGAATCGGAGAGCACTTCTTATAGATTTTGATCTGCGCAGCCCCAGTGTGCTTAGTTATATTGGAATTCGCCCGGAACATTCGCTAAACGATTTTCTCGAAGACCGGTGTTTATTCGAAGAAACACTCATAAAACCACAACTCGCGCGGTTGTCAGTCACCGGTGCTGCTCACAGGATTGATAATTCAACCGAGCACTTGGCATCGAAAAAGGTTCAAGATGTTATCACCTCGACCAAGTCAAATAACAATGACGGTATAGTTATCTTCGATTTGCCTCCGATATTACGATCGGATGACACGATTTCGATACTACCATCTATCGACTGTGCGCTATTGGTAATCCCGGATGGATCCTATACGGAGAATGAAATAGACGAATGTTTACAGCAAATTCCTGATACAAATCTCATTGGAACGGTCTTGAACATGGTAAAAAATGAAAAAGAGTTTGCTCATTACGATTATTAAACCCGCAGGGAAAAACCATAACGAGAACAAAAATTGACCAGTGGACAATAGCTAGCCTTAATCCACGGATGAGCCGAACCTTCCGTTAGAAAATTTTCAGTGTGGACGATTTAAAGTGGAGGATCACTCATGCGAAACTTAAAGACAGCTATCTTTAGCATCACTATCAGTACAATTATTGCGACGCAAGCCGGCTGCGGCTCTGATAACTCATCGAGCGGGACACGTACTCCTTCAGAAAGTTGGCGTGAAGGACGTAGAAATGTCGACAACTCAGGTAACATTGTTGTTGTCGGTGTAAGTGCGTCCAACAACGACGGGCATCTTCCCGAATGGACCCTGGATTCATTTCTAGATGACGAATCTCGCTGGTCCGCCGAACCCCTTGAAGGAATCCATCCCTGGATACAATACGATTTCTCAAATCGTAAAACGATTGATTTAGTCAATATTGCTTTTTACCGTGGTCACCTACGGAAAACACACTTCACTATTGAAACATCCTTAAATGGCACCAATTGGGCGCAGGTATTCTCTGGGAGTTCATCCGGAAATACGAGTGATTTAGAATCATTTAGTTTTACGCCTGTTGCAGCCAAGTTCATCCGTATAATCGGAAACGGAAATACAGAAAGTGCCTTTACGAGTATTCTTGAAGTAAAAATCCCAGGAATGACAGTAGAAGGGATCGAAATTTCTGACTACGATCCAGGATCTGAAGACAATCCTGAGCCACCCGATCCCGATGATGAAGTTCAACCTGGTGATGGCAATCCTGAAGACCCGGTGAGCACCCCTCCTCAGGTTGGCTCCCTCCCGGTAGATTTATTGCTGGTGACAGACTCCAATAATGATGGACATCTTCCTGAGTATACCGTCGACGGTGATTTATCTGACGATTCTCGGTGGTCAGCACAACCCGATTCATCAGAGTCCGTTTGGATCAAGTACGACCTTTCGGGGCCAATTGAACTCACGCAGTTTCAACTGGCATTTTTTCGGGGAAGTTTACGTTATACATACTTCGACGTATTAACGACCTACGATGATACTAATTGGACATTAGTTTTCTCTGGTTCATCCTCAAGCGTCACGGATGAGTTTGAAATATTCGATATAGATCCCACAATAGCTACCTCAATAAAAGTTGTAGGTTATGGCAACTCTGAGAGTGACTGGACGAGCATTAGGGAAATTGAGATACCCGATGTAAACAAAAGTGACTTTCTTGCGGATGTAGAAACACCGGTCGAACCAACACCGGATCCAGAGCCAGAGACTGGCGAAGATCCGGCACCAGATCCGGAAGATACGCCGGCAACTGGAGACATCGTAGTCAATAACAGCTCAGAGCTTATCCGCGCTTTAGATTCTGTAACCGGAGGCGAGGTTATTCTGCTGAAAGATGGTAATTATGGTCAACTTACGATATCAAAGCAGTATAGCGACTATGTAATTTTACGTGCCGAGAATTTGTTCGGAGCAATTTTTAGTGACATAGGAATAGATGGTTCCAACAAGGGCTATGTGCACTTCGATAGAATTCTTTCTGCCGGTATTGATGCACGAAACAATGCACACCATCTAAAATATACTAATTCAAAATTCAGCTCCACGGTATATTTCAAGTATGCTGACAATGTCGTTATCGAAAGTAATACTATTGATGTCGATGGAGGCTTGCATGCGCTGCTCGTAAATTCGGTGTCGAATTTCAAAGTAATAAATAATTACATCACCAACGCCCAGGAAGACTTGATGAGGGTTACAGGTGACTCACCAAATGGATTGATAGAAAATAATGTATTTTATGATACTAAACCTCTAAATATCCCTCATTCCGGAAATGCATGTGAGTACCAGCACACTGATGGCCTACAGATGTTTGGCCTTGGTGGCGCAAACCCTAGAAATATCACTATTCGAGGAAACTATTTTTATGATAACCCGGACAATAATGCTATCAGACCCACTGAATGCGTTAGTGGAAAATCCGGGGTGAGGCTAACGATGCAGGGAATTTTCATGTCAGACCCAAGCGGTAACGGTTATGAAGATATGACTATTGAGCAAAATTTTTTACAGATTGGCTCTCCAAATACAATATATATCAATGGCGCAACAAAAAATGTTTCTGTAAAAAATAATACATTACTGACTTGGTCAGGCGGTGCAGGGGGATCAATTCGGGTTGTAGAAAAAGCAGGAAAAACCAATAGTGGTCTTACTTTATCTGGAAATGTTTCTTCTGCTGTCAGTGATGAGACAACAGCTCTTAGCAATGGAATGCAGATAGGGGATAACTTTGTTTACGAAAGAAACAACACTGCTTCAACAATCTTTAAAAACAAGATTTTTGAAGGTGCTGGTGAAGGGTCCCGTTGGCAGCATTTTCTTCCCGTATCTGGGTCGCCGATAGACTTCGGAACTGGATATGGTGCATTGGATCGGCTCAGCTCTCTCAAGGATGGTAGCGAGACAGTCCCCAAAGCCAGGTAATGTGTTTTCCAAGTGAAAACCTGTCCTTAGATATTACATCTAAGGACAGGCTCAAATAAGTGGACATAACATAAAGCGCTGCCCACCAGGCAACAGGGTACTGGAGCACAGATAACGGACTATCGGTTTCTTTGTCGCCATAGAAAACTACTGTCGGCCGAGTAGTTCGCCATCTTCGTTTTGATACCTTTCACCCCTTAATTTAGTCATCGCCTGTCTTTAATAGCTTTCTATCACTTAATGTACGTTTTTTGTCACCATAGACTGTACAGATAGATTCAAAAAAACGAGCTTTATTCAATGCTTATCACACTACCCGAATGGGCCAATGCCAACACTAGTGGCACGTGTGTACTCTATATAAAGAAGTAAAAGGCGAAAGTTATTCCCAGACTGGGCTAGCTATCTCTTCTCATAATGCAGCTCAGATCGTCATATTACGCATTGAACTGGAATACTTTCTGGATCTACGCACAGAGTACCACGTCGAATATGCCATTTAACCGAAATCTAAAGCCCGGTAGATCTAATCCTGTAGGTCTAGTGAAGTTAATCAAAGCTCTTCCCGGAATCGTATGCCTTGCACTTAGCCTGGCTTCTCCCATAGCGGCAGCACTACCGGAAGGATTTCAAAAAGAACTCGTCCTTTCTGGTGTCGATCAACCGGTATATCTGACTCAGCTTCCAGACCAGCGCATGCTGGTGCTTTCCAAGTTAGGCACCATCTATATCTTTGATCCAAGCAGCACGCCTGCTCAGCCCTCCCCTTACCTGACACTTCCAGACGTTGACAGCGCTTCGGAACGAGGTCTGACCTCAATTGCCATAGATCCCGACTTTGAAACATCCGGTAGTATTTATGTTTTTTATTCTCACTCGCCCTCTAGGAGATTTCGGATTTCTCGTTTCACGCATCAGGGGAATTCCGCTGACCTCGCGAGTGAACAGGTAATATGGCAAGACAACGAGAACATTAATGACTGCTGCCATTACGGCGGCGGCCTCCAGTTCGGTCCAGACGGAAAGCTTTATCTCACTACTGGCGAGGAATTCGATGGTCCTCAGTCTCAGGATTTGACCCGGGCTGGCGGAAAAATCATCAGGATAAACAAGGATGGCTCCTCCCCCTCCGACAACCCTTTCGCAGATGGGGTGGGAGGTAATCTTGATGAGATCTGGGCATATGGATTGAGAAATCCCTACCGGGCCCACTGGGACCTGGTCAAGCAGCGCCTTTATATCAGTGAAGTTGGTGGGAATTTACAAGAAACTGCGCGGGAAGATATTCACTTGGGGCGGGCTGGTGCCAACTATGGATGGCCCTATTGTGAAGGCGTGTGCGAAGATGATACCTATGATCCACCAATCTACAGCTATTCCCACAGTGGAACGACTCCCAGTGGAGGTGCGGTAACCGCAGGAACCGTTTACAGAGGCGATCTCTACCCATCTTTATACAATGAAGTATTTTTCTTTGCCGACTATGCGCAAGGATTCATCCGCTACCTGGCAGTCGACCCGCAGGGGAACGTCACTGGAGACTTCGATTTTGCCAGCCGCAACGATGGTGTTATCGCGCCAGTACACGTCATTCTTGGTGCGGACGGCGCACTTTATTATGTCGATTATTATTTGGGCTCCGTAAGTAGAATCACTTATAGCTCTGGCAACCAGGCCCCCGCGATCGACAGTATAGATATATCACCAAGCGAAGGTAATTCGCCGCTTACCGTAACTTTCACTGCTGTCGCCACAGATTTGGAAGATGATCCTCTTACGTATACCTGGCACCTCGGTAACGGGGAAACCGTAAGCGGTGCGTCAGCACAATATACGTACGAACAAAATGGTTCCTACAACGTTTATCTGGATGTCTCGGATGGCGACAGATCTGTAATTTCTTCTCCGTTCAGTGTGCAGGTCGGATTGAAGCCTGAAATCACCATTGACTCCCCCAGTGACGGGATGCTTTTTAGGGCCGGCGATACAATTCATTTTTCTGGTTCGGCATACGACAGTGATGGGATACTTGTCGATGAGTCTTTCGAATGGAACATCGACTTCCTTCACAATGCTCATACACATCCTGTTCTTTCCGGCTACACCGCTGCGAGCGGCCAGTTGGAAATCAACACCAAAGGGCATGATTATCACGACACTACCGGTTATAGACTGAAGCTTAAAGTTACAGATCAAGATGGGTTATCCACAAGCCGTCAGGTATCGGTTTACCCTGACAAGGTCGACCTGACATTCGAGTCTATTCCCGCAGGAATGCCGATATTTATTGATGGCGTGCAGAGTTCTGCACCCTTTGTTTACGACTCAGTCATCGATTTCAATCATGTGATCTCAGTGCCCACAACCCATTGTATTGGCGATGTAGCGTATGAGTTTGTGTCTTGGAGCAACGGGAAAGGCACTACCTACAATTTTCTGGTGCCAGACTCTGATACAACTCTTCAAGCGGAATTCCAGGCAGTAGGTAGTTGCGGTTCATTTCCGAGCGACGGATTGGTGTTCAGCCTTTCCGGAGATATCGGCGTTCAAACCACTGATGGAGTAGTAACCGACTGGCTTGATCAATCTGGCCAGGGAAATCATTTGACGGCCACTGGTAGTCCGGTTCTCCAGGAGAACGCACTGAACCAGCACAATGCAGTAGTTTTTGATGGTGCGTCCGATGCGATGACTCGCATATCCAATATTTCTGGCCTACCGTCCGGCAACGCCGATAGAACGGTCATTGCCATCGTTAACTATTTCGGCGTTGGTATGGGAGGCATTTCTTACGGTGACAAAGGATGCGGCAACACATTCGGGTTAGTGGTGGATTCAAGTGGTGATCTCGTCCTACAGGGATGGTGTAATGACTTCACTTCAAGCTCACATGCCTCCGGTGGTGGCTGGTTCACTCACTCAGTTGTTCTGAAGGACAATGTTTATAGGCACTTTGTAGATGGCGTTGAAATTGATTCAGGAACACATGAATTCAATACTTCTCTAAGTAAGATCGTCGTTGGTTCTGAGATCGACGGCAATCCTTACGTCGATATGGCTGTCGCCGGTATCTATATCTATGATCGGGCGTTGTCGGATTTCGAACTAGGCAACGCTCATGGCCATATAAACAATAACTACTTTTTAGTAAGCGACGGAGCCGCCCCGGTCGCAGCAGATGATTACGCCAATCTCGTGCAAGGAGGCACCGTTGTTATTGATGTATTAAGTAACGATAGCGACGCGGACTCTGCACTATTACCCAGCAGTATTGACGTTACACGACAGCCTCAATTCGGGACAACCTCCGTTAACTATATTGAAGGCACGATTAGCTATAGTCACGATGGAACGGCAAACTTTCAAGACAGTTTCGAGTACACGGTTAGTGATGATCAGTACCTTGCTTCGAACAGTGCCACAGTAAGCCTCGCTATTTCGGAATCACAAGCCAGTATTGGAATCACATCGCCTCTAGAGGGCCAAACGATCAACGATACCCAAGTTATTGTTGATTTTTCCGTCGAAGGTAGCGACTTTGACCATATCGAAATCTCGCTAGACGGACAGCCCGGAATTGATCTGGCCGCTTCCTCCTCGACCTACACCTTCACTGATGTAGACGCCGGCTCACATACTCTGACAGCACGGCTGGTCAATGCCACACATCAGTCCATTGTCGCCACTAATACGTCAGATACTGTAACTATTACCGTGGAGAACGATGGTATCCCCCATGCTCCAGTTGCCGAAGATGACAACGCAGCCCTCTCCATCGGGGAGTCCGTCGCGATCATGGTTCTGGAGAATGACACGGATTCCAATGCTAATCTGGATATCACCAGCGTTGAGATCCTTTCCCAACCAACCCTAGGCAGTGTACAGATCGACGCACAGGGCGTGGTGACCTACACCCACGATCAGGTGGCAGTCGGGTCCGACAGTTTCACCTACCGGGTTTATGACCTGACGGGGCTGGCTTCAAACGAAGCCACGGTTACCGTAACGGTGACAGGCAATGGTCCAGCGGTTCCAGCATCTGGCCTGGTACTGCGACTGGAGGCCGACGAGGGTGTCGCAGCCACCGCCGGTACGGTAACGCTTTGGCAAGACCTTTCAGGCCAGGGAAATGACCTGAACGAGGTCTCCGGAGATCCCCAGTGGGAGCAGGAGGGGCTGAACGGTCACGCCGTAATCAGCTTTGACGGCACGGGCGACGAGCTGCGTCGCTCCACCAATTTCAACAATTTGCCGGCAGGGGCTGCAGACCGAACCCTGATCATGGTCGCCAACTACCGGAGTCTAGGCTACGGGGGCTTTGCTTATGGAGATAATGCCTGCGGCAATGCATTCGGCCTTGGTGTTACCAATACCGGCAACTTGTTTGTCCAACGCTGGTGTGCGGACCAAAAGACGGAAATTGCGGGTACGGGGTCCGGCTGGATAATCCAGGCTGTGACGGTGTCAGCCGATACGATGACGCATTATCTGAACGGTAACGTCATCGCCACCGGTAACAACGGATTCAATACCCTGGTCGATCGCATGGTACTCGGGGCGGAGATTGATGGCTCACCAACGCTGGATATGCAGGTCGCGGCCATCTACATCTATGACCATGCACTGACGCCTCAGGAAATCAGCAGCCTGAGCGAGGAATTGACCGGGCACTTCCTGACACAGCCACTGATCGGAGAGCCACCCATTGCCCAGAATGACATCACCGATGTCATCCAGGGTAGTGAGATTCTGATTGATGTACTGGCTAACGACAGTGATACCGACGGCAGCCTGGTAGCGAATACCGTCGCCGTTGCCACCCAGCCTTCCTTCGGCATCGTAGAAGTTGATACCGAAACCGGACAAATTACTTACCGCCACGGCGGAGCTTCGACAAGCACGGACAGTTTCAGCTACACCGTTGAAGATGATGCGGGCAACACTTCCAACGCCGCAACGGTATCGATCGGTGTGCTAACGCCCGATGCCATGGTCAGTATCACCTCACCCTCCGTCGGGGAGACCATAAATTCGACCGATGTCGTTGTGAACTATACGGTGTCGGGTGCGGACTTTGACCACCTGCACTTGAGTCTCAACGGCGTAGGTCACAATACCATCACAGACTTAACAGGTACGTTTACCTTTAGCGGTGTCGAAGCCGGTACCCACACCCTCACAGCGCAGCTGGTCAATGCTGCCCACCAGCCACTGGTTACCGAAGATGCCGTCGATACCGTGAATTTCATGGTAGAAAACAATGGTGTTCCCGAGGCACCAGTTGCCGTGAGCGATACTGCAACCCTCCCCTCCGGAGAGTCTGTCGCGATCACGGTTCTGGAGAACGACACGGATTCCAATGATGATCTGGATATCACCAGTGTCGAGATCCTTTCCCAGCCGAGCCTGGGCAGTGTGCAGGTCGATGCACAAGGTGTGGTGACTTACACCCACGATCAGGTGGCAGTCGGGTCCGACAGTTTCACCTACCGGGTTTACGACCTGACGGGGCTGGCTTCAAACGAAGCCACGGTTACCGTAACGGTGACAGGCAATGGCCCTGCGGTTCCAGCATCTGGCCTGGTACTGCGACTGGAGGCCGACGAGGGTGTCGCAGCCACCGCCGGTACGGTAACGCTTTGGCAAGACCTTTCAGGCCAGGGAAATGACCTGAACGAGGTCTCCGGAGATCCCCAGTGGGAGCAGGAGGGGCTGAACGGTCACGCCGTAATCAGCTTTGACGGCACGGGCGACGAGCTGCGTCGCTCCGCAGACTTGAACAATCTACCTGCCGGAGCCGCCGACCGAACTGTGATCATGGTCGCCAACTACCGGAGTGTAGGTTACGGGGGCTTTGCCTATGGGGATAACGCCTGTGGTAATACATTCGGCCTCGGCGTTACCAACACCGGTAACCTGTTTGTCCAGAGCTGGTGCGCGGACCACAAGACGGAAATTGCGGGTACGGGATCCGGCTGGATAATCCAGGCTGCTACCGTTTCAGGGAATACGATGACGCATTACCTCAATGGCAATGTCATCGCCACTGGAGCCAACCGTTTTGATACCCTGGTCGATCGCATGGTACTCGGGGCGGAGATTGATGGCTCACCAACACTGGATATGCAGGTCGCGGCCATCTACATCTATGACCATGCACTGACGCCTCAGGAAATCAGCAGCCTGAGCGAGGAATTGACCGGGCACTTCCTGACACAGTCACTGATCGGAGAGCCACCCATTGCCCAGAATGACATCACCGATGTCATCCAGGGTAGTGAGATTCTGATTGATGTACTGGCTAACGACAGTGATACCGACGGCAGCCTGGTAGCGAATACCGTCGCCGTTGCCACCCAGCCTTCCTTCGGCATCGTAGAAGTTGATACCGAAACCGGACAAATTACTTACCGCCACGGCGGAGCTTCGACAAGCACGGACAGTTTCAGCTACACCGTTGAAGATGATGCGGGCAACACTTCCAACGCCGCAACGGTATCGATCGGTGTGCTAACGCCCGATGCCATGGTCAGTATCACCTCACCCTCCGTCGGGGAGACCATAAATTCGACCGATGTCGTTGTGAACTATACGGTGTCGGGTACGGACTTTGACCACCTGCACTTGAGTCTCAACGGCGTAGGTCACAATACCATCACTGACTTAACAGGTACGTTTACCTTCAGCGGTGTCGAAGCCGGTACCCACACCCTCACAGCGCAGCTGGTCAATGCTGCCCACCAGCCACTGGTTACCGAAGATGCCGTCGATACCGTGAATTTCATGGTAGAAAACAATGGTGTTCCCGAGGCACCAGTTGCCGTGAGCGATACTGCAACCCTCCCCTCCGGAGAGTCTGTCACGATCACGGTTCTGGAGAACGACACGGATTCCAATGATGATCTGGATATCACCAGTGTCGAGATCCTTTCCCAGCCGAGCCTGGGCAGTGTGCAGGTCGATGCACAAGGTGTGGTGACTTACACCCACGATCAGGTGGCAGTCGGGTCCGACAGTTTCACCTACCGGGTTTACGACCTGACGGGGCTGGCTTCAAACGAAGCCACGGTTACCGTAACGGTGACAGGCAATGGCCCTGCGGTTCCAGCATCTGGCCTGGTACTGCGACTGGAGGCCGACGAGGGTGTCGCAGCCACCGCCGGTACGGTAACGCTTTGGCAAGACCTTTCAGGCCAGGGAAATGACCTGAACGAGGTCTCCGGAGATCCCCAGTGGGAGCAGGAGGGGCTGAACGGTCACGCCGTAATCAGCTTTGACGGCACGGGCGACGAGCTGCGTCGCTCCGCAGACTTGAACAATCTACCTGCCGGAGCCGCCGACCGAACTGTGATCATGGTCGCCAACTACCGGAGTCTAGGCTACGGGGGCTTTGCCTATGGGGATAATGCCTGTGGTAATACATTCGGCCTCGGCGTTACCAACACCGGCAACCTGTTTGTTCAACGCTGGTGCGCAGACCAAAAGACAGATATCGCGGGTACCGGAGCTGGTTGGATGATTCAAGCTGCGACCATTTCAGGTAACACAATGACGCATTACCTGAATGGCAATGTCATTGCCACAGGTAACAATGGATTCAATACCTTAGTAGATCGTATGGTACTCGGGGCTGAAATAGATGGTTCGCCGACATTGGATATGCAGGTAGCGGCAATCTATATCTATGATCACGCCCTGACAGAACAAGAGATGGCGACACTCTCCGCGACGTTAAGTACCTACTATCTTCCATGACAGATTTAAATAATTAAAGTATCAGGATATTTTAATGAACTCACGACTACTGGTAATAATCTTTGGTGGTGCCGATCACCATTACCTTTCCAAGTTCGATTGCCCAAATTTAAAGCAAGCACATTGGGGGAAAGTCAGTGTTGATAATCTGTGGCAAGACAGAGATGTAGCGACTCAAATTACTGCCCAGTTAATCACCGGAAAAACCTGGGAAGAAAACGGTGTAAACGAACGAAAAAAAGTAAAATATATATATCACGGCCCGATTTCAAACTGGGCTGAAAACACATTATTCAAGAACATTAAAAGAGGTAGAGCGAGACGTAACGCCCTGTACACTCTACTGGGAGAAAGAGTAACAACAATTGCCCGAGAATTTCTCAAGGATGACCTAACCTGCCCTACACTATTTGATCTTGTGGAAAACAGCCAGGCAGTCTATGTACCTTCATACAACCCAGAGCCAACCTGGGCGCTCGACCGAAATATTCTCGATCCAAGGAAATACCCTGAAATGGGTGTTGAAGCAGCGCTTGATCTACGTGAAAAACATTTTTACTGGCGAAAGAAAAGGCTAATGGAGGCACTGGATGGTCCACCCAAAAACCTTCTTATGGCGCAGTTTCAATACCTCGACTCAACGCAACACCTCTATTTGTCTTATCACGAAGAAGACCAAATAGATGAAGTAGAAAAGGCTTATCATCGAATTGATAAATTCGCAGGTGAAATCATAGAAAAAGCCCGTGGCGTATACGACCGTATTTTATTCATCTCAGATAACGGCGCTGCACGTAAAATAGACTACAAGCCGACTCACCACAACAGGCCTTTCTACTCATTAAACAAAAATGAGGAAATCAGCGATACGAATATGAGAGATTTTTTCAATCATATTTTGAACTGGACCGGAAGTTATGCAGGAAGCAACTGAGATGTACAATAGAGAGTCCGATCGAAGCTGTATTATTGTGAAAGATTTTCACGGGAAACAGCTACTCGGATACTGGTACTACACTTTACGATTTGCTCGTACACAGAGACGTGTGATACCCGCATTCCTGTCGGGAATAAAAACGAGAATAGCTGCATTCTCTTCCTTACCAGATCCGATATTCATTCTCGGAAGCCCTCGATCAGGAACCACATACCTCGGAGAATTACTCGAGGAACTTCCCGAAGTTTCTTATTACTTTGAACCTCCATTACTAAAGTACCTGGCCAGAAATCTATATACCAACTCGCCACTAACATCTTCAACGAAAATATTGTACAAACTTGTTTTTCGTACACTACTTTTTTTCGCACCAGGCACTGGCCGCCAAATCGTTGAAAAGAACCCGAATCACACTTTCGTATACAATGAGCTTTTAAAAATATATCCAAACTCAAAATTCATTATTATCACTAGAGACGGTACAGATGTCGCATCTTCTCTACTTAACAAACCATGGCATTTAAAATCTTCTGAAAATTCAGGAAAGCGGGAACCAGGAGGATATCTTTACGGCCCCTACCCGCATTTCTATATTGAAAAAGAACGACAAGAAGAATATTACGATACTCACGACAGCCATAGATGTCTGTGGGTCTGGAAGCGCCACAATGATGCAATTCAAAGTTTAAAAAATACAGTACCGAGAGACAAGTTTTTTGAACTTAGCTACGAAAATCTCGTAAGCACGCCCGGGAATATCATTCCAAAGATGATCGAGTTCCTTGGGATTCACAATAAAGAGTCAGTTGGCTCCGTCCAGGAATCAAGCAAACGTGGAAAAATAGAATCCATAGGCAATGGCAAAACCCTGCTAGAAAATCTGGACCTTAGTAAAATGCAAAAAGAAGTCGAAGCATTAAATAACTAGCTACCGCTTTTGATTTTCACTTGAAAAATGGATGTAATATCAAGCGATAACGTTCGGTCAATCATCTGTAGAGATAAAGGTAACAACAGCAAGCTGGCTAAAAGTGAACTCCACCAACAAATCCGGATTTGGACTGTGAACCACCGGAACAATATGAACCAAGGAGAGATTCAAGGTGGATATAATCGCGAATCAACATATAGAACGGGAAACTAGAGTAGCTTTTCTTCCATATTTTGAAGAAAACCCCTACCAGGAAATGCTGTCAAGCGCACTTTCAAAGCAAGGAATTGGCGTTATAAAGCAGTACAAGCTCCGCGTATTCCTGACATTAATTAATCGAATAAAAGTTATTCATTTACATTGGCTTCCAGTCCTCCAGAATAAAAGATTCGCAAAACTCAGAATGTGGATATTTTGCGC
The DNA here is from genome assembly GCF_009903625.1 of Microbulbifer sp. ALW1. Taxonomy (NCBI): domain Bacteria; kingdom Pseudomonadati; phylum Pseudomonadota; class Gammaproteobacteria; order Cellvibrionales; family Microbulbiferaceae; genus Microbulbifer; species Microbulbifer sp. ALW1. The sequence goes on along the minus strand of NZ_CP047569.1, from coordinate 2,031,747 downwards.
CAGGCTCTTGGTGCTCAGACTATTTGGCGTCCAGGTGGTATGGACCCTGCATAACCTTTATTCACATGACTCCGAAAATCACGGTTTCGAAAAAGAATTTGTGCTCAATATAGCCAGAATCTGTAATCGCGTGATCGTTCATACATACGGAGCGAAAAACGCGTTTGAAGCCGAATTTGGTTCAGACCATTTGAATAAAATGAAATGTATACCGCACGGAAGCTACATCAATGTCTACCCTCGCACGGTCACCAAGAAAGATGCCAGAGAACGGCTAGGATACAGCAACGAAAAGATTCTCCTTTTTTTTGGAAATATAAAGCCGTATAAAGGTATTGACATACTTATCAAAGAATTCAAGAAAATAAATTTTGAAAATGCACGTCTTCTTATCGTTGGAAAGCCAGACAGCAAACAATTAAAAAAAGAAATAGAGGACTCAGCCAAAGAGGATACGCGGATCCAAACGGTATTTTCATATGTTCCAGAAGAGGACGTTCAAGTTTACTTTCATGCCTCCGACGCAGTTGTCTTTCCATACCGAGACATTTTGACATCAGGCGCTGTCATTCTCGCCATGTCATTTGGTAAACCCTGCATCATTGTGGATAAAGGTTGTATGCGAGAAACAATGCATCCAGAAGGTGGAACAACATTTAGCAGCGAACAGGATGATGGACTATACCGGGCACTTCATAGCACATTACTGAAAAGCACAAGCATGCTGGAAAAAATGGGGGAATATAATTATACAGAAGCAGAAGGATTAAATTGGGAAAAGATTGCAAAGCAAACTGCTAACGCCTATGACCTTTGTCAGTAATTTGTGATCAAATATTCTCTGGTAACATTTAAAATAACTTTTCACTAAAATTTGTTGGTAACATTTTATTATGTCGATTCCTTCCTGGGCCATTGAAGGCGAAAATGCAGATGGTCACAGAGTCGCCAAAAGTGCCGTGATTACGATGGCCTCGGGGGCAGCCAGACTTGTAGCAAGTATAGTATCAGCGGTAGTTCTTGGGAGACTACTTACACCTGATGACTTTGGCCTGGTAGCTATGGTGGCCCCACTTATCGCATTCGTTACAATATTCTCTGACTCCGGAATAAGCAACTATACCCTACAAAGAAAAACCATCGAAGAAGAAGAACTGAACCACGCGTTTTGGCTAGGAGCAATTTCAGCAACATTCATTTTTGGACTTCTGATTCTGTTGTCACCTGCAGTAGCCTTTTTTTATGATGAGGAAAGAATTAGCACAATCGTCCAAGTTTTAGCCGCGACGGTTCTTTTGACAATATTTAATAATCAGCATAACGCACTGGTAAAGCGGTGTTTTCGTCAAGATTATTACGCTATCGCGGAGATCGCTGGCGCAGGGTTTAGTCTCCTTGTGGGAATTCTTCTTGCTTTGCGTGGAGCAGAATATTGGGCTTTGGTATCAATACCGCTTACACGTCATCTTGCCCACGCCACAGTGATCTGGAAGTTAACCGGCTGGGTACCCAAAAGGCCAAAACTAAAAGTCAAACTGAGTAAAACAATTTTGACATTCGGTTTCTTCGTTATTTTTTCACAGACGATAAATGTTATTTCCAAAAATATTGATAAAGTACTACTGGGTTGGGCTTATGGCACTCAGGAAGTCGGCTTCTACAATATGGCATATAGCATTATGATGTTGCCATTCTTACAGGTCATGACCCCTGTAGCAGGTGCCGTAATTCCATATTACAGCCAATTAAATCACTCTGGTCGAGCGCTTACCGAGCCACTGTGTAATGTTACTGTAGGTCTCGGTATCATTGTTATCCCCATAATGCTGTGGGCGTCTTACTGGGCACAACCGCTGATTACCATAGTTTTGGGGGACCAGTGGCTCCCATCAGCGAATATTTTTTCGATTTTGGCGCTAGCAAGTATAACTACCGCACTAGGCTTGTGTATCAGTTGGTGTTTACTTGCAACAGGACAACCCGAAAAGCTGGCAAAACTTGCCAGTCTTTCACTGGCAGCAAATATTATCGCCTGCTTCATTGGGTTGCGCTGGGGTGGAATTGGAATCGCTATAGCTCAATTTGCAGTGAGCACTTTCATGTTTTTCATAATCGTGTTTTACGTTTCAAAGTTTGTGAACTTTGCAAAAATCGATTTCTTCAAAACAACTGCAAAAATTCTTCTCTGCTCCTCCTTATCACTGGCACTTACGGCCGGAGTTCATGAGGCAAGCCGTGATACCGATATCTACACACTAGTTGCCAGCTTAATCCAAATGATAGTTATCTTTTTGATCCTCTTTAGACTTTTATTTGGAAAAGGAAAATCTCTTGAAATAGTATCCTTTATCAAAAATACTCGGAGGGGGAATTCACTATGAATAACTTGTCTTCTGCGCCACTGGTTACAGTCGCTATGAGTGCTTTTAATGATGAAGAATATATAACACAGGCAATTGACAGCATCCTAAGCCAGACATACACAAATATTGAATTTTTGATTGGCAATGATGGAAGCACAGATCGCACCGCTGAAATAATTCAGTCCATCAGCAAGCGAGATAGAAGGGTATCTTTTTACAATCACAGTAACAGAGGCAAAGCAGCAACTCTCAACCATTTACTTTCAGTCGCAAAAGGCAAGTATTTTGTCATCCAAGATTCTGATGACTCAAGTGCACCAGATCGCCTTGAAATACTTGTAAAGGAACTCGAAATGCGGCCTCACTTGGCTATGTTACTGTCGGGTCACGCACTGATATTAGATGACAATATTGTCGCACCTAAAGTAAAATCACTAGATGATCGGCAATGTGAAGAATATATAAAGTGCCTTCAGCTTCCCGCGCATGACCCCACCATGATAGTCAAGACGGAAATAGCCAAGAAATTTTTATTTAACCCTGCGCTTAAAATTGGACAGGGAGTGGATTTCATATTTCGAATTGCTGAAAAGCACTCCATAAGTGTTATAGACAAGTGTCTATACCATTATCGAGTTCGCACCGATTCAGTGACAAAAAAAGATCCTGTGGAGAAATCGAAAAATCTGCTTCGAGTGATGAACTTGGCAAAAGAAAGAAGAGGAGAAAAGCCCTGGTCAGAACCAGAGTTTCTTCGAATCAATAGTAGGTGGGCGAAAGATAAATATAATAATCTTTCTGGTCACTTCACGGAAAGTGCATATCAGTCCGTAATGAAAAAGAAACGTTTCGAAGCATGGATAACAGCCGCACATTCCTTGGCCTTCGCACTGCATGGGTTTGCTTATCTCAAGCCCGCAATTTATGCACTATCGCCAAGATTTTTATGCGACTGGGGAAAGAAAAAGTTTGGCATGAGTTAGAGCCAACGCTAATTTGGGAAAGTATTATCTTTGGTTAATGAAGCCCTAAAGCCTCCATCAGCGTCAATGGCATCATATCCTGCGGAATTTAAATGGAAGAAATCCAGACTATATGCGTCATTCACCCTGAGATCAGAATCCCTCAGAATTGAATATGTATCGACGACTGTGATTCGTTCCTCGTACTCCTTTCGGATAAAATCATTTATCTCCAGTATTGCCAGATCTACATCTTCATTCCAGAGGAACTGACGTGCGAAATTCATATCTCCTCTTGGGAAGACCGTCGTCAACACCACTTTGGCATTAGTTTTCCTAACCAAATTCACCAATTTAGAAATATTTACTTTGCAAAGATTGATGATTTCGTTAGTTCGCGACCGATCGAAGCCAATAACTTTCAAATCATTTATACCGACCTGAATAATAATTATATCAATGTCCAAATCTGCAAGTTGGTATCCTATTCGATAGAGAACCTGTGCTGTCGTTTGTCCATCTATGCCAAGATTGATTACATCAACACCATGACGTTTTGAGAAATAGCCAGCCCAGTCGCTCGCACGCGAATCCCCCAGGAATGCTATCTTAGTTATATTGTTATCGGTATCGCCTGAGCTGCCATATTCTTTAAAACGCATTGGTCCGAGTGGTGCAAGCCGCTCTTCACTTATTTGCTTGTACAACAATAGCTTGTGAACAGCCAGCGCAAGTACAGCAAAAATCAGTGTAACTGATACCTGAATGAAACCTCGTTTAATAAGAAGCTGCACTGCTTTTAAATACCCGATTCGTTACCACTTCATAAATGACATTTCTTTTTGAAAGACTTGGCTTTTCGACAAAATACCAACTAAGAACCGAAAGCAGCAAAGTGATTGAAAATGCTCCTAAAACCATCGCCAAAACAGACATATCTTGCCATGTTGAGATCAAGGCCTGCTGAATCGGAAACGCATAAATATAGATACCGTAAGAAAAATCGCCAATCTGGTTAAAACGACGCACCCTTCCTTTTGGAACATAAGCCAAGAAGATAACAATATAGGGAAGAAATATCAGATAGGCTGATAAAAACAGTTCATGCGAATTGAAACTTAAAGCAACAGCCGTTAATGAAATGACAAATAGCTTTCCAGACAAAACAATTTTATCTCTCCACAGGAAAAACAGCGCGCCCAGAAAGAACATGTAGACTAGGCGCCCCCCCTTCCAATAAGGGATAATCGAATCCTGAAGTATAATTCCGGCAATCAAATACGCCAGACTCAAAAGGACAACCACTGACACGCAAGAACGAAAAGTCTTTTCACGTTCATTTATATTTAGAAATGAGCAAACAGAAAATAGTAGCGCGACTAAAAAATACATTTTCAATTCATAGGGAAGCGTCCAAAGCGATCCGTTTACGACGCCCGGATATGGCGCGGAGGCAAACAGATCGGAAAGCTGATACTGCACTCCCAGAAGCAGAGAACCATTTTTAATCAGATACTTCAGCCAGCTTATTTCCAGTATGTACTCAATGAGGGTGTAACCAGTAAATAACGGACCTAAAACCAATACCGTCAAAATATTCGCGACAAATAGTGCAGGTAATATCCGTATTATCCTGGAAATGGCATAACGAGTGTAATTTGGATTTTGAACCAAGCTTCCCGTAATCAACATCCCGCTGATGATAAAGAAAATATCTACTGCAACTGAACCTATAGACTTGTTGATAGAAGAAGAAAATGGCTCTAGGGATGCGTCACCAGTAACTATGGTAAAACTATGTGCAACCAAAACCATGGTCGCAGCGACAAATCGGATGAGATTGAGATTATTATCTCTTCCGGACAAGGCATTTGCCAAAAGTATACTTCGCTCCTTCACGCCCCACTCCGACAATCAGTTGAGTCAGCAATCGCTTCTCGATACCCCCCAGACCATCCCCAAGGCGCTGACACCACCACACGGAACTTCTCCACGAGGTTCCTGGAACTTCCTTTTGACGGAGTCAGACGTAGCATCCAACCTGCAACATAGCGGGACAGCGCGTATAGCCAAAGTAATGTTCCATAAAAAAAACTATAACTTATCCCATAATGCTTCCGGCAATAGTGCATTTTACCCTTGTACATCAACAGAGTCCTCTCACTACTAGAAGAGCTCTTCCCTACAAAATGTGTCACACTTGCTCTATCCGACATCAACAACATTGAATCAGTTATTTTTCTAATTCGAAAGCAGAGATCGACTTCTTCGCTATACAGAAAATACCCTGTATCAAATCCATCTAGCTGACTCCAAATCTCCCTTGAAATCATCATAAATGCGCCGGACAGTACCGGGGTCAACTTGTCTGTTTTATTCAGTGATACACGGCCAGAGAAGAAGCGAGACAATCCCAGGAGGTTGACAAACTCACTTTTCAAGGTGGGTTCAACTTGCAGAGAAGAGTATTCCCTTTTACCATCGGGAAAATATGTACTTCCGCCCCAGGCACCGCACTCGGGATACTCCTGAGAAATCGAGAGTAAGTTGCTAATTGCTCCGTCAAAAACCTTCGTATCCGGATTCAATAATAGAAAGTAATCCCCTTTTGCATACTTGGCAAGTAAGTTATTACCAGCGGCAAATCCCAGGTTGGTATTGTTTTCAATGATCTTCACTGACGGATAGCTTTTCGATACGAAATCAACAGTGCCATCATTTGAGTTGTCTACCAGTAACATCTCAGCGTCAAGTTCATACTTTTGAATATCATTCGTTACGCTGGCTATACATTGCCCTATATCAGCAAGAGAGTTATAGCAAACGATCAAGATACTTACCTTTGTAGATCGGACATCTTCAACCTTCTGTTTCATTGACTAACCTACCCCACTTGATCGTTTTTATGCCTGTTTTAATTACCTTTGCAGGATTTCCCGCGACGATGACATTACTCTCTACATTCTTGGTTACCACCGCGCCAGAAGCAACAACAACAGAATCTCCAATGGTCACGCCGGGCATAATTATGCTGCGAGCTCCGATAAAGCAATTTCTTCCTATAACAACATCCCAATAGATATTTCTGGACATATCATGACATAGGATTGTCGAGTGAAAGGCAACATAAGAACCATCACCGATATGCACACCTCTCGGATGTCGCTTATCCAAGTTCGCCTTTAATGATATACGTACATCTTTACCGATATTCATTCCATAGAAATTAATAAGGATCCACCGGCGAACCGAGAGTAAGTGATGTCGAATGAAGATAATCAATCGCTGAAAACTTTTATTGTAGATCATAGTTGCGCCTCCACATCAGCCCTGGAACCTGTTCTTTTTTATTATTCGAAGGTGATACATCCATAGTTTTTTGTAGCAATACCACCACCGCAGCAGCTGTTCCGATTACAAAGAAAAATAGTGGCTGGGCTTTTCCAAAAAGATGTACCGTCAGGCCAAGAAATAAAAACGCCAAACACATACTAATAACAGAGAACGCGAAATAGTCACTCTCTCCAGGATGAGCGGATACTCGAATTTTTCTAACGCAGTAAATTACCGAATATGAAACCAACAATGGGAATGGTATCCCGAAGAAAAATGCGGTTGCCCACCAAAAATTGTCGATACTTTGCCCCATCCAGAAGGGTGCGGACCAGGGAGCGCCAATACCTGAACCAAAGAAAGGCGCTCGTAGAATGTCATCCTTGAGATGCTCAATAATGAGCAACCTGTGCGTTCCAGTATGGGGATTGAATGTCAAGTTCTGAATAACTAACTTGACCAGCCCCCGATTGGAGACCATTTGAACAACTATAGCCGCTGCGACCACTAACCAAATAACCCGCCTCATTCCGTCGCCTATCTTTTGCTTTAATTTGAAAAAAACAATTACCGCAAGATATATCGCAAGGGCTAAAAATGCCGCGGAGGAAATTGAAGTCACTACTGCCAAAACGAGAGAAAATACTATCAACAAATATCCTATTTTTTTATCTTTAAGGTATCGATAAAAGGCTATTGGCAATACCGTAACGCATATAATTCCGTTTAGAATGGGATGAGAAAAGGCGCTGGCGGATCTCGTCATCCCCATCCGAATATATTTTTCGGTATATAGAGACGCAGGTAAATGCCTATGGCCAGTCATCGAAGACGCAATTTCATGAATCCACTTATCTCCCGTTATAAATTCAATAAAACTAAAAGGCAAGATAACCAAAACCAAAATGATATAAACTTTGTAAACCGACAATATACTATCTATTGATACAAAGGTTCTCCGTGCGAGATAGTAAGCTCCAAACAATTCAATAAAGAGTATGCCCGACTTCTCAATGCCTTTTCCAACGCCATAATTAAGAAATATGGATGCGACTGCCCACAGAATAGCTGCATTTACACATTTATCGCCCAGGTGCAGGACAGTACTCGAGCCGGTTACAAAGCGGAAGCTACTCAAGGTAGAGACCATTAAAATGACCCGATACATCTCTAACCTTAAGCCGCCTAGATTCAGATAGAATTCACCAGGAATAAATAATGAAATAATAAATAATTTTGCCAAAAGACAGTGTTCATTATGAACAGAATCCATCCCCGACCTTTTATAAATGTTTTCTGTTATCACTTTGCTGGCTCGACGTCCGCATTCCTGTCAGGCGGATTCAATCACACTCTCGATGGCTTTGATCAACGTATCGGAAACCTCGAGTCGCGGATTAGAGGTCACCTCAGAGGATTTCATTGCTGCGTTGATTGCGCCAAATAAACTGGCGGAATCTCTGACGACATGTATCAGATCAAAGTGAGAAAATTTTTCAGCTGTCGCTATTTGATGATCGTTCCGATGTTCTCCGCGAGAAAACTCCCTGGGCATTATTATGAGTGGCTTGCGGGTTTCCAAGGCGGTAATTATTGTCCCCATTCCAGCATGTGACACCACCAGATTCGCTTCATTAAAGAAATCGGTATACTCTGAAATACTCAGGCTTTTCTCAAAATTAATATTTCTCGGAACGTATCGACTTTCACCTATCTGAGCAAATACAGAAGAACCTTGGTGGCCTGACGCCCATTCGTCCATAGCTGAAATAAGTCTATCGAACGGTAATTGTGTGCCTACGCTGACAAATATCATAGCCTTATCTATTCCATGTTCTCTATACGGCTTGATAGGCCATTTTTCTATCGGGATAAAAAGCTAGCCGTATAATTCTTTCTGTGTGCAGGCCGGATCATCGTAAAATTTCTGACTTAGAATGTTTAATTAAATTACAGATCCGAAATACTTGGCACCCAGTTCTGAATCCAGGTGCGGCCATTGGGTAACCATCAAATCCGAGTGCTTAATCGCCCTCGACCCTGACATTGATATCTCCCAAACATTGGCGATACTATCTATCCAAATGGTTTTCTTACCCATTTTTTTTGCAAAGAAAACCGCAAAAAATCCTGGCGCCGCGCCTGTTGTAATGACAACCTGTGGATTGACGCGAATTATGGTCAATAGAACGGTGATCGCTTGCGCTAAAATCTTGAAAACTGTATCTGTTCTCGACGCATCAGGCACGTAAAAGAAATGTCCATCAGGAACAGTCGACTGATATGACTTATCAGTACTTGCAAAATACAAATTACACGAAACAAGACTTGGCACAAGTCGGCTTAACTGAACCCAGTGACCACCACTTGATGAAATCAGTAGCACTTTTTTGGAAGTATTTTTGGCTTCGTTAAAGTTACGTTCATCCATAAACGAAAACTCCTGTCTGTGACACAAAAACTAGGCGCGTGAACTCATATCACGTTCCCATTTGAATTTCGCGCCCGAACTCAACGCTTTCCTATTGGTAGAATTAATTCGCAGCTTCACAATCAAATAGACAATAGCCGCAGGTATAAGCCATGGTTTTTTCGTAATTAATACCAACAGATCTTTTGCGGTGTTGTCACGACCAACATCAGCGTTAGGGTTGATCGCGGACAATTCCCGGTTGCCAAAGGCAGATCGCCGTTTTATCTTGATTAACTCTATTAGAGTGTGAGGCACGAAGATTTTGAAATGGCATCCATTTAACGTCTGTCTTTCATGATCACTAAATAATGACCTGATAAAGCCATCATCCGACACCAAGTCTGGGAAGCTCGTGAATCTAGCTCGCCCTTCTTCTGAAAGAATGTAGATTCCGGACCCAATCATTTTCCCACGGGAGAAATACGGTAGTTTGGTCCAAATTGCATAAAACGATTTGACCCAAATATTGGATGAGGTCAGATCAAACTCAGCTTTTGGTGATGCGGCGAGAATTTCAGAAGACTGAATAATTTCAATTGCCTTCTTCAGAGAACCGGAACTGATTTCAATATCCGCGTCCAGGTAGACACGCGGATAAGATGCTGCAACTGAGTCACCCTTATTTAACGCCTTAATCTTGGAAGCTTCGGTGATCTCTACTACGGTGACATTCGGATACTTTTTTGCTCTAAGGGCGGTGTCATCCGAGCAACCGTTACAGACAACAATCACTTCGAACGCATCAGTTTTTGAAGTGCCTTCTTGCAAAATTGAATGTAAGCAACGGTCAATGACGCCTGATTCATTATGGGCAGGAATAATTACACTCGCCATCATCCGCTTCCAACTTTACAAGACACTAGACCAACCCAATGTGCGTTTATGTAGTCACTCACGTTGATCCACGCTTACAAACGTACTGATAGAATGAGGTAAACCAGAAAAATCCCATGACAACTAATCTTTTACCTGCCTCACCAAGACGAATAAAATTGAGATGCTGTTTTTCAGGTACACTCATGCACTGGAAAAAAATTCAGCTTGCCGACTTAAGATTTCTCCAGCGCGATTTACCAGTTTTTACGGTAACGAATGATACCTTCTTAACCGGTTAACCCACTTTGGAGCTAGAATATCGAGGTGCTCGTTTTAAACAAGGGCCCATTCGGGCTATCCGCAATAGCTTCCCTTTAGATAATGAAATGTAACTAGAGAATTAGGAGCATGTGTTTCGGGCTGATCACCGGCAGGAGCCAACAGGAGAAAAGATGATTTATGCGCAGAGTAAGTTACATCGACTTGCCGGGGGGAGAAGGGAGGAGGTGATTCAACCGTTTAACGCACTTTTTTTACGAAAAAACGGAAACAGGATTCTTTGTCGCCGATTTTAGATCGGTCGGTTAAATAGTTAATTTTTCTTTTTGTGTTGGAATTTCCGAGTAGCTTCTACTTATAAGGGTTTGGTAAGCGCACCGTTTGACGCGCTCACCTATATATACAGTAGGTTAGAAGTTGACCACTTCTTCCTCTTCATCAATGGACTCAAGGGACAGCGCGAGCCCACCGCCGGCAATGGCGCCAACGCTTTTCGCCTCATCCTCCTCAGGCACGGCCTTAGGTTTCTTTCCCTCTTCATACATTTTGATACGCAGACGCAGGTTATTGGCAGAGTCCGCGTTCTTGATCGCCTCCTCGTGGCTGATCCGCTCTTCCACGTAGAGTTTGAACAGTGCGGCGTCAAACGTCTGCATGCCAAGGTTTTCCGACTTCTCCATCATTTCCTTGATGTTGTGGAATTCACCCTTGAGGATCAGCTCGTTAATCGTCTGGGTACCCAGCAGGATTTCCACCGCGGCACAGCGCTTGCCATCGACCGTTGGCACCAGGCGCTGTGAAACAAAAGCGCGGATATTCTGCGACAGGGACATCAGCAGTTGTGGGCGGCGCTCTTCGGGGAAGAAATTCACAATCCGGTCGAGGGCCTGGTTGGCGTTGTTGGCGTGAAGGGTGGAGATCGCCAGGTGGCCGGTCTCGGCAAAGGCGATGGCGTGCTCCATGGTTTCGCGATCGCGGATCTCGCCAATCAGAATTACGTCTGGCGCCTGGCGCAGGGTATTTTTCAGGGCGGCGTGAAAGCTGCGGGTATCGACACCGACTTCCCGCTGGTTGATCACACTCTTCTTGTGCCGGTGCACATACTCCACGGGATCCTCAATGGTGATGATGTGTCCACCACTGTTGGTGTTGCGATGGTCGATCAGCGCTGCCAGAGAGGTGGATTTTCCGGAACCGGTGCCACCGACAAACAGCACCAGGCCACGCTTGGCCATCACCACATCCTTGAGGATGGGCGGTAACTTCAGGTCATCAAACTTCGGGATTTCGGTGACGATATTTCGCGCAACAATGGAAACCTGGTTGCGCTGCCAGAAGATATTGATCCGGAAACGCCCCACATGGGGAATGGTCATCGCCAGGTTCATTTCCAGTTCGCGCTTGAACTCCTCGCGCTGCTCCTCATCCATGATTTCTGTGGCGATCTTCTCGATCTCCCCGGGCGCAAGTGGCTCCTTGCTCAGGGGCTTCAGTACACCCTGAAACTTGGCACAGGGCGGTGCTCCGGTACTGAGGTAAAGGTCAGAGCCATCGTTTTTGGCGAGTACACGGAGATAACCGGTGAAATCCATTGATTCAGTTCCTGCTGGCGCGAAAATCGTCGAGTGCAGAGACTACCAAAACCGTGATGCATCGCAAATAAAAAACGAGATCGGAGTCTCGTTTTCAAGATCAATAAATCAACACTTACCTTCGGTAGCTAACAGGACTATGCGCGCAGCCGTTAAAAACCATCGATAATCATTTTCCCTTTTTCGGGGGGCAGAGCCGCTACTCCTTTTCTGCCAATTTCTCGCTACCTTCCTCTGGCGCGATCAGACTGACGAGCTGCCAGTCCGCCGTCAGTTCAAACTCGTGGGAAATCGTATTGATATGAATTTTCCCCTGTGGGTCCACCGCATACAGCTGCGTAGCACGGTTGCCGTAGGTTTCCCGGTAATCCTCGATGGTAAAGGCTTCGGTGATGCGGGTGGTTTTGATCGTTGCCCCTTTTGCCACCAGGCTGGCAAGACGGCTGTAGCTTGCACTGTCAGAGAAGAGCTCCAGCTTTTTCGCGTACTCCTCTGACACCTTGTGGCTAGCTCGCCCTTCCTGGGTACCGCTACTTAATCCCAATACCGAGCCATCTCCGAGGATGTGCTCGAAGTGGTAGGTCACCAAGGGATTGAGCTGTTTGTAGGGCGACAATACCAGCACCTTGCCCACTGTGGATAAGTCCATAGTCAGGCTCGCGTGCTCGGAGATGGGGTTACCGTAATAGGTGGGGATATTTTCCATGCGTGCCTCGCGGATGGCGTCCCAGTTGGTATCCGCAATCCGCACCGGAACGCCCTTCTCCATCAGGTCTTTCGCCAGCATGCGCGCAAACTTGGCACCGCCAAACAACAGGTAGCCATTGGGATAAGGCGCACGCACGCCCAGCAGCTTGGCAACTGTTTTGGATGTGAGGCTCTGCAGCACAACGGTGGCGATAATCACCAGAAAGACCATCGGCACCAACAATTCGGACTTGGGCAGCCCAATGGTGTCCAGCTTCAGGGCAAAAAGTGCAGAGACTGCCGCAGCCACTATGCCCCGCGGCGCTATCCAACTGAGCAGCGCCAGCTCACGCCAGCTCAAACCGGAACCGGGAGACGACAGGAATACCGAGAGCGGCCGGGCGACAAACATGATCGCCACCAAAACCAGCAGCGCGCCCCACCCCAGCTGCGTCAGTGTGAAAAACTCCAGGCGCGCGGCAAGCAGGATAAACAGTGCCGAAATCAGCAGTACGCTGAGGGTTTCCTTGAACTCCAGAATGTCATCGACATCCAGGTTTTTCATATTTGCCATCCAGATGCCCATCACCGTCACCGTCAGGAGGCCGGATTCATGGGTCATCAGGTTGGAGGCGGCGTAGGCACCGAGCATCAGCGTCAGTACCGCCGTATTGCGCAGATAGTGTGGTACCCAGTTATTCCTTAGCAGGGAGCCCACGAAATACCCCATCAAGGAACCAACGCCAAAACCGATAACCACGACTTTGAGGAAAGTGATCAGGGTATGCTCCAGCGCACCGTGCAACGCAACGATGTACTCGTAGACCAGCACCGCAAGCAGGGCACCAATGGGATCGATAACAATCCCCTCCCAGCGCAAAATATTTGAAATGCGGGTATTCGGGCGCACTGTGCGTAACATGGGCACAATCACCGTGGGCCCGGTTACCGTGACAATGGCGCCGAACAAGGCGGCCATTTGCATTGGCATGCCGAGAAAATAGTGTGCAGCAGGCGTCGCAACCAGAAAGGTCACAAGGGCACCCAGAGTACACAAATTGCGCACCATGGTGCCGTGCCCGGCAAGGTCAGAAAACTTGAGGGTAAGCGCCCCCTCGAACAGAATGATGGCAACCGCCAGCGATACAATCGGAAAAAGCAGGTCGCCAAACAGAGCGTCCGGATCGAGAATTCCCGTCACCGGCCCCAGCACCAATCCTGCCAGCAGCAAGGGCAAAATCGCCGGCAGCTTGAGCATATAGGCTAAGTACTGACAGACAATCGAGACAATCCCCACCATCACCAACAACGCCATGGGGTTTGCGAGGATATCTTCCATAATATTTGCCTGCCGAATTCAGGGAATGTTTAAGAGCGAGAGTATCATTGTGCACATATTCGCGGAAAATCTATTGCCTCGACTGTTTGGCGTCGACCATATTAGTATCGACGGTTCGCACCAAAGCCACGTTATAACAGGACCACTCCTCGACAATCCGGCTTCACCCGTCGATCAATCCCCTGTAGGCTCCGCCCAATGCCAACTGAAAACACAGGCCCCAAAATGAGTAACAATGACCTCCAAGCCGTTCTCGACCTCAGTTGCGAAGAACGCTACGAGTACTTTCTGGACCTGGTCGGTGAAGAGCGGGAAGTGTGGATACTGATCAATAGCGACGAGCACTTTCTGAAGCTGCACTCGGACGAAGATGGCGGCTTTGACTATTTGCCAGTGTGGCCCAGCAGCGAATTTGCCGAGGCGCATGCCGGTAGCGACGCGGACCTGAGCCCCAGAAGCATTCCCCTGCCCCAGTTCCTCAACCGCTGGCTGCCGGGCCTGAAAAAGGACGGAATCGAAGTGGGTGTTTTTCCGGGATCGGATGAAAGTGTCTGGATTACCGAGCCTAAGGATCTCGAACAAGACCTGCGTGACGAACTAGCCCGCTTCTGAGCGACCGCCCCGAACCATAGTTCACAGGGCGGGTCTCAAACGGGCTAAAACCGGCCGTCAGTGCTTGTGACTTTTGGCCTGCCGATACAACTGATCCTTGAGGTGGGCCCGCTGGATCTTCAGCTCATTGAAGTGGTTGTCATCGGTAGCCACACCGCGCTCTTCCAGACCGCGGATGGCCTTATCCAGCTTGTGGTAATTGTCTCTGTCGGTCTTGAACTGAATACTGTCTTGAATCAGGTGGCGGATACTGTCGGCGAGATCGGGAAATTCGGTTTCCAGGGTGCGCATGGCCATCGACTGGGACTCCTCGTTAGCGTTGGTTAACACCTAAAGTCTAGTCTCGATTGGCGCGAAATGGATTCTTGGTGCACCAGGCCAGGCTGTCCAAGCGGTCACAGACTCCCGAGATTAGCGCTATTCGGTAGGTCATATACCGACGAGAAAGTACCACCCTCACAAGTACAGTGAGGGTAAGCAACGAAAAAAGTTGGAAATTTACTCTGCCGATACTAGCGGACAGTCGCAGGCATACCATCGGCGATCTGATACACCTTACCGGTCTTGGTCACCCCGGCGACGGAGTACACCTGGTAATAAAACGCCCAAGTACCATTCGTCCGGACCCCCACCAAAGACGCCGCCTCGCCAACATCATTTTTGTAGTCCGTCTTTTTCAGGGACTTCAGCACGCCGCCCGGGAACTGACCAGAAATATCCCCATCGATCGCGTTCTGGTCAATCATGTCATTCGGCCCGGAGACACGATTAAAGTGCCCAATCTTTGGCGGGTTACCCGCGCCGCAGGCAAAAGAGCAGCCGTTCATCGTATCGGTAAAAAAGAAGTCAGCCGCATTGCCGAGATTCATTACCCGGAAATCGTTGTTCATAAAGGGCAAGTAATAGGCGGAGAACTGATGGGAATGTTTCGAAGGAGCGCCACTGGCCTCGGACACTTTATAGGCAACCGCAGAGGAACCAGTGCTCTTCAGCCCCTTGTTGACAGGGTCCTTGGCGATATTGACGGTAACCAGCCCACCCTGATTGTGCTTCGCAGAGTAGTTGGCCAAACCCCCGTTTTGCGAGGGGGTGGTCACCATTGACTGCACGTCGATAGTCAGGACGTTATTTCTCAAAAAGCTGATAGGGTTGCTTAAAAATGATTTGTTGGCACCGCCGGACATAGCACAAATTCCTTTTATTTTAGAAATTCAAAGGATTATATGTGCACTTTGTGTGAAGACGGTGAGGATTCAGCCGAAAGGCACAAAATTCATTCTATAGCACCAAGAACAGAGAGCCCTCGGCGCAATGTACACCATCGAACGGCAGGCCAATCTGCTGCCGTAAAAGCCCCGTTTAATCGCGGTAAAGCCAAATTACAACGTTGGTGCCGGGTTATAGCCCTTGTGGCTAGGCAAGAGCAGCCGTCCATCGACACTGTTTCGAGGGAACGCGACAAGTTCCCACATCAAGCAATAGCGTGGGCTTGAATCGGAAATTGTTGGTGCACATCTGCCAAAATATCGAGAAAGGAGAAGTAGTAATCCGTACCGGGAAATATTTTCTGCCGGGCCAATCCACAATTCCAAACATGATATAGGGCGTACCAGTTGTAATGGTCTACCCGCAAAGAAAGATTGGCAAGAATACTTTATGTCACGATTTGATTTCACCATCTAGCCCGAAACAAAAAAGCCCCGCATTTGCGGGGCTTTTTTTAAGCTAAATATCAAAGTCAAATTTGAATGTTAGCTTAACCGTTCACAACTAATCGTTACAGGTTTGTATCGGTAGTCGCAGTAGAACCTTCCAAGCACTGAGCGGCAGTAGCAATAGAAGAGTTCGCAGTGTTGGAGGTATAAACTACCTGGCCGTCACCACTAATAGAAGCCGCTACTTTACAGCCAGCATTGGCCCAAGTCAGAACTGACGCAGTTGCTTCAGCAAGAGTAACTGACGCAGTCAGTTCAGTAGTGTTACCAACTTCGGTGTTAAGAGTGTTACAGCCAATGCCGGTACCAATACAAGCTTGCGCTTTGCCAACAAATCCAGCTACGCCTTTCATAGCGGCACCGCCGTAGGAGGTAGCGACGTACTCGCGATAAGCAGGAACTGCAACCGCAGCAAGAATGCCGATAATCGCTACCACGATCATCAATTCAATAAGAGTAAAGCCCTGTTGCTTTTTCATTGTAACCGTCTCCATACAGACTGTTGTTGTTAGTGAAATCCCGTGAGGAAGTCGGCAGTTAAGATACAGGGGTTGTGGCAAAACGCGCAAGCGCGAAAATTGCCTTATCCCCCCGCACCTGGGGGGGAAATACCCACAAAATGGATATTTATTGACCAATCCTCCTACCCAGAAGCAGGTAATAGGCAAACTGTGACACAAATTGTCACATCCAGTTGAGAATGAGAGGCCTAGCTTCGAAGCAAATGGGGCGAATTGCGCCACTACCAATTCATCGCACAACTCCAACCTTAACAAGTCACATTAAATTTGCGTCTTAACGCTGTGAACAGATTGGCTCTTGGGGTAATTGGCGGCCAAGCCTTTATTCGTTATATTGATGCTCAATACAACACTGCTCTACGAACAACAAACATACAAACTTACATAGTAATCAGTTCCCAAAATGAGCTCCACAAACAGCCCCCCCCTGAGCGGTCTGGCCAAGCGGCTGGTGCTCGACAAAGTAATCGATGAAGCCACAGCAGCCTCAGCACTAGAGGCTGCAAAACGTGAACGCCAGAGTTTTGCCCAACACCTGGTGGAATCCAAACTGGTCAAAAGCAGAGAACTGGCCAACAGTGCGGCAGTGGCATTTGGCAGCCCTCTATATGACCTAGGCAGTTACAACTTCGAACTGCTTCCCAAAGATGTTGCCGATGAAAAATTGATCAGCAAGCATTTTGCTCTTCCCCTCTACAAACGGGGCAGTCGCCTTTTTATTGCGGTGGCGGATCCAACCAACCTCGCGGCACTGGACGATTTCAATTTCAATACCGGCTTGAACACTGAAGCGGTATTGGTAGAGTCAGATAAACTAGCCAAAGCGATTGAAAGCTATCTCTCCAATAGCGGCGATATGGGTGGCGGTCTAGAAGGGCTTGATGACGACGATCTTGACAATCTAGATGTGGACGGGGGGGATACACCCGACCAGGATCGAGATAACGAGCCTGGAGGAGACGAAGCCCCTGTTGTACGTTTTGTGAACAAGGTGCTCTTGGACGCGATACGTACCGGTGCCTCCGATATTCACTTCGAACCCTATGAAAAGATCTATCGGGTACGCATGCGTACGGATGGTATTTTGCACGAGGTAGCGCGCCCTCCAATCCAGTTAGCCGGCCGCCTTTCAGCCCGACTCAAGGTAATGTCCAAAATGGACATCTCCGAACGGCGAGTACCCCAGGATGGGCGGATCAAGATGAAGGTCTCCAAGACCAAGGCCATCGACTTCCGGGTGAATAGCCTGCCTACCCTGTGGGGTGAAAAAATCGTACTGCGGATTCTTGATCCCTCTTCAGCCAAACTGGGCATCGATGCCCTCGGCTACGAAGAAGAACAGAAACAGATTTACCTGGATGCGCTAGATCAGCCCCAAGGTATGATTCTGGTAACTGGACCTACAGGCTCCGGTAAGACCGTATCCCTGTATACCGGCCTGAATATTCTCAACACCCCGGAGCGCAACATTTCTACTGCGGAAGATCCGGTGGAAATTAACCTGGAGGGGATCAACCAGGTCAATGTATCCAACAAGGTAGGTTTGAATTTCGCTGAGGCACTGCGCTCCTTCCTGCGTCAGGATCCGGATATCGTGATGGTGGGGGAAATCCGGGATCTGGAAACTGCCGAGATCGCGATCAAGGCGGCGCAGACGGGTCACTTGGTACTATCGACCCTGCATACCAACTCTGCACCGGAAACATTGACCCGCCTGATGAATATGGGGGTTCCCACCTTCAATATCGCCACCTCGGTTAGTGTGATTATCGCCCAGCGCCTGGCGCGACGCCTTTGTAACGAGTGTAAAAAGCCCGCACAGCTTCCAGACGAAGTATTGCAAGATGAAGGATTTGATACGGTAACCATCCCAAAAAGCGAATGGCAGATATTCCAGCCAGTGGGCTGTGAGCACTGTACCAAAGGCTACAAGGGACGCGTGGGTGTGTATGAAGTGGTTCGCATCACTGATGGAATTTCGCGCATTATAATGGAGGGCGGTAATTCAATTCAGATCGCCGACCAAGCACGCAAGGAAGGTTTCAATAACTTGCGCGTCTCCGCATTGCGGAAAGTGGTGATGGGGGTCACCAGCCTGGAAGAAGCTAACCGGGTTACTAACGATTAATCCCTTTAAGACAACACTATAGATTAGCAATAACAATCGGGAATTACACCATGGCCAATGCCGCCGCCAGTGCAGTAGCAACCACCTATATATATAAAGGCGTGGATGCCAAGGGCAACAAGGTCGAAGGAGAGGCAAGCGGCACCAGTCCCGCACTGGTGAAAGCCCATCTCCGTCGCAAGGGTATTATTGCCAATCGAGTGCAGAAAAAATCCGCCCCTCTGTTTGGCGGTAAAAAGAAAATTAAAGCTGGTGATATCGCGCTGTTTACCCGTCAGTTGGCAACTATGACCAAGGCTGGTGTACCCCTAGTTCAGAGCTTTGAAATCGTCGCCGATGGTAGCGATAACGCAAGCTTAAGAAAATTAATTCTTGAAATTAGGGATGAGGTAGCTTCCGGCACCAGCTTCGCCGAAGCATTGCGTAAACATCCACTCTATTTTGATGAGCTGTTCTGCAACTTGGTGGATTCTGGTGAGCAATCGGGTGCTCTCGAGACCATGCTGGGAAGGATTGCCACCTACAAAGAAAAAACGGAGTCATTGAAGAAGAAAATCAAGAAAGCAATGACCTACCCTATTGCCGTAGTCATCGTTGCTGTTGTTGTAACTGCTATTTTGCTCGTTAAGGTGGTACCCACTTTTGCTGAAACCTTTGCCGGCTTTGGTGCAGAGCTCCCTGCATTTACACTGTTCGTGCTCGGAATTTCTGACTGGATGCAAGCCAACTGGCTCATAGCCTTTATTGGAATCGTTATCGGCATTGGCGGCACTCTTGAAATTAAAAAGCGTAACAAGAAAGTGGCACACTTTTTCGACCGACTTGCACTGAAAATTCCAGTGCTCGGCCAGATCACTTACAACTCAATTGCTGCACGTTATGCCCGCACACTCTCAACAACTTTTGCAGCAGGTGTCCCCCTGATTGATGCACTTAGATCCGTTGCTGGCGCCACAGGTAATGTAATTTATCAGGAAGCAACCTTCAGAATTCGTGACACTGTTGCTACTGGCGTGCCGCTCAATACTTCCATGAGCACATCTAAGCTTTTCCCACCCATGTTAATCCAGATGACCGCCATCGGTGAAGAAACCGGTGCTCTGGATGAAATGCTGAGCAAGGCCGCAGACTTTTACGAAGAAGCTGTGGACAATATGGTTGACAATCTTACTGCCCTCCTTGAGCCCATGATCATGGCTGTATTGGGAATTCTAGTAGGTGGCCTGTTGATCGCCATGTACCTCCCCATCTTCCAGCTCGGCAAAGTTATCTAAAATGATCGAAACGCTAATTTCCCACCCAGCGCTGCTACTAAGCAGCGCTTTTGTTTTAGGCCTGCTAGTCGGCAGCTTCCTGAATGTCGTCATCCACCGCCTCCCGATCATGATGGAGCGCGAGTACCAGCGGGACTTTTACAGCTACTTTGAAAAAACGCCCTCTGCGGCAGAACAAAAGCAGCTGGATGAAACCTACAACCTGGTGCTGCCCCACTCCCACTGCCCCAAGTGCGAGACGATCATCAAGCCCTGGCAGAATATCCCCATCATCAGTTACCTGCTGCTGAGAGGTAAGTGCGGCAATTGCAATGCACCGATTTCCAAGCGCTACCCGATGGTGGAGCTGGTTACGGGTATTCTGACCGTTATTGTGGTGTGGCAGCTGGGCTTTACCTGGCAGGCGCTGGCCGGGGTGTTTTTTACCTGGGCGCTGGTGGCACTGACCGGGATTGATTTCGACAAGCAGTTACTGCCAGACAGCATTACCCTGCCGCTGTTGTGGGCGGGCCTGTTGATTAATATCTGGGGCGTGTTTGCACCCTTACAAGATGCAGTGATCGGCGCTATTGCCGGCTACCTGGCACTCTGGGGTGTGTTCCATATCTTCAAGCTGGTGACCGGCAAGGAAGGGATGGGAGCCGGGGACTTCAAGATCCTTGCGGCCATCGGAGCCTGGTTTGGCTGGCAGGTACTGCCAATGGTGATTCTGCTCTCTGCCGCCGTCGGTGCGCTGGTGGGTATTTTGTGGACACTGATTTCCGGGCGGGACAAGAACCTGCCAATCGCCTTTGGCCCCTATCTCGCCGGCGCGGCCTGGATTGCCATGCTGTGGGGCGAGCAGATTATGGGCTGGTACTTCCGTGTTTCCGGGCTGAGCAGTTAAGGTGACTTTTACCGTAGGGCTCACCGGCGGTATCGGCAGCGGAAAATCCGCAGCAGCGGCACGGTTTCGCCATCACGGTGTGAATGTGGTGGATGCGGACTGGGCTGCGCGGGTTGTGGTGGAGCCCGGCCGACCGGCACTGCTGGCCATTGCCGAACATTTTGGCGATGACATTCTGCTCGCCAACGGTTCGCTGGATCGCGCACAGTTGCGCAAACTGGTGTTCGACAACCCGGTGGAGCGGGTCTGGCTGGAACGGCTGACACACCCGCTGATCCGGGACGAGATCATTGCGTCGCTGACTGCAAGTAAAGAGACTCACACTGCGCCTTACGCCATGCTGGAATCTCCCCTGTTGATCGAGACCAGCCAGTCTGAGCTGGTGCAACGTATCTGTGTGGTGGATTTACCGGAAGAGGTGCAACTGGCCCGCGCCAGTGCGCGGGATGCCAATTCTGTGGAGCAGATCCGCAAGATTATGGCCGCCCAGCTGCCACGGGCAGAGCGGTGTGCAAAGGCGGACGATATTCTGGATAATAGCGGCTCATTGGCGTCGCTGGAGGCCCAGGTGGACAAGCTCCACCAGCAGTATCTGGCGATAGCAACGCGCTCATGACCAACACATCATGACCCGCCCACCGTAACCAGCAGTTTTATCATGTCCGACAAGCCGACCGTCCCCTGCCCTACTTGTAAAAAGCCGATAGAGTGGAGTTCAAGCAACCCCTTTCGGCCATTTTGCTGCGAGCGCTGCAAGTTGATCGATCTGGGTGAATGGGCCAGTGAGGGGCACAAGATCCCGGGTCAGCCGGTGTATGACGATGTACTGAGTGACGACCTGGATCCGAACAAGACTCGGCACTAATCCGCCAGCCACATCCTTGCCTGCAGCCCCCACTTGGACGTCATTCCGGATGTTACTGCGCTGACCTTGCCCTCGCGATCGACAATGGCGATTGTTGGGGTCACCTGTAACCCCCAGCTGGCACTGAGTGCCCCACTCGGGTCGTTGATCGTCCGAAAATTGAGGTGGTGTTGCTGCTGGTAAGTGGCCACTTCCTCCGGGGTGCCCGACTGCAGGGCGACGGTGATGACCTGATGATCTTGCGCGAGGTCGGAAACCGCCGGGGAAATCACACGGCAATAGCCACACCAGGTTGCCCAGAAATAGATCATTACCGGGCCCTTCTGCGTCATTGCTTGCAGGTCGAGTGGCAAACCGTTGATATCCGGTGCAACCAGCACTGGAGCCACGCCCTTGGGCATATTGCGCCCGTGGTACCAGGAAACCGCGCTGACAATGACCGCGGCCATCAGCAGAAACTTGAGAAGCGACCACAGCCGCCTTTTCCAGACTCCTGTTTTTCGCAACGCTGACTGCTGACTCACTGGTTGGCTCACTAACTGCTTTCCTCGATCAGCGCATTCAGCCCGGTCACTTCAATCTCTCCACTGACGTAGCGCCACTGCAGGTTAAAACCGCAGAGTTCCATACCGTAAATCCGCTCAGGATCCGGCTGCTGGTAAGCCGGCTTGGGGTCCTGAGACAGCACCTGTTTGATGAGCTCGGGCAAATCCGTGCCCCAGTCATCGCGATAGTTTTGCGCGACCTGAGCAATCGCCTCGGGAAGATGTACCGGGGTTGCCGCCGGTGCCGCTTCTGCCAATGCACTAGTGGCAGCGGGGACACTGTCGGCATAGGGAATATAGGGTTTGATATCCAGGATCGGGGTGCCATCCAGCAGGTCGGCGCCGGCTACGATCAGTTCAACCCTGGGGTGCGTGCGCACTTCGATCAAGCGCACTACCGACAAACCGATATTGTTGGGCCTGAACGGAGAGCGTGTGGCGAAGACACCGAGCTTTTTGTTGCCCCCCAAACGCGGGGGACGCACCTTGGGGGACCATTGGCCGGCGACCTGGTGAAACTGCCAGGTAAGCCAGAGGTGGCTGTGCTGCTCCAGGCCGGCAACTGCATCCGGGTCGTTGAATGGGGGGATTAGTTCAATGGAAGCACGGCTGGCATCCGCCAGCAGGGGCTGGCGGGGGATGCCGAACTTTTCGCTAAAGCAGCTGTGCGCTACGGCTACAGGCGTGATATTTAAATTCGGGCTCAAATGTCACCCATTTTAAATTCCGTCCATACTAAATTCCGCCCATACACAGATACTTGATTTCCAGGTAGTCATCGATGCCGTACTTGGAGCCTTCACGGCCGGAACCGGATTCTTTAATACCGCCGAAGGGTGCCATTTCGTTGGAAATGATACCTTCGTTGATACCCACCATGCCGTATTCAAGCCCCTCCGCCACACGCCAGATACGGCCAATATCGCGGGAGTAGAAATAGGAAGCGAGTCCGAATTCGGTATCGTTGGCCATGCGAATGGCTTCTTCTTCGCTGGAAAATTTAAACAGCGGTGCGACCGGGCCGAAGATCTCTTCCTTGAAGAGTTTCATGGTGTCATCCACACCGGTCAATACGGTGGGGGTATAGAAGCACTCACCCATGTCACTGGGGCCACCGTCATTGAGCGCCTTGGCGCCTTTACCCAGGGCGTCGTCCACCAGGGCCTTTACGTCTTCCACTGCGGTAGCATTGATCATGGGGCCGACTTCAATTCCCTCTTCCGCGCCATTTCCCATTTTCAGCGCACTGACGGCAGCGGAAAATTTCTGCGCGAACTCGTCGTAGACTTTGTCCTGCACAAAAATGCGGTTGGCACAGACACAGGTCTGCCCGGCGTTGCGGTACTTGCAGATGATTGCGCCTTTTACTGCCTCATCGATATCCGCGTCGTCGAATACGATAAACGGGGCATTGCCGCCCAGTTCCATCGATGTTTTCTTGACGGTCTCGGCGCACTGGGCCTGCAGCAATTTACCTACCGCGGTGGAGCCGGTGAAGGTGAATTTACGCACCAATGGGTTGGTGGTCATTTCCTTGCCGATTTCCCGCGAACTTTTACCCACGACGACGTTGAAGACACCTTTCGGCACACCGGCTTCTTCTGCCAGTACGGCGAGTGCCAGTGCGGACAGCGGGGTTTCCGACGCGGGCTTGGCGATGAAGGTGCAGCCGGTGGCCAGTGCCGGGGCGAGCTTGCGCGCGATCATGGCGCTGGGGAAGTTCCAGGGAGTCACCGAGGCGGTAACGCCCACCGGCTGTTTGATCACCACGATGCGTTTGTCGCTGGAGGGCGGCGCTATAACATCGCCGTAGGCGCGCTTGGCTTCCTCTGAAAACCACTCGAGGTAGTTGGCCCCGTAGATGATTTCGGTTTTGGCTTCAGCCAGGGGTTTGCCCTGTTCGGCGGTGAGGATTTTTGCGAGGTCGTCGGCGTTGTCGACGATGAGGTTATACCAGTCGCGCAGGATTTTTGCGCGGGCTTTGACGGTGAGGTCTCGCCAGGCAGGCCAGGCGGTATTGGCCGCTTCGATGGCACGCCGGGTCTCGATTGCTCCGCAGCTTGCGATGGTGGCGACGGTTTCGCCGGTGGCGGGGTTGGTGACGTCGAGCGTGTTGCCGTTGTCGGCATCCACCCACTGGCCGTTGATATAGGACTGTTTGCGCAGCAGGTCGGGGTTTTTGAGATTAAGCATTTGGGGTCCTTTCCTCGTAGTTGCCGGCGAGCTTTGTGGCGGCACAGCTGGCTGGGTCAACCTTGCCAGACACGCCGTACACCCATCCATGGGGGCTCGGCTGCGGCCGGTCCGGCCGCTTCAACGCGGCGCCTTCGGCCCTGGCCGCAGACGGTCTGGCAAGGTTGACCCAGCCATCTGTACCTTCAATTCAAGGTTCAGTTATAACCGGCAAGTTTAGCTTTGCGCCGCATTAAACGCCTTTACCTTAAGGGTATTGCGGCGCCCCTTGACGACTGCAACCAACTACTATTTTTTCTTCTTCACAAACTTCATCAAGCGACGCTTCTTCGCTTTCTGGCGGTCGCTGAGTTTGTTTTTCTTGTCCTTGTAGGGGTTGTCACCGGTGCGGAATTCGATTTTTACCGGGGTACCGTGCAGATCCAGGGCTTTGCGATAGGTTTTTTCCAGGTAGCGCACGTAGTGGTTCGGTACCTGCTCTGTCTGGTTGCCGTGAATCACAATGATCGGCGGGTTCTGACCACCGGCGTGGGCATAGCGCAGTTTGATGCGGTGGCCGTTAACCAGTGGAGGTTGGTGCTCACTAATCGCCCACTGCAGGATACGCGTAAGGTGATTGGTTGAGAGCTTGTCGGTAGCGGACTGGTAGGCGGCCTCAATGGACTGGTAGAGGTTGCCAACGCCGGTGCCGTGCAACGCGGAGATAAAGTGGATATCCGCAAAGTCCACGAAACGCAGGCGGCGCTCCAGTTCGGTTTTTACGAAGTCGCGGTGATCCGGATCTAGCCCGTCCCATTTGTTCAGGGCGACGACCAATGCACGGCCCGCCTGAATGACACTGCCCATCAGGTGCAGGTCCTGGTCAACGAGGCCTTCGCTGGCGTCGATTACCAGCACCACTACGTTGGCATCTTCCACGGCCTGCAGGGTTTTGACGATGGAGAATTTCTCCACGGACTCTTTGACGTTTTTGCGGCGGCGAATACCGGCGGTGTCGATGATGGTGTAGGGCTTTTCGTCGCGGGTGTAGTTGATGTACACGCTGTCACGGGTAGTGCCGGGCTGGTCGAATACCACTACGCGGTCTTCGCCCAGCAGGCGATTCACCAGGGTGGATTTACCCACGTTGGGGCGGCCGACGATGCCGATCTTAATGCCTTTGGCTTCTTCCTCTTCTTCCGCTTCTTCCGGTGCTGGCAGGCCTTCGATGAGGCGCTCCATCAGCGAGCGCACGCCGCGGCCGTGGGTGGCGGTGGTGGGGAAGAGTTCGCCGATGCCTAGCTCATAAAAAGGTGCCAGGGCGATGTCCGGGTTCACGCCGTCCACTTTGTTGGCCACCAGGATGGTGGGCTTGGAGCGGGTGCGCAGGCGCTCGGCGATCATGTCGTCGGCGGGGGTGAGACCGGCACGACAGTCCACCATAAACAGGACAAAATCCGCTTCTTCGATGGCTTGCATGGACTGCTGGGCCATGGCCGCGTCGATGCCCTCTTCACCACCGCTGATACCACCGGTGTCCACCAGGATCATCTTGCGGCCTTCAAATTCCGCCTCGCCGTATTTGCGGTCGCGGGTGAGACCGGCGTAGTTCGCCACCAGAGCATCGCGGCTCTTGGTCAGGCGATTGAAGAGGGTGGATTTACCCACATTTGGGCGCCCTACCAGGGCGATTACAGGCAACATAATTTCGTTCTACTCAAAATTCTGGCCACTGCCAGAAATACAAACGCCCGCATACTGCGGGCGATGATCAATTGGAGTGGCGAGGTTCGGTTGTGAACTTCGCCAACTACAAATGCATTACTACCGGATTACTGCAGCCGCTCGAGGCTCAGTGCGACCAGTTCGCCGTCATCTGACAGGGCAAACAGCAGGTCACCATCCGCCAGCAGCGGAATCCGCACCGGGTCGCGGTCGATGCGGGTACGGCCCACAAAACGTCCGGTGGTGGGATCCAACGCGTGCAGGTAACCCTCCAGGTCACCAACTACGACCACATCACCCAGATACGCCGGCCCACTCAGCTGGCGGCGCAGCAGCTCGCTGTTGGTCCACTGGATCTGCCCATTACCCACATTGTAGGCATGGACACTACCGTTGGCGTCGCTCAGGTAAACCTGGCCCGCGCCTACGGCCACATTGTGGTTGGTAGACGCGTCACGGGCCCAGAGGCCACGGCCATCTTCCCGAGACAGGGCAACAACACGGCCCTGGTAGCTGGCGGCAAACACCAGCTCACCGCGCACCAGTGGTGCGCCGTCGATATCCACTACCCGCTCCAGTTCCGCAGAACCCTGGGGAATGGCAACCCGCTGTTCCCAGCGGGAGAGGCCATCGGCGGCACTCAGCGCAATCAGCTTGCCGTTATCCAGGCCGGCATAGACCACACCGGCAGAAATGACCGGGCTGGCAGTGCCGCGCAGGGTCAGCACCGGCAGCACGGTATTATGGCGCCAGCGCTGTTCGCCAGTGCTGGCATCCAGTCCCAGCAGCTTGCCGTCTACGGTCTGCACTACAACGACGCCGGAACCCACTGCCGGCGTGGACACCACTTCACCGCTCAGCTGGGTCGCCCAGCGCTGGCTGCCGTCGTTCAAATCCAGCGCCACCACTTTGCCGCGAAAATCCGCAACAACCGCAAGGCCCAGACCGACGCCAACACCACCGCTGATGGACTGGTCGATATCCACTCGCCACAGACGCTTACCGGTGGCGCGATCAAAGGCGTAAACATCACCATCACTGTTGGCGGCAATCACCTTGCCGTCGATGATGCCGGGCTTCAGCATCGCGTAGCGCAGGGCGTCGATGTCGCCGATATTGTTGGACCAGACTTCGCGCAGCTTAACGCTCTCGCTGATTTCCACCAGTTCTACGGGATCTGTGTCTTCCTTCTCTTCGTTGGAAGCACAGGCACTGATCACCGCGGCCAGGGCAACCGCTACTATCCGGTTAAGTGCCTTTTGAGTGCGTATCATTGCGCATCACTCTCCTTGTCTGCGTCCTTCGCTTCTGCATCACTGTCGGACTCTGCAGCGGCGCTGCCCAGGCTTTCGATCTTCAGGTCCAGCAACTGGGAACCGGAAGACTGCTCCGGCAACAGTTGTGCACGGGCCTGCTGGTAGGCGGCGCGGGCAGCGTCTTTATCGCCCTGCTGCACCAGAATATCGCCACGGGTTTCCGCGTAGAGTGCGGCGAATGCGGCGGGCACATCGCCCTCCAGCAACGCCAGCGCTTCTTTGGTTTCACCGCGGGCGGCCTTTACTGCCGCCAGACGGCGCTTGGCAACGAACTTGAGCGCGTCATCACTGGAGTTATCCAGTGCCCACTGCAGCTCTTTGATGGCCGTTTCCAGGTCGTTTTTCTTTGCCGCCATCGCTGCCAGTTCCAGGGAGGCTTGGGTGGCGTAGATGCGCGTGGCGTAATCGTCTTTCAGTTCGCGGGCCAGGGACTGAGCCGTGGTCAACTGCTTGTTATCCGGTTTGCCCTGATTGGCAGATACGGCTTCAACAAAACCCTGGTACAGATTAGAGGCCGCTTCCGCTTCGCTGCGCTCCTTGCCCTGCCACCACTGCCAGCCAAAGTAGCCGGCCAGCGCCAGTACGATACCGGTGACGATGCCGGTGCCGTTTTCTTTCCACCAGCGCTTGATCGATTCAATCTGTTCTTCTTCGGTCAAATGGTCAGCCATTTCTTATTCGCCTTATTTTTAAATCCAATATCCGAGTCAACCAGGGGCGATCAGCTCTTTAGCCAATCAGCCCTGTAAAATGCTTGCCAGTTCCGCCAGTGCGACGGTCTGCTGTTCAACCTCTGCGCGCAGGGACTTCACGGTTACCTGCCCCGCCGCCGCTTCATCTTCACCGATGATCAATGCGTAGTCAGCGTTGCTTTTATCGGCCTTTTTCATCTGGCTCTTGAAGCTGCCGCCACCGCAGTGGGTCTGCAATCTCAGCCACGGCAGCTCGCTGCGCAGTTGTTCCGCGGCCGCCAAGGCAGCGGATTGTACATCACCCACCGCAACCAGGTAGGCGTCTACCTGCTGGTCCAGGGTATCCGGCAGCACTTCAAGGGTTTCCAGCAACAGCACCAGGCGCTCGACGCCCAGGCCGAAGCCCACCGCCGGGGTGGGTTTGCCGCCCATCTGCTCGACGAGGCCGTCGTAACGGCCGCCGGCACACACGGTACCCTGGGCACCGAGACTGTCGGTCACCCATTCGAAAACCGTTTTGCCATAGTAGTCGAGACCGCGCACCAGGCGCGGATTTACCTCGTAGACCACACCGGCCGCATCCAGGAATGCGCGTAACTGATCGAAGTGTGTACGGGATTCCTCGTCAAGGAAGTCCAGTAGACAAGGGGCATCGGTCAGCAGTTCCTGAGTATCCGGATTTTTACTGTCCAGAATGCGCAGCGGGTTGCGCTCGAGACGGCGCTGGCTGTCTTCATCCAGCTGATCTTTACGCACCGACAGGTATTCCACCAGGGCGTCGCGGAAGGCCGCTCGGCTTTCGCTGTTGCCGAGGGAGTTCAGCTGAAGGGTTACATGCTCGGAAACCCCCAGCTGCTTCCACAGGCGTGCGGTCATCATCAGGATTTCTGCGTCGATGTCCGGGCCTTCGATGCCAAAGACTTCTACACCAAACTGGTGGAACTGGCGCAGGCGCCCCTTCTGTGGGCGCTCGTAGCGGAACATGGGGCCGAAGTACCACAGGCGCTGGGGCTGAATCAGCAGGTTGTTCTGAATGGCCGCGCGCACGGTGCCGGCAGTGCCTTCCGGGCGCATGGTGACACTATCACCGCCCTTGTCGTCAAAGGTGTACATTTCCTTTTCGACGATATCGGTGGCCTCGCCCACGGCGCGGGCGAACAACTGAGTCGCCTCAAGGATGGGCGTGCGGATCTCACTGTAGCCGTAGCGGGCGAAGAGTTCGCTGAGGGTGCTTTCCACGTACTGCCACACCGGAGACTGGGTGGGCAGCAGGTCGTTCATGCCGCGGATGGCGCGAAGTTGTTTCAACGGTAATCCTTACTTACTAATCGATCGTCACACCGGCCGCTGCCGGTATCCTGATTTCTGCGGACGCTGCTTACTCGGCAGTTTCTTTCGCAATGATGCTGGCTTCCTGCTCTGCCTTGGCCGCGGCTTTCTCGCGGATCAGCTTTTCCAGGTCGTCCACCAGATTGTCGTTCTTGAATTTGCGGTCCGGCTGGCCGTCCACGTAGATAGCGTGGCTCGGAGTACCACCGGCAAGTCCGATATCCGCCTCTTTGGCTTCACCGGGACCGTTGACGATGCAGCCGATTACCGCCACATCCAGCGGCGTGGTGATATCTTCAAGGCGGCTCTCCAGCTCGTTCATGGTTTTCACCACATCGAAGTTCTGGCGGGAGCAGCTGGGGCAGGCAATAAAGTTGATGCCCTTGGTGCGCAGGCGCAGGCTCTTGAGCAGATCCCAGCCCACCTTCACTTCTTCTACCGGATCCGCCGCCAGGGACACCCGCAGGGTATCGCCGATGCCGTCCAGCAACAGCGCGCCCAGGCCAATGGCGGATTTCACGGTACCAGCGCGCAGGCCGCCGGCTTCAGTAATCCCCAGGTGCAGGGGCTGTTCAATCTGGGTGGCCAGTTTGCGGTAGGCCGCAGTGGCCATAAAGATATCGGAAGCTTTTACGCTGACCTTGAAGTCCTGGAAGTTCAGGCTGTCCAGTATGTCCACATGACGCAGGGCGGATTCCACCAGCGCGTCCGGTGTTGGTTCGCCGTATTTTTTCTGCAGGTCCTTTTCCAGGGAGCCGGCATTCACACCGATACGGATCGGAATATTCAGGTCGCGCGCTTTGTCGACCACGGCACGGATACGCTTCTCGCGACCGATATTGCCGGGGTTGATGCGCAGACAGTCGACACCCAGATCCGCCACGCGCAGGGCGATGCGGTAATCGAAGTGGATATCGGCCACCAGCGGCACATTCACCTGTTTCTTGATCTCGCCGAAGGCCTCTGCGGCCTCCATGGAGGGCACGGAAACCCGCACTATGTCGGCGCCGGCGCGCTCCAGCTGCTGTATCTGCCCTACCGTGGCAGCCACATCACAGGTTTCGGTGTTGGTCATGCTCTGCACCGAAATGGGCGCACCGCCGCCGACCGGCACATTGCCCACCATGATCTGGCGCGACACGCGGCGAACTATGGGTGACTCGAACTGCATAACAAAACCTGTATTGGTTACTGAGCGGGCCAAAAGGCTGGAGATGGAAAAACGGGGGGATTATAGAGAGATTGGGCGCAAACCTACAGCGCACCCCTAAAAATCTACTGCGCGTGCGCCTGACGGCGTCCGGCGGTGCTCGGCACCCTCATGTACGCCAAGTACACTCCGGCGCCTCCGCTCCGGCGGCCACCGTCAGCCACCCGCTCGCTACGATTTTAAGGGGTGCTTCAGAGCCTAAACGAACAGTTGTTAGCCGCCAACAACAAGCTTGCGGGTGCGGCGATTGCCCAATGGGGCGCTGTCCACCACTTCACCGCCATAGCTGACAGTGGCCGCCGCTGCATTGCCCAGCATGACGCTGAACGGCGCTTCGCCAGTCAGTTCGATGCTGGAGCCCGCAGGCTGTAACTTGGCCAGCAACTTGCTGCCCGCGGCATCGGTCACCTCAACCCAGGATTCCTCGCTGAAGCTCAGGGCCAGAGCACCTTCGACTGCAGGCACTGTATTCTCGACAACGGGCGAGGAATCCTCAACTGCAGCAGGCTCCTCAGCGACATCCTCAGCCGCTACCGAGGGCGCATCAGCGACAGAAGCGGCATCACCGGTGGTGGCAACAGATTCCTCAGTTTCCGCAAGAACGGCCTCCACCGCAGGCGCCGCACTCTCAGGCTCGAGCATGTCATCTTCACTGAAAGCACCGGCTTCCGCGAGCTCGACATCGGATTCCGGCTGCGCGTCACTCACGACATCCTGCGCTTCCGCATCCGGCTCAACAGTCTCTTCCTGCTCGGCGCTCGCCGTAGCGTACGTCTGGTATTGAGGCGCACTCTCGAGCTCGGATACCGCGGCTGCGGCCGGCGCTTTGGCACTTTCGCTATTTACTACGGACACCGCGGCAGGTGCGCCCTGCTGGCCATACCACCAGTAACCACCGACTGCCGCGGCAATGATCGCCAGTGACAGCGGGGCAAACAGCGAGCCGCCCTGGGAAGCATTCTTGCCCTTCGGGCGATCTGACATCACCGGTCTACGCGCGGTTTGCGCCGGCCGCTGAATGGCTTCTGCCGGCACCTGGGCCGCGAAGGCTTCCAGCACCGGGGCCGCATCCAGGCCCAACTCTTTACACGCATTGCGGATATATCCGCGTACATAAGTGGCGCCAGCCAGGCGATCGAAGGCGTCCTTTTCCAGGGCTTCGAGCTTGTCCGGCGTCATGCACAGGCGCCGCGCCAGCTCCTCGCGCTCGAGGCCGGCGGCTTCACGGGCCGCCAACAACTGGCTACCGACGGTATTGGCTGTCGACTCTGACGCGGTCATTTCTGCAGAACCGTTGGAATCTGGGATCGAATTACTGCTGCTCATTTTCGGCCATCATCTGCTGATATTTCAGCGTTTCCGCTGAGTAGGGAAAGAGGTTTTTCAGCGCCAGGGCATAACTCCTTTCCTTGTCCCGATTGCCGAAGATTTTTTCGATGCGAATCCCCAGCCATAGGGATTGCGGAATCTGCCGGTTCTTTTCGCTGAAGCGGTCCAGGTACTGTTTTGCCTGACTGAACTCCTGCTTCTCGAATTTCAGTTCCGCCAGCTCCAGTAGCGCTACGGGCAGGTCGGCGCTCAGCGCCAGGGATTTCTTGAACGCCTTTTCAGCCCCGTCCAGCTCGTGCAACTTCAGCTCAGCGCGACCCAGGTTGGCCAGCGCATAGGAGCGACGGTTGTAGGTCAGATCTTCGGAGGCGACCAGAAACTGCTCTTTGGCTTCCTGGTAGCGTTCCTGCTTGTACAGGAAAGCCCCGTAATTGACCCGCGCCATGGAAAAATCGCGGTTGTAGCGCAGCGCCTTTTTGAAGTGGGATTCCGCTACTTCCAGCTCGTTGTCTGCCTGATACAGCAGCGCGAGACCGTGGTGGGCATCGGGATCTTTCTTGCCCAGTTTCAGCGCTTCCTGGAAGTGGTGCCGCGCGATCTCGCGGTTATCGTCACCGCTCTGGAGATAGCGCAGTCCCAACTGAATATGGGTCTCACGGGCTTTGTCGAGATCGATTGACTTGCCACCGGGACCTGTGGAGACACAGCCACCCAGCAAAAGCATTGAGAGTACGCCGGCCAACAGGGCCGGATGGGAAATTCTTGCAAACACGAGCTTCACCTAGTCGTTATTGGGTGCGTTTTTACAGCGCGTTGCACCAACGTTGACGTCGGTGAATGATCAGGCTTGTCCGACGATCCGCACCGGGCGTTCCGCATTGCGGTAGCGCTCCGAGCGACGGGTGCGGTCGTTCACCTGACCTGCCAGCTGACCACAGGCCGCAGCGATATCATCGCCCCGGGTGGTACGCACGGTTACGGTATAGCCTTTGTCCAACAAAATCTGTTGAAAACGTCGCAAAGCGTTGTTGCTGACCCGCTGATAGTCGGACAGCTCGAACGGATTGAAGGGTATCAGATTTATCTTTACCGGCACATCACGCAGCAGCTCCGCCAACTCTTCGGCGTGCTCCGGGCGGTCGTTCACCTCCCGGATCATGGTGTACTCGATAGTCATCTTGCGATGATTGTCCGGCATATTCTCGATATAGCGCTTGGCGCTGTCGAGCAGCATGGCGATGGGGTACTTCTTGTTGATTGGCACCAGTTCGTTGCGCAGCGCATCGTTGGGCGCGTGCAGCGAAATCGCCAGGCTCACATCGGTCACTTCCGCCAGGCGATCCAGCGCCGGCACCACACCGGAGGTACTCAGGGTAACCCGACGCTTGGAGATGCCGTAGGCATTGTCTTCCATCATCAGGTTCATGGAGTCGACCACATTATCGAAGTTGAGCAGGGGCTCGCCCATGCCCATCATCACCACGTTGGTCACTTTGCGCGGACCGTTGGGCTGCAACTGACCAAAGGATTTACACGCGATCCACACCTGGCCGATGATCTCTGCCGCAGTCAGGTCGCGGTTGAAGCCCTGCTTGCCGGTGGCGCAGAAGCTACAATCCAGGGAGCAACCCACCTGGGAAGACACGCACAGGGTGCCGCGGTCGCCATCGGGGATATACACGGTCTCGATCACATTGCCGCCGCTGACTTCGATCAGCCATTTGCGGGTGCCATCGGCGGAGTCCATCTGTTTCAGGACTTTGGGGGCACGGACTTCGGCGATCTCGCACAGCTTAGCGCGCATGGCCTTGCTGACGTTGGTCATCTGCTCGAAATCGTCCACGCCATTCTGGTGAATCCATTTCAGTACCTGCACCGCGCGGAAGCGCTTCTCGCCCAAACCGGCAAAGAAGTCCGTGAGCTTGTCGACGGACAGGCCCAGCAGGTTTACTTTTTCGATTTGTACTGTTTCAACAGTCGCAGTCATGGATTCACCTTGCACCGGTTGCGGTGCGGAAATTGGGGCTGTTGCAGGAGCCGGCTACGCAGCAGACTCCCGCGAAAGTACTTGCCCTATTCCTTAAAAGGAAAAGGAAAGGCGAGTACTTAGCGTGCGCAGATTTCTTCAGCGGAGAAGAAGTAGCTCACCTCACGCTCGGCAGAAGCCGCGGAGTCAGAACCGTGTACTGCGTTGGCGTCGATGCTGTCAGCGAAGTCTGCACGGATGGTGCCAGCTTCGGCCTCTTTCGGGTTGGTTGCGCCCATCAGGTCGCGGTTGGCCAGGATGGCGTTTTCGCCTTCCAGAACCTGTACAACAACCGGGCCAGAGGTCATGAATTCAACCAGGTCTTTGAAGAAAGGACGCTCTTTGTGCTCAGCGTAGAAGCCTTCAGCCTGCTCCTGAGACAGCTGAACCATCTTCATAGCAACGATGCTCAGACCAGCTTTCTCGAAGCGGCTCTCGATTTCACCGATAACGTTCTTGGCTACGGCGTCCGGCTTGATGATGGACAGGGTACGTTCCACGGCCATGATTTTCTCCATTTCTAGGTTTTGCAAAAAATTTGTCTTAAGACAGATACGAAAAGAGCAACTTCCGTTGCTCTTCCCTGAATTCTCTACCGCGCGAACTGGTGATTAATTAACCAGCGCCATGCGCGGAGCGCGGATTATACGCGTAGTGGAGTGAAGTTTGTACTGTCGATACGACTATTCGTTTTCTTCAATCCAGGCAGCCTGAATGGCTTCCAGGATTTTCTCGCCGCAACGCTCGGGATCGTCGTCAAATCCTGGCAGATCCATCACCCACTTGCGCAGATCGACGAAGTTAACCGCCAGCGGATCCTTGTCCGGGTAGTTGTCGCTGAGCTCGATGGCAATATCGTGAATATCGGTCCACTTCATCTCGGAGTCCTCGGTGCCTCTCAATCTCTCAGTGTTTCTCAGAAACCTGATTGATGGTGTATTTGGGAATCTCGACCACCAGGTCTTCATTTTCCACAATTGCCTGACAGGAAAGGCGTGACTCCGGCTCCAGGCCCCAGGCCTTATCCAGCAGATCCTCTTCCAGCTCGTCCGGCTCGCCCAGGGAGTCAAATCCCTCGCGCACGATGACGTGGCAGGTGGTGCAGGCACAGGCCTTTTCGCAGGCGTGCTCGATCTCGACGCCGTTCTGCAGAGCGGCATCACAGACACTGATACCCGGCTCTACCTCAATGACCTTGCCTTCCGGGCACAATTCTTCATGGGGCAGAAAAACAATCTTCGGCATACTTTTAAACTCCGAGTCCCAACTCTCAATCAGTGACCGCCCCTCGGGGCTTGTCGAATAGCCCTTAGGGCTTGTCGAATGGCCCTAGGGCTTGTCGAATTCATCCAGGCTGTGGCCTTGCATGGCGCGCTTGATGGACTTGTCCATCCGGCGGGCAGCAAAAGGTTCAGACATACTGTTCAATGCATCGATACGGCTGCGGATTTCCTCTGGGGTGCCGCCGTTGTGCGCCAGGCGCAGTGCTTCCATAGCGCGCTCAAGATCAGCCAGCTCCTGTTCCGCCAGCAATTCAGCGCCATCTTCCTGCAGGGCCACCAGCATGGCCTCCAGGGTACGCTCCGCCTCGACCTGGGCCTCGCGCAGTGCGCGCGCTGCGATATCTTCTTCCGCATTCGCGTAGGAATCCTGCAGCATGCGGGTAATATCGTTGTCTTCCAGGCCGTAAGACGGCTTCACGGTGATCTCAGCCACCACACCACTGCTTTTCTCCATCGCCGTCACCGACAGCAATCCATCCGCATCCACCTGGAAGGTCACGCGGATATGCGCCGCACCCGCCACCATCGGCGGAATGCCGCGCAGTTCAAACCGCGCCAGGGAGCGGCAGTCCTGCACCAGTTCGCGCTCACCCTGCACCACGTGAATGGCCATGGCGGTCTGGCCATCCTTGAAGGTGGTGAATTCCTGGGCTTTGGCCACGGGAATGGTGGTATTGCGATGGATCAGCTTTTCGGTGAGGCCACCCATGGTCTCGATACCGAGCGACAGCGGGATCACATCCAGCAGCAGCAGATCATCGCGGGACTTGTTACCCACCAGCACATCCGCCTGCAGCGCAGCGCCGACCGCCACTACCTGGTCCGGATCAATATCCGCATGGGGTTCGCGTCCGAAAAAGTCCTGCACCTGCTCACGCACCCGCAGGGTTCTGGTAGATCCGCCCACCAGCACCACTTCGGCAATATCGTCCGCGGTAAGGTCTGCGTCCCGCAGCGCGCGTTTACAGGCGCGCAGGGTTTTATTGATCAGCGAATCCAGCAATTCCGCGAGCTTGTCCCGGCTCAGTTCCGCCGTCCAGTTGCCGTAGGTCACCGCAA
Source organism: Microbulbifer sp. ALW1 (assembly GCF_009903625.1). Classification (NCBI taxonomy): domain Bacteria; kingdom Pseudomonadati; phylum Pseudomonadota; class Gammaproteobacteria; order Cellvibrionales; family Microbulbiferaceae; genus Microbulbifer; species Microbulbifer sp. ALW1. Next base: position 1,995,216 of record NZ_CP047569.1, on the reverse strand, counting down.
CCGACTCCTGCTGCGCCAGCGCCTCTTTGGCAGCGCAGGCGCAATCCAGCAGCTTGCGCTGGGTGGCGGCATCGAGATCGGTGCCAAGGCCCGCTTCCGCCACTATCCATTCCGCCACTGCGCGGTCAAAGTCATCGCCGCCGAGGGCGCTGTCGCCCCCCGTGGAGAGCACTTCGAACACACCTTTGGACAGGCGCAGGATCGAAATATCAAAGGTGCCGCCGCCCAGGTCGTAAACCGCTACGGTTTTATCGGCTACATCGCCGCCGTCATCGGATTTGTCGAGGCCGTAAGCCACCGCTGCTGCAGTGGGCTCGTTGAGCAGTCGCAAAACTTTCAGGCCCGCCAGTTTGGCGGCATCTTTGGTGGCCTGGCGCTGGGCTTCGTCAAAGTAGGCGGGAACCGTAATCACGGCACCATCCAGCGGTCCGCCCAGAGAATCGGCGCCGCGCTTGGCCAGCACTTTGAGAATTTCTGCAGACACCTGCACCGGATTGACTACGCCGGCGACGGTTTCAATGGCTGGCATTCCGCCAGCATTCTTGCCCGTCTGTTCGTAGAATTTGTAAGGCAGCTGCTCGCCAAAACTTTTGATATCCGCAAGGCCACGCCCCATCAGGCGCTTGATGGAAACCAGAGTGTTGAACGGATCTTCACCTGCAGCGGCGCGAGCCGCATAACCCACGTCCACACCCGCGGCACTGTAACGCACGGCTGACGGCAGAATCACACGGCCATCATCTGCAGGCAGCGCTTCCGCAGAACCACTGCGCACCGTGGCCACCAGCGAGTTGGTTGTACCCAGATCGATACCCACTGCGCGCTTGCGCTGGTGGGGTTCGGGAGTCTGGCCGGGTTCGGAAATCTGCAGTAATGCCATAATTCTTAAAAACAATTCTTTAAATAACAGTGTTTTCAGTTACCGCGCTTTCAAGAGCGAACAGAATCAGGCGGCAACTGACAGCAGCTGGCAGTCAGTCCAGTAAATCTTCTTCGAGCTCTTCGATCTGCCGTTTCAGCTTGGCAAGAAACTGCAGCTTCAAAAGCGCGCCTTTCGCATCGTCGAGGGCCTTGTTTGCCAGCGCCCCGGAAAACGCCTGCTCCTGCACTTTGAACAGGCTTGCGGCCTCACTGCCGAGATCATCCAGCTCGCCTTCCGGATCCGCCGCGCTGCGCACATCTTCGAGACGTTCGCGCAGGATCATCTGCTGCATCAGGAACTCGCCGTCAGCGGTCGTCTGCTCCGGGTTGATCGTCACCCCGGCCAGCTGCAGCAGGTAGGCCGCGCGAGCCACCGGATCCTTGAGGGTATTGTTAGCCTCGTTAATCTGCGCCGCGTACTGCATGGACAGCATCTGCTCGCGCTCGGATTTGGCGGCAAACCGGTCCGGATGAAATTCCTGCTGCAATTCCCGGTAACGCTTTGTTAGCGCCTGGCGATCCACCTCGTAGGCCATCGGCAGGCCAAAAATTTCAAAGTAGTTCTGCTGCAATTTCATATTCGCTGACCCGGCATGAAGAACTATTTATTCAGTCGATAAATAACAAAAAGGCCGGTATGCACCTGCGCACCCGGCCTTCTGCTGCCAGAAAAGCTTCCTCACACGTGGAAGCTTTCGCCGCAGCCGCACTCATTTTTGACGTTGGGGTTTTTGAAGGCGAAGCCTTCATTCAGCCCTTCTTTCACAAAATCCAATTCGGTGCCGTCCAGATAGGCGAGACTTTTCGGATCCACAACCAGCTTCACGCCACCGGCCTCGAACACCTCGTCTTCTGCCTCTGCAGAATCGACAAACTCCAGTACGTAGGCCATACCAGAGCAGCCGGCGGTTTTAACCCCGACGCGAATACCAATGCCTTTACCCCGGCTGGCCAGCTGTTTGGCCACGTGGGCCTGGGCCGCTTCGGTCATGGTGATTGCCATGTCGCTTGCTACTCCTTAACCGCGCCTAGACCAGAATCAGCCCGCGGCTTCTTCGGTTTTCTCACCGCGCTTTTCGCGGATGTTTTTCACTGCCGCTTTGATGGCATCTTCCGCCAGTACGGAACAGTGAATTTTCACCGGCGGCAGTGCCAGCTCTTCGGCGATTTCGGTGTTTTTAATCTGCGCCGCTTCGTCCAGGCTCTTGCCTTTTACCCACTCGGTGAGCAGGGAGCTGGAAGCGATGGCAGAACCACAACCGTAGGTTTTGAACTTGGCGTCTTCGATGATGCCGTTGTCATTCACCTGAATCTGCAGGCGCATCACGTCACCACAGGCCGGTGCGCCGACCATGCCGGTACCCACGTTGTCCGCCTTGTCGTCGAGGCGACCAACATTGCGGGGGTGTTCATAGTGGTCAATTACTTTATCGCTATAGGCCATGACTATACCCTCTCAATTCGTTTCTGTGCCGCGCTCAGGCAGCAATTAGTGTGCTGCCCATTCAATGGTACTGAGATCAATGCCGTCTTTGTACATGTCCCAGAGCGGCGACAATTCACGCAGTTTTTCAACTGCCTGCCTTACTTCTTTGGCCGCAGTATCCACGTCCTGTTCCGTAGTAAAACGACCGAAACTGAAGCGCAGGGAACTGTGGGCCAGCTCGTCGTTCACGCCCAGGGCGCGCAGAACATAACTGGGCTCCAGGCTGGCAGAAGTACAGGCGGAACCGGATGAAATGGCCAGATCCTTCAGGGACATGATCAGGCTTTCACCTTCAACAAACGCGAAGCTCACGTTCAGGTTGCCCGGCACGCGGTGCTCCATGGAACCGTTGATATGCACCTCTTCCATGTCGCTGATCTGGCTCCAGAAACGCTCACGCAGGGCCAGCAGGCGCTTGGTCTCTTCCGCCATTTCTTCCTTGGCGATACGGAACGCTTCGCCCATGCCCACCGCCTGGTGGGTAGGCAGGGTACCGGAGCGCATACCGCGCTCGTGACCACCACCGTGCATCTGGGCTTCAATACGTACACGCGGCTTGCGGCGCACATACAGGGCACCAATACCCTTGGGGCCGTAGACTTTGTGGGCGGAGAAGGACATCAGGTCCACTTTCAGTTCCGCCAGGTCGATATCGATCTTGCCGGCGCTCTGGGCCGCATCCACGTGGAAGATGATCTTGCGCTCGCGGCACAGCTCGCCAATGGCAGCAATATCGTTGATCACGCCGATCTCGTTATTGACGTGCATCAGGCTCACCAGAATGGTGTCTTCGCGCAGCGCTTCCTGTACCTGCTCCGGGTAGACGATGCCGTCTTCCTTGGGATTCAGGTAGGTAACTTCGAAGCCCTCGCGCTCCAGCTGGCGGCAGGTATCCAGCACCGCTTTGTGCTCGATCTTGGAGGTAATGATGTGTTTGCCGCGGCCCTGGTAAAAGTGCGCGGCACCTTTGATGGCCAGGTTGTCAGACTCGGTCGCGCCGCTGGTCCAGACGATTTCGCGAGGGTCGGCATTGACCAGTTCCGCCACTTGGCGACGGGCGTCTTCAACCGCCTCTTCCGCTTTCCAGCCAAACAGGTGGGAGCGGGAAGCCGGGTTACCGAAGTTGCCGTCCATGGTCAGCTGCTCCGCCATTTTACTGGCGACGCGCGGGTCCACCGGACAAGTTGCCGAATAATCCAGGTAAATGGGAAGCTTCATAATCTTTTGTCTCCACTCGCTGACATCTGTCAGCGCCTAACTGCTTTCGCTTGCTGCGCACTAAATTCTGGGGTCAGTTAAACCTGCCGCCAGGTTCTGCCGCCTGACCGGGCGGCCGGCACCTTACTGTAAGCCGCCAATAATCGCTACTTTCTGCTCGACCAGCTCGTCGACCGCGCCATTGCGGCCGTCCTGACGGCGGGCCACTTCCTGCACTTCGGCACGGGCCACCAGATCGGCGAGGCTGATACCGTCGAGGAAGCTGTGAATCTGACGACTGAGGTCAGTCCACAGATAGTGGGTGAGGCATTGCTCGCCGCCGGAGCAATCGCTGTTGCCGCCACAGCTGGTGGCATCTACGGATTCGTTCACGGCGTCGATGATCTCCGCCACACAGATTTCCGCACCCGGCCGCGCCAGGCGGTAACCACCACCGGGGCCGCGCACACTGGATACGAGGCCGGACTGACGCAAACGGGAAAAAAGCTGTTCCAGATAGGACAGGGAAATATCCTGGCGCTTGGAAATATCGGCCAGGCTGATAGGGCCCCGCTCGGCGTGCAACGCCAGGTCCAGCATTGCTGTGACCGCATACCGCCCCTTGGTTGTTAAACGCATATCCCCTCCTGTCGGTCCGGTTTGTGGGCCTACCCCAGCATCTTCTGATGCCTGCAGCCCTCACCAGCACCACTGAATCGGGGCGCGAGTATGAAATAACCCACTAGTTCAGTCAAGTATATAGCCCAGTAGACTGGTCGGGTATTTGGCGGCTGGTTATACCAATTTGTTATCCAGCAGGCACACCGGGCTATATGACGGATTAGCCGCAGCCGCTATTCCGGGCGCCCCTGGCCACCGGCGCGGTGGATATGGTTCTGGATGGCCGTCAGCATCCCCCGCAGAATGCCCAGTTCCATATCATCCGGACGCACCCGACTGAACAGACGACGCAGTCGAGTCAGGGTCTGCCGGGGATTGTCCGGGTCGATAAAACCCAGCTCCGCCAGAGCCAGTTCCAGGTGCTCGTAGTAAAGCTCCATGTCCGCGGCTTTCGCCGGCGGCCTGTCCCAGTCGGCAAAGTTCAGCTCTCCGCCCTTCTCGGATTCCAGCGCCGCCATACGCGCTTCGTAGGCCAGTACCTGGACTGCGGTGGCCAGATTCAGGGAGCTGTACTCGGGGTTGGCCGGAATATGCACATGGAAGTTGCACGCCTGCAGCTCCTCGTTGGTCAGCCCGCGGTCTTCGCGCCCGAATACCAGTGCCACGGGGTGAGACTTGGCTTCTTCCACCGCGCGGCGACCACACTCCCGCGGCGTAAGCAGCGGCCAGGGAATGCGGCGCTCGCGGGCGCTGGTGGCGACCACCAGGCCGCAGTCGGCTACGGCCTCTTCCAGGGTCTCCACCACCACTGCGCTGTCCAGCAACTCGGCCGCACCGGCGGCACGCCAGACGGCATTGGCAGCGGGGAATTCCCGCGGCTGCACCAGGTAGAGCTGGCTCATCCCCATATTCTTGAGGGCGCGGGCGGCGCCGCCAATGTTGCCCGGGTGAGCGCTGTTCACCAGCACCACGCGAATATTGTCCAGCGCGGCAAGTGCCGACTGGGAGGCCATCTGGGCTGCGGATTCGGAAGGAGACGTCGCCATGGGAATTTCCGGATATAGATAGAGGTAGCTTGGGAAGTGCACCAGAGGATTGGCAACGCCCTGCGCGCCTACCCTACACTTAGCTGTTATAAAACGGGCGCGGAGTGTAGCAAAATTGCACAGGAATCCCTACAATCGCGCCCGCCCGGCCTGCCCGGACCTGCTTTTTAAACACATTTGAACGCGGAATCGTTATGGAACCCATGCTGAATATTGCCCTGCGCGCTGCGCGCAAGGCCGGTGAACTGATCGAGCGCGCCTGGGAGCGCGGCGACCTGATGAAGTTCGAAGAGAAAGGCCGCAACGATTTCGTGACCGAGGTGGACAAGGCGAGCGAGCAGGAGATCATCTACCACCTGCGCAAAGCCTTCCCCAAACACAGCATCCGCGCCGAAGAAAGCGGCCTGCAGGAAGGCGCCGAGCCGGAATATGAGTGGATCATCGACCCACTGGACGGCACCACCAACTTTATCCACAACTGCCCGCACTTCGCGGTTTCCATCGCCTGCCGCTACCGCGGCCAGATCGAACATGCGGTGGTACTGGACCCCATCAAGCGTGAGGAATTCACCGCCAGCCGTGGCCGCGGTGCAGCACTCAACGGTCGCCGCATTCGCGTCTCCAATCGCCAGGGCCTGAACGGCGCCCTCATCGGCACCGGCATCCCTTTCAACGGTGATTCACTTGAGAACATCGACGCTTACCTGGGCGCGATGAAAGAAATCGCAGGCCAAACTGCGGGCATCCGCCGCCCTGGCGCGGCTGCACTGGACCTGGCCTATGTGGCCGCGGGCCGCTTCGACGGCTTCTGGGAGATGTACCTGAATACCTGGGACATCGCCGCGGGCTCCCTGCTGGTGAAAGAGGCCGGCGGCCTGATCAGCGATTTCCGCGGTGGCAATGACTACCTAGACTCCGGCAACCTGGTTTGCGCCACCCCGAAAACCTTCAAACCGCTGCTGCAGATCGTCGGTAAGCACCTGGGCAAAATTCGCCAGTAAGCTTCCAACTCCCCGGGAGCAATTCCCGGGGAGCCCCCTCTCTTTGCCCTGCTAGTCCTGCTCCAGCTCAATCACCGGGCGATGTTCTTCAAGGTCCTGCTTATCGAAATCCCGCCTGTCCGATTCCGGCTTACCTGCGGCGGCTTTGGCCAGCACCTCTTCCAGCGGTAACGGGCGACCAATATGGAAACCCTGCACAAGATCCACGCCGATTCTGTTCAATCGCTCCGCCGTTGCCGAATCTTCAACAAATTCAGCAATCGTGCGCGCCTTGAGCCGGTGGGCTACCTGGTTAATGGACTCCACAATCATCAGGTCCACAAAGTTGGACTCCACCTGACGCACAAAGCTGCCGTCGATTTTGATGTAGTCAATAGCAAACGCCTTCAGGTAATTAAACGAGCTGAGGCCATTGCCGAAGTCGTCCAGCGCCACCTTGCAACCGAGCTCCCGTAGCGAAACGACGAACTGGCTGGCACTCTCCATCTGGTTGATCATGGCGGTCTCGGTAATTTCAATACCAAAACGCTCGGCCACCAAGGGCGACGTCGCCAGCAGGGACAACAGCTGCCGCTGAAACCCACCATCGCCGAGCGCATCCGCGGACAGGTTCATGGCAAAACTCAAGCCGCTGGCCGCTACAGCAGATGCCTGGCGCAGGAGGAATTCCTGTAGCACCCAGTGATCCACCTGCAACATCAACCCATAGCGCTCCGCCGCAGGAATGAACGCACCCGGCAGAATCAGATTGCCATCCCCATCCACCATGCGCACCAGTAGTTCGTAGTGGCTGACCTGGGTAATATCCCCGGCACTGGCGACCGGTTGCGCAAATAACCGCAGGTGATTCAGGTCCAGCGCCTCGCGAATGCGGGATGCCATATGAATTTCCCGGTGCTGCTCCGCCGCCGCGCTGCTGTCCGCCTCGTACAACACCACCGCACCACGCCCGGCGTGCTTTGCGGAATAACAGGCGACATCGGCCTGACTCATCAGGTCCACCAACTGGTTGTTGTCCCGGCGGATTTCCGTCACCCCCACACTGGCACCTACATCGAAAATGCGTCCATTCCAGGGGAAGCGCAGGGCAATGATTTTCCTCACCAGCTGTTCGCAGCGCAGGCGCCCCTGTTCTTTGTTGCAGTTGCGCAGCAACAGGCCGAATTCATCGCCACCCAGACGTGCGACGCTGTCAACCTCCCGCAACTGGCCACGCAAAAAGCGTGCGACATTTTTCAACAGCGCATCACCCGCCATATGCCCGGCACTGTCGTTGATAACCTTAAAGCGATCGAGGTCCATATACGCAAGCACATGCACGCTGTCGCTCTCCTGCACGTTATCCACAGCATCCATCAGATCCCGTTTAAAGGCTTCTCGGTTTGGCAGGTGGGTGAGGTCATCGTGATTGGCTTTGTAGCGCAGCTGACGAATCAGCTGGCGGGTTTCGGTCACATCCTGAAAGGCGAGCACGGCCCCAGCAGTTGGCCATTACTGGTGCGCAGCGGCGAGGCCGAACATTTGACATCGTAGCTGGCACCACTGCGGTTGTGCAGTACGGTACCGTCTGCGGAAAACACCGGTAAGTTGTGGGCCAGACACTCCTCGACCGGGCCAGTCACCGGCGCGCCTTGCCGGCCACTGGAAATCTGGAACACCAGCCCGACTTCGCGCCCTTTCACCTCTTCCAACCGCCAACCGGTAAGCTGTTCTGCCACCGGGTTCATAAAGGTAATGCGGCGCAATCTGTCGGTGGCAATCACCGCGTCGGCAATGGCGGTCAGGGTAACCTGCAGATGCTCTTTTTCTTCCGCCAGCGAGCGCGCCATATTTTTATTGTCGGTAATATCCCGCAATACACCGATCAGTCGCAGGGGCTGTCCGTCGTCACTGGACTCCATCACCCTGGCCACCTCATGGATCCAGCGCAAGGCTCCGGAGTCCGTACGCACCCGATACTGACAGTCAATATCCCGCACGGCGCCGGCAAAGTGCGACAACTGCGCCTGCAGTAAACGCTCACGATCTTCACGATCCACGCGCGCCAACCAGTCCTGCCGGCTGGCCAGGCGGGAGGAGTCAATACCGATACCACTGCTCAGCCACTCGGAGTAGAAGGTTTTGCCGGAAATCAGATCCCAGTCATACACCACCTGACCGGTGACGGTGAGTGAGAATTTCCAGCGCTCTTCTGCGCGGGCAAGCTGTGCTTCACTGCGTTTTCGCCAGTCAATATCTTCCACCTGCACCACTGCATAGAGCGGCTCATTGTGCGCTCCCCGGGCGAGGCTGCAGGACCAGTGTCCCCACACCAACTCGCCGTTTTTACGCACGAAACGCCACTCCGCATCCTGCACAAAGCCCACTTCAAAATCGATCAGCGGCTGCCGGCCACCCCCGGCTTTTCCGTCACCGGCCCCGGGGGCATCACTGAGTACCACTTCGCGGATACTGAGCCCCTTGAGCACCACCTCGGTGTAGCCGATAAAGCGGCAGAAGCTGGCATTCGCCTGAATAATCCGATTGTCCAGCGACACCAGCAGCATACCTATCCGGGAGGACTCCATGGCCGCACGAAAACTACTTTCCACCTCCATAATGCGCTGACTGCGTTTCCGCTCGATACTGGAAGCAACCGCCATCACATACGCAGGTACTATCCCCGCATACAACGGTAGGAAATCCAGCGGAGTTTGGATAACCGGCAGGGTATCCGGCAGCCAGGCGACGCCTTTGGTAAGGATCATCACTAAACTGACTGTGGCCGAGAAAATCACCAGCAACGCCTGTGGTAATTCCAGTCGCGATGCAGCCCAGATAAGTGGCAGGGTAATAAAGACAAACGGATAAGGAAAAATCGCTAGAACTGCCACCACACAGACCAGTGACGTCAACCACACCAGCACCAGGTGCACAATGGAGCGGAACGAAAAAATTCTGACAGCCGCTTCGGAATTGATCAGGTAAATCAGCGGGAGAAATATGCAGATCCCGATGGCATCAGCCAGATACCAGTACAGAAAGACATCGGTGAAAGGCGCCCCGCGAAACAGGGCGGCAACCGATGCGCCGACTCCAGCGCCGGCCAGCGTCGACAGCAAGGCACCAAAAAATATAAACCGGAGCCAGCGCCACATACTGCCGAAGAAATCGCCATCGGCACAGAATGTGCGCAGCAGGCAGGCTGCCGTCAATGCCTCTGCGGCGCCAGCCAGAGAGTACATGGCGGCAATTCCCCATTCAAAACCGACACTTATTGCCGCAACAAAATTGCCCGCGAATGCCGCCGTCAACAATAGCGGCCAATGGCGTACGGAGTAGCGATAGAGAAAGGCGATGGCCAGAGCATCGGCCAACCAGACGGCGGCGATGCCTCCTGACAGAGAAAGAAAGTTTTTACAGAAAAACGCTAGACAGAAACTGCCAACAGCCAGGAATAGCGCCATCGGCAAAATACGCTCCCGCTGCCCAGGCTGAACAACCCCAGCCCCCATTTTTATTCTATTTCCACCCGGGGTATACGCGGACATTAAGCATGACTTCCTTTTGCTAATCCGTTGTTTTTCTTGAGACTCTAACTGAGAGTCTAATTAGTGACGTTTTTCCTTTTACCCATTTACCCTGCGCGACCTTTCACGACCTTGCAGAAAAGAACTGTCCCGTACAGATCAGTCCACCACTGCCATCGTAGATGACAGGCCATAGCGCAAGCCCTCGGCCAGTGCAGCCAGATCGTAAGAAGCCGGCACACAGACATCCACATGTGCACTGCGCTGCTCGACGATACCCACAAGTGGAATATCTGCCGTCACCGGGTCGCTGCGCACGATGTTTGAAAAGTCTTTCAGTGATACACCGGGCAGCTCACCATCGACCAGAATCACCTCGGGCCTCGCGGTGCGCGCGGCGTAAATACCCTTCATGGCATCTGTGGCTATTTGCAGCTCTACCTGTGGTACCGAAGCCAGCACGGCTTTCAGCCGGTTTCCGTTGGAAGCCCGACCGGTAACGAAGAGCACCCGGCACCTTGGCAGCATACGCGCATAATCCGGCCGCGCCGCCATCTGTAATACGGCCTCTGGTGCATCGTTCATCAGGAACTCGATCCAGAAAACGGAGCCCTGCCCCTCTTCGCTGTCGAACCCGATGCGCCCACCCATGGCCTCAGTCAGCTGCTTGGCAATCGCCAGCCCCACCCCGGTGCCTTCAATTTTGCCCTGCTCAGCCCCCAGCCGATTAAACGGCTCAAACACCTGCGGCTGTTTGTTGACCGCGATGCCGTAGCCGGTGTCCAACACACTGAGGCGCAGCCATCCCTCGGCCTGGGGGGCAAAGGTAATCACCACTCGTCCACTTTCGCGGTTGTACTTGATCGCATTGCCCACCAGGTTCAGCACCACCTGCTTGAAGCGCACCGGGTCCGCCAGGATATAGGCCCGCTCCCAGCCGAGAGGCTCAAAGGTGAGATTGACCTTGCGAGTGTCCGCCAGGGGTTCCAGCAAGCGTCGACAGTCAGCCACCAGGTTGGCGGGCTGGACAGGCTCAATCGAAGGCGCGAGCCGGTTGCTGTCGATACGCGCCAGGTCCAGCACATCCCCCACCAGGTGCAACATATGCTGCCCCGCCTTGCGAATTTCCCCCATGCGCAAGCGCTGATCCGGATTCAGGCTCTGGTCCAGCTCTACCATCTGGCTGTAGCCCAGGATGGCATTCAGGGGCGTGCGCAATTCATGGCTGAGGCTGGACAATAACTCCGAGCGGTCGCGACTTTCCCCCCGCAGACGCTGCAATTCTTCTTCCAACCGCAACTGCTTGGTTTTGCTGGCAGTAATGTCCTGAAGAATACCCAGTACCCGGATTGGGCGCCCGGTACTGCTCCGCTGCACATTGCCCCGACAGCGCACCCAGACAATACTGCCCTCGCGGTGCTTGAGGCGGAACTCGACATCCAGCGGCAACTGCTCCCGGACATTGTCCTCCATGGCCTGCTTAACGTCGGCATAGTCTTCCTCGACCATATGGGTCTTCCAGCGCACCAGGGAAGCGCGCGCATCCGCTTCGCTCTGGCCGCGGCCGTATCCCAGCATGCGCCAGCAGGCGCTATCCAACACCACTTCATCGACCCGCAGGTCCCACTCCCAAAGGCCATCACCCAGGGTATCCAGTGCGTAGTGGAAGCGTTCGCCAGAAAAGTAAGACAGCGATTTGGGGGATAGGGATTCGCTGTAGTCGGTACAGCCGCCAAGGAAGAAGCGCTCGCCGTCGGGCGCGGTGTAAGCACGGGCCCAGAGCCGCAACCAGAGGGGCTGCCCACCGCTGCCGTAGGCCCGGATACTGGTATCGACAAAGGTACCCTGCTGGCACAGTCGGTTGCGCAACGACAACAGACCGGTGCGGTCGTCGGAGTGCACCAGTTCCAGGTCGCCGGTCCAGATATGAGACAGGGCGACTTCAGGATCCCGGTGCAGCAGCGACCAGATATTGCCGGTGGCTCGCTGCGCCCCGCTTTCAGGATGCCACTCCCAGACACCGCGGTTGGCACTCAACAGCAGGCTGTGCAGATACTGCACCTGCTTTAATGCCTGCGCTGGCTGCAAACCTTCCAACTCGCCGGGGGTGGCGAGATTCAGGCTGACCTCGGAGGGTTTTGGGGGAGCAGAGTTCGACACCGTCTTGCCGCCTAAGCCACTTGTGTTGCCGTGATAATCTTCGGCTAGTGAATCACTTATCGGCAGATAAAAAAAGGCCCCGCAATGCGGGGCCCAAAATAGCGATGATGAGAGAAAACGGGAAGTCACGCATTATTAACGTTTGCCATAACCCGTGATGGATTCCCGGAGCGCAGGCCAAGTGGCCTACACAATAGATAAAGCAATTGGTGTGCCAACTTTTTAAAACGAGCAATAAACACACGAAATTCAGTATTTCGGATAAATTTTATACACCAACATTCCCTACTAAGCCGAGATCTATTACTAAAGTCACGCGGGTTACCGATAAATGACAGCGCTTGACCCACAAATGAACGCAAATTTCCACTTTCGCACCAAAACAGCGCACTCAACCATTCAAACATAGATAAACTGACTAAACATTCTCAAATTCCCCTCTCTGTCCTCGATGAAAGATGTTCGCCGAGGGCATCTGGGGTAGCATCTACCCTTAAGGATCCGTCGGTTTTGGCTCGCCGCGGCCTCACCTGGGCCGACACCAAAATTGACGGGCAACCCTTTATTAGTCAGAGCACTATAAAAGGGTACGCATCAGAAGATTCAAACAAGGTTGTAAAGTATGAAAGCAGTTCCCGAAGCCCCCCGTATCTGGCTGACGACGATTCTGTTCGCCAGCACGGGTCTGGCGGCCCTGACGCTGGTGCCGCTGTACGGCGTGATGGTTGGCTACCACTGGTACCAGTGGCTCGCATTCGCGGTGCTGGGTGCCTTCTGTGGCTTCTCCATTACGGCCGGCTACCACCGCCTGTGGTCCCACCGCACTTACGAAGCCCACTGGTCGCTGCGACTGTTCTACGCCCTGTTTGGTGCCGCCGCCCTGCAAAACAGTGCACTGATCTGGTGTTCCGGTCACCGCCGTCACCATCGTCACTGCGACGACAACGACCAGGATCCATACTCCGCCAAGCGCGGCTTCTGGTTTTCCCACATTGGCTGGATGTTGCGGGAATACCCCAGCGGCGAAGTGGACTTTGACAACGCCAAAGACCTGCAGCGGGATAAAATCGTGATGTGGCAGCACAACCACTATGTGCCCATCACCGTCGCAATGAACATCGGTGTACCGCTGGTCCTGGGCCTGCTCACCGGCGATGTCATCGGCATGCTGCTGCTGGCTGGCGTACTGCGAATTGTGGTGAACCACCACACCACCTTTTTTATCAACTCCCTTGCACACATCTGGGGCCGCCGCCCGTATACCGATGAAAACACTGCCCGCGACAATGACCTGCTGGCGTTTTTCACCTTCGGTGAGGGCTACCACAACTACCATCACATTTTTCAGACCGACTACCGCAACGGTATCCGCTGGTACCAGTGGGATCCCACCAAGTGGCTGATCAAAACCGCCAGCTGGCTGGGACTGGCCCAGAACCTGAAAACGGTACCGGCCATGCGTATTCAGCGCGCCATGCTGACCATGCAATTCAAGCGCGCGGAACAGCGCCTGGAAAACTCCAAGCACAAGGAGAGCTGGAAAGAATTACTGGAGCGCGAGGCCCAGGATTTTTCCTCCGCCTTGGCAGAATGGAAAGAGCTGCAGCAGCAGCGCTATGAGAGCGCCCGCGAACGCCTGCTGAGCAAGTGGGAAAACGTCGCTATCCGCACCCGGGTAAAAGAGCTGGAATACAGTCTCAAAATGCAACGCAAGCGCCTGCAGATCATGATGGAACAGTTCCATTTGGCGCCCGCTGCAGCCTGAGAAATGCAGTAAACCGGTAGCAAAGGCGGCCCATTGAGGCCGCCTTTTTTGTTTCTGCGCAGTGGGGGCAATATGTAAAAAGAAGCCTTGAACGCCGCCAAATATGCACTATAACCATAAGAGAAACATCGCACTTGCCACACCCACCAGACCACGGCAAAAACTATAATTAAATCAATCACACAGAAGGCGTAGAGATGAAGACGTTCAAACAGGCCCACGAAGTTCTCAAGAACGCCCAGAAGTTTCATCTGGATATGGCGGGGGTGTACCAGCAACTACTGGAGAATGCCCACGATAACCGCACCCAGTTGCTGCTCAAGCACCTGCACGAGCACGAGCTGCGCATGGCCAACAACCTCAAGAATTACGGCGCTGTGGCCGAGCAGAAGGTGATGCAGACGTGGCTGCAGTACACCCACGAGGAAACGGCGGGCGACCTGATCAAAAACCTCTACCTGAGCGACAAACCCTCCATTGAGGAAATCAACCAACTGGGGCGCGAAGTCGACAAGTACTTTTCCGAGCTGTATCACTCGGTCTACGGCTCTATCGAATCCTCAGAAGTGAAAGAGGTGTTCGAAAACCTGAAGCATATTCAGGACAAAGAGCGCATCACCCTTTCGATGGCGACCAATTCCCTCTGGGACATGTGACGTTCACTACACACCGGAAACTATGTGGCGCACTACTCCCGCCTCACGGCGCCTCGTAACCGTTCCGGTCCCCCACAACCACTCCAGCCACCCCGTCTCAGCCCATTCCACCTTTGAGACGCCATGTGAACCAGCTCTCAAACAAAACCCAACACCGGAGAATTTGGCGCTAAAAGCCGCGATTGTTACCGCTTTGTGAAAAGTGGGTGTTGCTTCAGCGTAACGCGATTGCTATTTTTGACAGCGATGTCATTTCGTGGCGCCGAGGTAATAGCGTCGTATTTATATAAAAATAATCTGCCGCAAGGTGAACATTATATGATCAGCAACAAGCTCCGGCTCGGTCTGGTGACCGCTGCCATGCTCTCAGCAGGACACAGCTACGCCGCTGTCGACTGCACTTCCCTCCCGGTCTGGGAAGCGGGCCCCTCCTACTCTACCGGTGCCCAGGTCCAGTACAACAACAACGCCTACGAGGCAAAGTGGTGGTCCCAGAATTTCAACCCTGAACAGTATTCCGGCCAGTACCAGGAATGGAAACTGCTGGGGGCCTGTGGCGACGAAAATCCGCCGCTGATACCTCCGCAGGGCTCGATTACCGCGCCGACTGCCGGATCTACTCTTAGCGAAAATGACAGCGTTGTCTTTTCAGCTTCCGCCTCGGACGAAGATGGCGAGGTCACATCCGTCGCCTTCTTCGTAGACGGCGCGCTGGTCGCCACCGATACCGCGGCCCCCTGGCAAGCCACCTGGATCGCTGCCGCCGGTGAACACAGTCTCACCGCACAGATCACCGACAACGACAACCTGAGCACCACTACCGCCCCGGTAACCTTCACCGTTGAAGAAGACATCGTCATCGGCCCGTTCGCTCCCGAAGTGAGCATCACCTCACCGGCAAACGGCTCCAGCCACACCACCGGTGACAGCCTGACTATCACCGCCAACGCCTCCGACAGCGATGGCACCGTCAGCCAGGTCGCCTTCTACGTAGACGGCAGCCTGATAGCTACCGACACCAGCGCGCCCTACAGCACAGAGTGGACCGCTGCTACCGTCGGCAACCACACCATTTCTGCAGTTGCGACCGACAACGACGATCTCGAAGGCTCTGCCGAAGCGATCATTTCCGTAGAGGACGAGCAAGTCGTCACCGGCGACTACCCCTGCCGCCCGGACGGGCTTTACACCACCCCAGGCACGGCCCCCAACTACTGTGACATCTACGACGCAGAAGGTCGTGAAGACATGGGCGCAGACCACCCGCGCCGTATCATCGGTTACTTCACCAGCTGGCGTAACGGCGCCAACGGCCAGCCCAGCTACCTGGTGAAAGATATTCCCTGGGGCAAGATCACCCACATCAACTACGCCTTCGCCCACGTGGGCAGCGATTACTCCGTATCTGTCGGCAACACCAGTGATCCGGGTAACCCCGCCACCGGTATGGAATGGCCCGGCATCGCCGGCGCGGAAACCGATCCGGACTACCCCTACAAGGGCCACTTCAACCAGCTGTCCAAATTCAAGGAACAGCACCCGGAAGTGAAAACCCTCGTATCCGTGGGTGGCTGGGCCGAAACCGGTGGCCACTTCAATGAGAACGGCGACCGTGTGGCCGACGGTGGTTTCTACACCATGACCACCAACGCCGACGGCAGTATCAACCACCAGGGCATCGAAGCCTTCGCCAACTCCTCCGTGGATTTCATCCGCGAGTACGGCTTCGACGGTGTGGATATCGACTACGAATACCCCACCACCATGAATGATGCGGGTAACCCGCTGGACTTCGGTGTATCCAACCCCCTGCGCGGTTCGCTGATGGCGTCCTACGTCGAGCTGATGCGCGTACTGCGCGAGAAGCTGGATGAAGCGGGCCAGCAGGACGGCACCCACTACATGCTGACCATCGCCTCGCCCTCTTCCGGTTACCTGCTGCGCGGCATGGAAACCATGCAGATCACCCAGTACCTGGATTACGTCAACATCATGACCTACGACCTGCACGGGGCGTGGAATGAATACGTTGGCCACAACTCCGCGCTGTTCGACAACGGCAACGACCCGGAACTGGCCGCCGCCAGCGTGTACAGCACTTCCCAGTACGGTGGCATCGGCTACCTGAATATCGACTGGGCAGTGAAGTACTTCCGCGGCTCCATGCCCGCAGGCCGTATCAACGTGGGTATCCCCTACTACACCCGCGGCTGGCAGGGCGTTTCCGGCGGCAACAACGGCCTCGGCGGCTCTGCAGCACTGCCGGCACAGTCCGAGTGCCCTGAAGGTACCGGCGGTGCGTCCGATTGTGGTCACGGCGCCATCGGTATCGACAACATGTGGCACGATCTGGACGAAGGCGGCAATGAAATGGGCGCCGGCTCCAACCCCATGTGGCACGCCAAGAACTTGGAAAATGGCATCCTCGGCAGCTACGTCACCGACTACGGCCTGGACCCGGCCAACAACCCGGATGACGCGCTGACAGGCACCTATGTACGCAACTACGACAGCGTGTCCGAAGCGCCGTGGCTGTGGAACGCCCAGAAGAACGTATTCATCTCCACCGAAGATGAAGAGTCCATGGACGCCAAGGTGCAGTACGTCATCGACCAGGGCGTGGGCGGCATCATGTTCTGGGAACTGGCCGGTGACTATGACTTCGAC
Organism: Microbulbifer sp. ALW1; assembly: GCF_009903625.1. Lineage (NCBI taxonomy): Bacteria > Pseudomonadati > Pseudomonadota > Gammaproteobacteria > Cellvibrionales > Microbulbiferaceae > Microbulbifer > Microbulbifer sp. ALW1. The sequence continues at coordinate 1,978,187 of NZ_CP047569.1, read as the reverse complement.
ACAGCGAAAGGTGAGTACTACATGGGTGACACCCTCACCACCCTCGCCTACGACAAGTTCGCCAATGCCAGCGACTACCGCCACCTGCGCACCGATCGCGTAGTACCGGACGAAGCACTGGATATCGGTATCGAGATCACCGGGTTCAAACTCGGTGACCAGAACTACCCGCTGAATCCGAAGCTGTACATCACCAACAACACCGGTGGTGTTCTGCCCGGCGGTACGGTGTTCGAGTTCGATATGCCCACTTCCACTTCCAACATCATCACCGACCAGAGTGGTGCCGGTCTGGAAGTGATTGAGGACGGCGCCAACGCCGGCGGCGGTAACGCGGGCGGTCTGGAAAATGAATTCCACCGCGTGCGCTTCAGCCTCCCGAGCTGGCAGGACCTGGCCGATGGTGAATCCTGGGATATGACCCTGAACTACTACCTCCCGGTTTCCGGCCCGCAGGCCTATACCGCCACCGTCAACGGCACTACTTACGCGTTGGCATTCGAGTACCCGGATCTGCCGGTAGCGGAACTCAGCAGCGGCGGTGGCAGCTCCTCTGGCGGTAGCTCCTCTTCAGGTGGCAGTTCCTCGGGTGGCGGCGGTGAAACCTGTGCCGATGCCGGCGTCAGCACCAGCGGTCTGGTGACCTATCCGGAATGGCCGCGCAGTAACCACGCCGCCAGCGGCGATCAGATCATCCACGACGGCAGTGTTTTCAAAGCCAACTGGTGGACCCAGTCCGTTCCCGGAACCGCGGATGGCAGCTGGTCGTTTGTCTGCTCACTTTAATTAATCGAATCAAGGAAATTCATCAGCCGGCGGCGCAGCGTCGGCCAACTCTCACAGGATGGATAACATTGATCTAGAAGTTTCTCTCTCTGCGTTGTGACTTATAGGAAAACACCTGTACAGGCAATGTTCCTATTTCGCCCCGACTCCGGTTGGGGCTTTTTTCGTTTTCTGGTTTCAGGTTTTTAATTGCGTTGGATTCAATCCACAAGGAAATCTCCATGAACTATTTTTCCCCAACCCATGGCATCTTCGCCGCGGCCTTCGGGGCCGTATTGCTCAGCGCCTGCTCCCAGGAGCCGGCACCGGAGCAAAAAGACAAGCCTCAAGACCCCGCTGCCGAAATCACCAGCTCAACAGCGGATAGCAAGATATTTTTTGATGATTTTTCTTACCAGTCCCTGAGCGAAATGGCAGAAAACCAGTGGAAAGCGCGCACCGAAACCGGTCACCCGGGTATTGCCGGTGCACGCTGGTCTGGTGACGGCATCAGCTTCCTGCAGGACAGTGAAGCGCCGGGTAACACTCTGTTGCGAATGACGTCGTCTACCGACGGCAGCGGTGAGAATACCCAGCACACCCAGTTCTGCCACCAGCGAAAATACCTCTCCGGCACCTATGCCGCGCGGGTTTTCTTCCGTGACGAGCCCACCTCCGGTCCCGATGGCGACCAGATCATCGAGACCTTCTATACCATCAGTCCGCTGAAAGCCGATATGGATCCGGACTACAGTGAAATGGATTTCGAATACCTGGCGAATGGCGGCTGGGGTGAGCCTGACAATGCACTTTTTGCCACCAGCTGGGAAACCTTCAAGCTGGATCCCTTTGTGCAAGACAATGAATCCTCTACCCGCCCCGGTAGCTTTGCCGGCTGGCATACCCTCGTGCTCCAGGCAGGGGAAGGCAAACTCCGCTATTTTGTCGACGGCGAACAGTTTGCGGAACACAGTGAACGGGTTTTCCCGGAAGAACCGATGTCGATCAACTTCAACCTCTGGTTCACCGCCGAAGGTCTGGTCGACTCTACGGAAAACCGCGTTTATCAACAGGATATCGACTGGGTTTACCACAGTGCGAGCCAGATCCTGAGTACCGAAGAGGTCACCAATGCAGTCGACGCCCTGCGCGCGGATCAAGTAGCATTTACCGATACCGTGCCGGATTGGGAGCCAAAGCTCGAATCCCCTTGCGGCCTTTAAGCCCGGATAAGCCCAGAAATTCCACATCATTCCGCTGCGGGGTGGCGCAACCACACTCCGCGGCCAGTGACTGAATATTGAAGTAGTTATTATGGTCAACAAAAAACAGCGACTCGCCTCCGTGGACGCCCTGCGCGGATTCGATATGTTCTGGATTATCGGCGGCGAAGCCCTCTTCCTGCCCCTGTTTGCCCTCACCGGCTGGTCGATTTTCCACTTCGGGCACGGGCAGATGCAACACACTCAATGGCACGGGTTCAGTTTTTACGATCTGATTTTTCCGCTGTTTATCTTCCTGTCCGGAGTTACCCTCGGCCTCGCCAACAAGTCCCTGCGCGGGCTGCCTGCAAGCCAGCGGACACCGGTTTATCGCAAGGCGGTCAAACGGTTATTTCTGCTGATACTGCTGGGCATTCTTTACAACCATGGCTGGGGCACGGGAATCCCCGCAGACCTGGGTGAAATCCGCTACGCCAGCGTGCTTGCCCGTATCGGTTTTGCCTGGTTTTTCGCTGCGATGATCGTATGGCACTTCGGTTTACGCACCCAGTACCTCATTACCGCTGCGATCTTGCTGGGATACTGGCTATTACAGGTGACCGCGGGCTCACTGACTCCGGACGGTTCCGTGAATGCGTGGGCGGATCAACACTTCCTGCCGGGTATCACATACCAGAACCGCGCTTACGATCCAGAAGGTGTACTTTCCACCATTCCCGCTATCGTCAATGCACTGTTTGGTGTTTTTGCCGGTCACTGGCTGGCAAAGTACGCCGGTAACCACACGGCGATTCTGAAAGGCCTGTTTGTCGGTGCGGCGGTTTGTCTGCTTGCGGGTTTTCTGTGGCACTGGGTTTACCCGGTCAACAAGGAACTGTGGACCAGCTCTTTTGTCCTGATTACCTGTGGCTGCTGCCTGCTGTTACTGGGTATTTTTTATCTGGTGGTGGATATGTGGCACTGGAAGACCTTCACCTATTTCTTTTCAGTGATCGGCTGCAATGCCATTCTGGTGTATCTCGGTACCAGTCTGGTGAACTGGCAGTACAGCAGCAAGAGTATGTTTGGCGGGATTGCGGCTGCCCTTTCCGAGCCGGCCGGTGCTCTGGTAATTGCTATCGGGGTAATTTTGCTGCAGTGGCTGGTGCTGAGATTTCTTTACAAGCGCGGGATTTTTATCAGTCCGTGACTTCCGTGGATCCGCTTAGTGAGAGGGGTGGCGGCAGAGCGCCGGGTATTCGTTTTCAAAACCGCTGTGAATACATCCCTGTACGCTGCGTCGGCGACGTCCATGTCGCCGACGCTTTTGAAAACGAATCCCCGGCACTCCACCTTAAATTCAATTCCTGAGCTCTGTTCAGACAGTGACTAGCGGCTTCGTAATGACTACGAAGTGGATACTTTGACGTGAAGGTAAAGTGCTGGGTGCGGGTTTTCAGGATCGTCGGTAACAGGGATGTTGCCGACGAAGCGTACAGGGACGTATTCACAGCGGTCCTGAAAACCCGCACCCAGTGCTTTGCCGCCACCGAACCAGCTTAAACACCTACAAAGTGCAGGACTTTCCGAGCCATCGTTGCACCGCGATAACGATCGACTGATTCGCATCCGGAAATTCATAGTCGGTGAGTTCAGAAGCGTTAACCCAGGCCAATGTCTGCCCCTCGACTCCGCGCGCTTCACCGGAAAATTCCATCACACACCAAGTATCGAGAAACACCTGCTTTTCACCGTAGTCATGGCGCACCTCGATGAGTTTCTCCATCGCCAGCACGCCAATATCCAGCTCCTCACGCAACTCTCTCGTCATTGCTTGCTGAATCGACTCGCCATCTTCAACCTTGCCACCGGGAAACTCCCAACGCCCTCCCATATGCAAATGGTCCGGGCGCTTGGCCAGCAGAATACGTCCATCGGGACCGAGAATAACCCCAACCGCGACGTGAATATGTTTGACCATCGACTCCCCCATCAGGTGCGGTACTCGGCATTGATGGTCACATACTCGTGAGAAAAATCGCAGGTCCAGATATGCTCGGAACACTCCCCCCGCTGCAAATCGACAGTGATGGTAAACGCCGGCTGCTGAAAGATCTTCTGTCCCGCCTCTTCGGTATAAGCCTCCGCGCGGCCACCGGCGTCCACGATTTGTACATCGTCCAGAAACACACTGATCTTGCCGGTATCGAGGTTTTCCATTCCCGCATTGCCAATCGCCATGACCAAACGCCCCCAGTTGGGGTCTGAAGCGTAGAGTGCGGTTTTCACCAACGGCGATTCGCCGATCTCAAAAGCCACCCGCAGGGCCTCTCGGGAACTGGCGGCATTGTTGACCTGAACAGTGACAAATTTGGTCGCCCCTTCACCATCTTTCACGATCGCCTGGGCGAGTTCGATATGCACCTCAGTGATGGCCGCCTTTAACTCGGCATAGGCATCGCTACTGGTATCGTCGATGGGTATTCCACTGGCGCCACTGGCAATCAGTACGCAGGCATCATTGGTGGAGGTATCGCCGTCCACACTGATGCGGTTGAAGGAGGCTCCCACGGCCTCTTTCACCAGCGCATCCAGCATCGGCTGGGGAATAGCCGCATCGGTTGCCACATAGGCCAGCATGGTCGCCATATTGGGCTGGATCATACCCGCACCTTTGGCGATACCGACAACGGAAATAGTTTCGCCGTCAATCGCCAAGGTGCGGCTGGCGGTTTTGGGGCGTGTATCGGTGGTCATGATGGCTTTGGAGGCAGCATCCCAGCCATCAACCTGCAGGCTTTCGACCGCCTTGGGGATACCGTTGAGGATTTTCTCTACCGGCAGGTGCTCACCGATAACACCGGTGCTGAAGGGCAGCACCTGTTCCGCCGCGACGCCCAACGCAGCTGCCACACCGGCGCAACACTGGTTTGCATCCCTGAGACCCCGTTCGCCGGTTGCAGCGTTGGCATTACCGGCATTGATCAGCAACGCGCGAATATTCCCCTGGCGGATATGCTCTTTGGCCACCAGCACCGGGGCCGCACAGAAGGCGTTCTGGGTGAAGGTCGCAGAGACGCTGGCACCCTCGGCAATTTCGATCAGCAGCAGGTCGTTGCGCTGCCAGTTTTTGATCTGAGCGGGGACGGCGGAGAGACGGACTCCGGGAATCTGGGGAAGGGATTGCGCCATTGTTTTTGGCCTTGTGAGTTGAAAGATCAGGCGGGAATTATATAAACGGGAAGCCATAAACAAAAAGGCCCGCAGGAGTACTGCGGGCCTTTTATCTTATTTCAGCAACGGCCGAATATCAGGAGGTGGTAGAAGAAGTCAGCTTGCCGTGGCACTGCTTGTACTTCTTGCCGGAGCCGCAGGGACAGGGATCATTGCGGCCGACACGGGGGCCGCGGCGCGCGGGCTCAGCCTGTGCGTCACCGGCCATCTCGGCCTCCGGCATTGCAGACGCCTGCGCATGTTGCAGCTCCAGTTGCTGGCGACGCTGGGCCTCCAGGCGACGCTGCTCCATTTCTTCCATCTGCTCACGGGTCATGGGTTCGACATGGGCCAGCACGCGGATGACTTCGTGTTTCAGGTTATCCAGCAGGCTCTGGAACAGGTGGAAAGATTCGCGCTTGAACTCCTGTTTCGGGTTCTTGTTGGCGTAGGCGCGCAAACCGATGCCCGCACGCAGGTGGTCCATGCTGGAAAGGTGCTCCTTCCACAGCTGGTCCAGCACCTGCAACATCACCTGGCGCTCGATCGTAGGCATCAGGTTGGCATCGCCGGTACTCTCGGCAATTCGTGCCAGCTTCTGCTGGTACGCCTGCTGGCACTCTTCGGCAATTTTCTGGCGCAGGCTTTCCTCGTGCAGGGTGCGGTCTTCGTCCAGCCACTGCTGAACCGGCAACTGCAAACCCAGTTCGGCGGCCAGCTGCTGCTCCAGGCCCGGAATATCCCACTGTTCTTCAACGCTCTGCGGCGGCACGTGGCTGGAAATCAGTTCGTACACCACATCCTCGCGAATAGCGCTGATGGTATCGCTGATGGTTTCCGCTTCCAGCAATTCGTTACGCTGGGAGTAAATCACCTGCCGCTGGTCGTTGGCCACGTCATCGTATTCCAGCAACTGTTTGCGGATATCGAAGTTGCGGCCTTCCACACGGCGCTGGGCTTTTTCAATGGCATTGGAAACCATGCGGTGCTCGATGGCCTCACCGCGCTCCATGCCCAGCATCTGCATAAAGTTCTTCACCCGGTCGGAGGCAAAGATGCGCATCAGGTTGTCTTCCAGGGACAGGTAGAAGCGGGTTACACCCGGGTCACCCTGCCGGCCGGCACGACCGCGCAGCTGGTTGTCGATACGGCGGGATTCGTGGCGCTCGGTACCGATGATATGCAGGCCGCCGGCCTCAATCACCGTCTCGTGGCGGGCTTTCCACTCCGCCTTGATCTTGTCGATTTCTTCCGCAGTCGCTTCACGGCCTTCGCGCGTCGCCAGCTCTTCCACTTCGGCTTCCCAGTTACCGCCGAGCACGATATCGGTACCGCGGCCCGCCATATTGGTGGCGATGGTGACGGTGCCGGGGCGACCGGCCTGGGCGATGATCTGGGCTTCCTTCTCGTGGAACTTGGCGTTCAGCACCTGGTGGTCGATCTTGGCCTTCTGCAACAGGCGCGACATCTCTTCAGACGTTTCGATGGAGGCGGTACCCACAAGGATGGGCGCCTTCTTGTCGCGACAGTACTTGATGTCTTCGATGATGGCTTCGAGCTTCTCTTCCTTGGTCAGGTACACCAGGTCGTTGAGGTCTTCCCGCTGCTTTTCGCGGTTGGTGGGAATGACCACTACATCGAGACCGTAAATCTGGCGGAACTCAAAAGCTTCGGTATCCGCGGTACCGGTCATACCCGCGAGTTTGGGGTAGAAGCGGAACAGGTTCTGGAAAGTGGTGGAGGCGAGGGTCTGGCTCTCGCTCTGGATCTGCACATTTTCTTTTGCTTCCAGGGCCTGGTGCAAGCCTTCGGAAAGGCGACGACCGGGCATGGTACGGCCGGTATGCTCGTCAATCAGCACCACCTGGCCATTCTGCACAATGTAATCCACGTCTTTGTGGAACAGCACATGGGCGCGCAGCGCAGCGTTAACGTGGTGCAGCAGGCCCAGGTTACCCGGGGCGTACAGGGATTCGTCTTCTTTCAGCAGGCCGCTGCGGGTCAGCAGGTCTTCGATCAGCTGGTGGCCGTCTTCGCTCATTTCCACCTGACGGGTCTTTTCGTCGACGGTGTAGTGACCTTCGCCGCCCTCTTCGCCGCGCTCCAACTGGGGCACCAGCTTGTTCATCGCCATATACAGCTGCGAGGAGTCTTCCGCCGCACCGGAAATGATCAACGGGGTACGCGCTTCGTCGATCAGGATGGAGTCCACCTCATCCACGATGGCGAAGTTCTGCGGGCGCTGAACGCGGTCTTCCTTGCGCAGAACCATATTGTCGCGCAGGTAGTCGAATCCGAACTCGTTGTTGGTACCGTAAGTAATGTCCGCCTGATAGGCCGCCTGCTTGTCGGCAGGGTGCTGTTGGGACACGACAACGCCGACCGTCAGGCCCAGGAATTCGTAGACTGGACGCATCCAGTTGGCATCGCGGCTGGCCAGGTAATCGTTGACCGTCACAATATGTACGCCCTTGCCTTCCAGTGCGTTCAGGTAAGCAGGCAGCGTGGCCACCAGGGTTTTACCCTCACCGGTACGCATTTCGGCAATGCGACCCTCGTGCAGGGTCATGCCACCGATCATCTGTACGTCGAAGTGGCGCATCCCCATGGTGCGGGCACCGGCCTCGCGCACCGCGGCAAAGGCTTCCGGCAGTATCTGATCCAGAGTTTCACCGCTCTCAAGGCGCTGCTTGAACTCTTCCGTTTTGGCTTTCAGCGCGGCATCGTCCAGTGCCTTGTATTCTTCTTCCAGCGCATTGATCTTTGTGACCGTTTTGCGCATGCGCTTGAGTTCGCGGTCATTTTTTGAGCCGAAGACCGTCTTTATCAGTTTGCCAATCATTATTCAGAAACCACATTAAATGCTGAGTGTGCCCGCGGGCCCGGGCCTCGGGGCCTCTGCGCGGAAAAGGTGCAAGTAAACAGGAAGGCGCCAGACGCCGCAACCGTATAAGAAGTTGCGGGCGCCACTACAGGATTACAAGTCTCCTGCCGCGCAATGATAGAGGATAGTTGTTATCTGCCGGTGCGGCGGATATAGCTGGCGGGGTCTACGGGGCGGTTATTCTTGTACACCTCGAAGTGCACGTGAGGGCCGGTAGAGCGGCCACTGGAGCCCATCAGGGCGATGACCTGGCCTTTCTTCACAATCTCCCCAAGTTTGACCTTGAGCTCACTGTTGTGGCCGTAACGTGTGGTGTAGCCATTGCCGTGGTTGATTTCCACCAGCTGGCCATAACCATTGCGGTCTTCAGCCCAGGTCACGACACCGGCGGCTACCGATACCACGTCCGAGCCATTCTTGCCGGCGAAATCCACACCTTTGTGCCAGGAACGGCGACCGCTGAAGGGGTCGGTACGGTAGCCATAGCGGGAAGACATCCAACCGCGGGTAATGGGGCGGCCGGCGATAAACTGTTCATCCTGCAGCTGGCGACGCGCCATCAGGTCATCAAGCGTAGAGAGCTGCATCTGGCGGTCTTCGATCTGATCCGACAGGTCGCCGATGACTTCAAGAAATTCCGGTGGCTGGTAGGGCAGTTCGCTGGCGCCGGCGATACCCGGGTCTTCCGGGCCACCTACGGCGGGCACGTTGCCAAATTGAAATTCGCCTTCATCGAGCTTGGCGATGGTGGTGAGGCGCTCACCAAGGGCATCGAGACGGGTCAGCCTGGCCTGCATTTCGGCCAGCTTTACGGTCAGGGCGGTCAGCTGCTCACGGGCCTGCTGATCGGCCTCATTGATCTGCTCCTGCTGCTTGCGCAGGGCTTTGTTCCAGGCTTTTACCGCCCGCGAATCAAAGACGTCGGATTCTGTCGCTGGTAGGTTAGCCCCCAACCACAGCGCACCAACAGGCAAGCCCAACAGGCAGAGGCCGAGCAGGGCTTTGCTCAGTCCACCAAAATTGAAGCTGCGGGAGACACCTCCGCGCTCATTGACCAGGATTATTTTCATAACAGGCGTGCGAGACTTGCGACAGTTTGTTGTTTTAGTTGGTTTTCACCCATCGGCAAACTCTGCCGAGTGGTAACGGGACTGTCGCTTCCTGCTTGTCCCAGGCCATCTCCATGGCCAGCTGCCGCCAATGTAACATCGTCTGACGGCAAAAAAAGATCACAAACGCACGCTAAAGACCAAAACTTGCGGCCAAAAGGCAGCGCGCGTAAAAAAGCCGGCAATTTCTGTGCCGGCTTTGCGAGAGGCGCCTCTTACACTGCCAGGATTGGCTTGACGTAAGAGATGGGCGCTTCTTCCTGCTCACCCTCAAAGGTGACCATTTCCCATGCATCTTCCTGTGCCATCAGGGTGCGCAGGGATTTGTTGTTCAGTGCATGGCCGGATTTGAAGGCCTTGAACTCACCAATCACACTGGTACCCAGCAGGTACAGGTCGCCGATGGCGTCGAGGATCTTGTGCTTGACGAACTCATCCTCGTAGCGCAGACCGCCCTCATTAAGGATGCGGTACTGGTCGATAACGATGGCGTTATCCACGCTGCCACCTTGCACCAGACCCTTGGAGCGCAGGTATTCGATTTCATGCATGAAACCGAAGGTACGCGCGCGGCTCACTTCTTTTACGAAGGAGGTGCTGGAGAAGTCTACCGAGGAGCTCAGGTTGCGCCCCTGGAATACCGGGTGGTCAAAATCGATGGTGAAGGACACCTTGAAGCCATTGAACGGCAGGAAGCTGGCTACTTTGTCGCCCTCTTCCACGGTTACTGGCTTCTTGATCCGCAGGAATTTCTTCGGAGCGGCCTGCTCCTGAATTCCGGCGGACTGAATCAGAAATACGAAAGGACCCGCGCTACCGTCCATGATCGGCACTTCCTGGGCGGACAGTTCGACAATCGCATTGTCGATCCCCAGACCAGCCATGGCGGAAAGCAGGTGCTCTACGGTGGCAATACGCACGTCACCTTTCACCAGGGTGGTGGAAAGCAGGGTGTCGCCCACGTTTTCAGCACGCGCTTCAATCTCAACCACCGGATCCAGGTCGACCCGACGGAATACGATACCACTGTTCACCGGCGCCGGTTTCAGGGTCAGAACGACCTTTTTGCCGGTATGCAGGCCAACACCAGTGGCTCGAATAGCGTTTTTGAGAGTGCGCTGTTTGATCATCTATATCTAGGTTCCCAATCGGTGAGCTGCGCACGAACCGCAGCGAGCCGGCGATAGTATCAGAAAATATACGCCAAAACTACAGAAACCCGTCTGGTCATTTCTGTAATTGCGGCATGTCATTTCCATCCTGACTTGAGTAAGCATAGCCCAGCGAGAAGACTACAACGCCAAACCAGCGCACAGGATCGCCATTAATTGTACGCCCTTGCCAGGTAACAGACAGTTAACAAGTGTTAACCAAGGTCCGGAAACCTGACAGTCACCCGATATTCTATTGCGGGTTACTGAATTCTCCCTGAATAACACCGGCATCCTGCGGTGTACTGCACTGTTTCTTCCCTGCTTAACGTCATCTAAAGGCTTGCGCATTTAGACCCTCTGGTCCCGGGGCAACTCCATTTCGGGAGCACCCCAGAACCGGCACCGGCGTCACAGCCGGAGCGGGCGAAAGCCCGGAATTTCACCGGGCGAGGACATGAGCAGATTCCGCCACTACTCCGGAATAAAAAACCCGGGGCCGGACGGGACTCAGTCGGCCTGGCGGCGCAGGAAGGCTGGAATATCCAGGTATTCCATATCCTGATCAGAACCGAGCGGCGGCATTGCGCGCGCGGGGCGCTCGCTTTCCACTCGACCGCGGGCTTCCTTGGGTTCGCGGACACTCTCCGTCTGCGCAGTCGGGCGCACGGTCTCACGGGTCTCCGGGCGGCGGGTGTTATCCACAACCTTTGTGGGGCGGGCAACCTGCGCGGTGGCCTCACCGAGACCGGCGGCAACTACAGTGACTCGCATCTCGTCACCCAGCTTGTCGTCCACTGCGGTACCGATAACCACGGTGGCGTCGTCGGAAGCGATCTCCTGAACAATCTGGCCAACCTCGGAGTATTCACCCAAGGTCAGCTCCTGACAGCCGCCTTCTTCGCTACCGGTGATGATGTTCACCAGGATACCGCGGGCACCCTGCAGGTTAACGTTATCCAGCAGCGGGCTGCGCACCGCCTTCTCTGCCGCTTCGCGGGCACGATTTTCGCCAACGGCGGAACCGGAGCCCATCATCGCCATGCCCATTTCAGACATGACAGTGCGTACATCCGCAAAGTCCACGTTCATGATGCCCGGGCGGATCATCAGATCGGCGATACCCTGTACCGCACCCAGCAGCACATTGTCGGCCTCCTTGTAGGCGGCCTTCATGGTGATTTTGTTGCCGAGCACTTCCAGCAGGCGATCGTTGGGGATGGTGATCAGGGAGTCGACCTTGTCACGCAGCTCAAGGATGCCCTCTTCCGCAACGGTCGCGCGCTTGCGACCTTCGATCATGAACGGGCGAGTCACTACCGCGACAGTCAGGATACCCAGGTCTTTGGCAATTTCCGCTACGATGGGGGCACCACCGGTACCGGTACCGCCACCCATGCCAGCGGTGATAAACACCATATCGGCACCGGTCAGCACTTCGGCGATACGCTCGCGATCTTCCAGCGCAGACTGGCGACCTACATCGGGGTTGGCACCGGCACCCAGACCGCGGGTAATGGTATTGCCCAATTGCAGAATGGTCTGCGCTTCCACATCTTTCAGCGCCTGTGCATCGGTATTGGCGCAGATGAAATCAACACCATCCACTTCGCTGGCAATCATGTGCTTGACGGCATTACCACCACCGCCACCGACACCGATCACTTTGATTACAGGCTTATCCTGTACGCTGTCTACGAGTTCGAACATTGCTGTTCCCCTTTTTTGCTCATGTCTAAATTTAATTATCGATCCTGGTAATTATTTTCTGAATCAGAGATTGCCTCTGAACCAGTGCTTCACCTTGTCCCACCACTGATTATCGTTGCGCTGGACAATCGGGCGGCTGCCTTTGTTTTCCTGCGACTTCAGTGCATACATCAATAGGCCAACACCCGTGGAGTAAATCGGGTTGCTGACGATATCCGTAAGGCCTGCAATCCCCTGGGGTACCGCGAGACGCACTGGCATGTGGAAAATTTCTTCCGCCAGCTCTACCGCGCCCTCCATCTTCGAGGAGCCACCGGTCAGCACAATGCCCGCTGCACACAGGTCTTCGAAGCCACTGCGGCGCAATTCCGCCTGCACCAGGGTGAAGAGTTCGTCGTAACGGGGTTCCACCACTTCCGCCAGCGCCTGACGAGACAGATCGCGCGGTGCGCGGTCACCCACACTCGGCACCTTGATGGTTTCCCCTTCCCGCGCCAGTTTGGCCAGGGCGCAGGCGTATTTGATTTTCAGCTCTTCCGCGTGCGGCGTCGGTGTGCGCAGCGCCATGGCGATATCGTTGGTCACCTGATCGCCAGCAATGGGGATAACCCCGGTGTGGCGAATGGAGCCACCGGTAAATACCGCGATATCGGTGGTACCACCACCGATATCCACCATGCACACGCCCAGCTCTTTTTCATCGTCGGTCAACACCGCGTAACTGGAAGCCAGCTGTTCGAGGATGATGTCTTCCACTTCCAGACCACAGCGGCGAATACATTTTTCGATATTCTGTGCCGCATTGACGGCACCACTCACCAGATGCACCTTGGCCTCGAGGCGTACGCCGGACATTCCCAGAGGTTCTTTTACCCCTTCCTGGCTATCGATCAGGTATTCCTGTGGCAGGGTATGCAGAATTTTCTGGTCCGCGGGAATCGCTACCGCACGCGCGGCATCGATCACCCGATCCAGATCCTGCTGAGTCACCTCACGATCCTTGATCGCCACGATACCGTGGCTGTTCAAACTGCGAATATGACTGCCGGCAATGCCCGCATAGACAGAGTGAATCTCACAGCCGGCCATCAGCTCAGCCTCTTCGACCGCGCGCTGGATGGACTGCACCGTGGATTCAATATTCACCACCACGCCCCGCTTCATACCGGTGGAGCGATGAGAGCCGATGCCGACGATATTCAGCTCGCCGTCTCCGGAAACCTCACCGACAATCGCCACCACCTTGGATGTACCTATATCCAGGCCGACGACCATGCGTGGATCCGTTGATTGTGTCATTTGATTTTCAACCTCGCTGGGCAGTCGCTCCGACCCACATGTAGCATGTCGGATCAGGGGAAAGCCCACCTTTTTATCTGCCTATTTTGTTGTCAGTTTTCTGTCTTTTCTTTCGGTTTCCATTGCACCGCAACTGCGTTGTTATAGCGGGTATCCACCCCCGCAACTTTCTGCAGATGCGGCGCCAGTACGCCGCGGGTCAAACTGAGGAAACGGTCAACTCTTTCCAGGAGTTCATCGTGTCCCAAATGCAAGCGGATACCGCTCACCAGTTCCAGCTGCCAACCTGCCAGGTCGTCAAACGACAGGCGACGCACTTCCATATCCTTGGTGGTAAGCAATCCGGCCAGTGCCTGGTACTGGGCCATGATCCGCTCTACCAGCTCTGCGTCTCCTGCCAGTTCTGGCAGTCGCAGATCCTTCAAATTTTCCGGCCGCGGCAATAGTTCGCCACTGGCGATCAACAGTTGATCGCTACCCCAGATGGCCAGCGGCTCCGCCTCTTGCACTTCGACTTCAACGCCGTTGGGCCAGCGACGACTCACCGACGCCCCTACAATCCAGGGGTTGCTCAGCAATGCCGCGCGCATCTCGTCAATATCCAGTGAAAAGAATCCGTGGCGCAAATGCGGCAACAGGATATCTTCCACTTCTTTTTCAGTGACCGCTCGAAACGGCGCTTTTACCCGCACATTTTCCAGCGCATCTACCCGACTCAGCTCAACCGCCGGCGCCTGATGCCAGAGCCAGCGGGCACTGTATCCAAGCCCCAGTGCAACCAGCAGCAGAAATGCCACCAGGAAAAAAAGTTTTACCGGACCTGGCGCAGATGCTTCATCAGGGCCTGGTAGTGCCCGTGCGCCCCGAAGGGGTTGCTTCCCCTTCCTTCCGCTCGCTGCTTTCTTTTCCTTCGGCCTTTGCCTTACTTTTTTTTCACTGGCCACGGTCAGCTTCTATTCCGCTCATTTGCCGCCGGAGGGCTTATCCCCCAGGCGCCACTCCGACAACTGTTGGGCCAAGCCACCGACATTACCGGCGCCCTGCGTGAGGACAATGTCGCCGGGCTCCAGTAGATCCGCCAGGATGGGTGGAACCTGATCCACCTTTTCCACAAAAATCGGATCAACCTGGCCCCGGTTGCGAATACTACGCGCCAGGGTACGGCCATCGGCGCCGGGAATTACAGCTTCGCCCGCGCTATATACATCCAGAAGAACCAGTTTGTCGACCTGTGAAAGCACCTGCACGAAATCTTCAAACAAATCCCGGGTACGGGTGTAGCGATGCGGCTGATAGACCATCACCAGACGGCGCTCTGGCCAACCATCACGAACCGTTTTGATGGTCGCGGCCACTTCGCGTGGGTGGTGGCCGTAATCGTCCACCAGCATGACTTTTTCCGCAGCCGCATCATCGCTGACCGGGTACTCCCCATAAATCTGGAAGCGACGTCCCACCCCCTGAAATCCTTTCAGGCCTTCACGAATGGCTTCATCACTAACGCCCTCTTCCGACGCCACTGCAATGGCCGCCGTTGCATTCAGCACATTGTGAATGCCCGGGATATTGACACACACATCCAGCGCACTACCGTCCGGGCGATGCACGGTAAAGAAACTACGCAGCGGCTCCTGGCGTACGTCGCTGATACGAAAATCGTTATCTTCCGCGAAACCATAAGTGGCCACTGGCCGCGCCATTTTCGGAATGACAGACTGCACATTGGCGTCGTCACCGCACACTACCGCCAGCCCGTAAAATGGCAGGTTGTGGATAAAATCGATAAAGATCTGTTTAACCTTTTCGAAGTCGCCACCGTAGGTTTCCATATGGTCGGCATCGATATTGGTGACCACGGTGACCATCGGCTGCAGATGCAGGAAAGACGCATCACTTTCATCGGCTTCCGCGACCAGATAGCGGCTTTCACCCAAGGCGGCATTTGCACCGGCGCTGTTTACCAGCCCCCCGATCACAAACGTCGGGTCTGTGCCATCGGCGGCAAAAATAGAGGCAATCAGGCTCGTGGTGGTGGTCTTGCCGTGTGTTCCGGCTACCGCAATACCGTAGCGATAGCGCATCAACTCGCCCAGCATTTCCGCGCGGCGCACCACCGGGATACGGTTGTCCCGCGCGGCAATCAGCTCCGGGTTATCTCCGTAGATGGCCGAGGAATTCACTACGACATCCACATCGCTGACATTCTCGGCGCTGTGTCCAATCTGCACTTTGATACCCAGGCTGCGCAGGCGCTCGGTGACCTTGCTTTCGCGCAGATCTGAACCGGACACTTCGTAGCCCTGGTTCTGCAGCACCTCTGCGATACCGCTCATGCCGGCTCCGCCCACGCCAATAAAGTGAATGCGGCGGATGCGGCGCATGGCCGGTACCTGGTAGTGGCTTTCGCCTTTGTTACTCATAGCTGTTCCTGCACTGGCATTCAGTTTTGTCTCGCGAGACATATCAACACCCCATCTCTTCGCGACATACGGCCAACACGCGATCGGTTGCATCCGGCTTGGCTACGCGACGCGCGGCTTCTGCCATTGCCAGTAATTTATCCGGGTCGGCAAACAGTGATTCCAGCATTGCGGCCAATTGGTCTGGATCCAGCGCGTCCTGCTGGATGACTTTTGCGGCCCCGGCCTGCGCCAACCACTCACCGTTTTTGGTCTGGTGGTCATCGATGGCAAACGGAAAGGGCACCATAATGGCTCCGAGCCCCGCGGCGGCAATCTCAGATACCGTGAGTGCGCCCGAACGACAAATCACCAGATCTGCCTGTCCGTACGCCGCCGCCATATCCGCAATAAAAGGCACAACCTCCGCCTCGACGCCGGCATTTTCATAGGCTTCTTTGGCCACATCCAGGTGGCGCTGGCCAGCCTGGTGTATAACCTGTGGACGCTTGCTCGCATCCATTTTCGCCAGTGCCTGCGGCACCAGCTCATTGATGGCGACCGCACCGAGGCTACCGCCAAGAACCAGCAGGCGCAGTGGCTGATGCTTGCCTACACGCTCCGACGGGGCGGGCAGCGCGGAAATTTCGGTGCGCACCGGATTACCCACCTCCAGAGCCGCCGGCAAACCGCTGGGAAATGCCTCCAATACGCGACTGGCAATTTTCGCCAGCAGGCGATTGGTGGTGCCGGCCACCGCATTCTGTTCATGAATAATCAGCGGCACGCCGCCAAGCCGCGCGGCAACACCGCCTGGGCCAGTGGCGAAACCTCCAAATCCCAGAACCGCATCTGGACTCACAACCTTTACTACGCTTCGCGCCTGCCAAATCGCCTTGGCGATTTGGAAAGGAGCCTTCAGCAAAGTGGTGACACCTTTACCCCGCACACCTTCCACACGAATACAGTGCAGTGGAATATTCACAGCGGGAATCAGCTGGGATTCGATACCACGCTGGGTACCCAGCCACTCTACCGATGCCCCCTGTTCCTGCAGCGCTTTGGCAACCGCCAGCGCCGGGAATACGTGTCCGCCGGTGCCGCCAGCCATAACCAGAAATTTTTTACCGGCGAAAGGCGCGGTCACGCTTGATGATTCAGTCATCATGCCGCCTCCTCGGTTTTTCTGTCGCCCAGCTGCAGCGGGTTGAAAATAGGCAGCTGGCTAATTTTGCCGATACCACTCGCGGCCTCTTCTGTATCACTATTCACTTCTTTCTGTGCACGCCATGCCAGCGCAAACAGCGCAAAGCACACTACCAGGCTGGAGCCTCCGGAACTGACAAATGGCAGTGTCAGGCCCTTGGTGGGCAACAGCCCCGAGGCTACGCCCATATTGACGAATGCCTGTCCGGCCAGCAGTACAGCAATGCCGAACGTCAGCAGGGCTGCAAAAAAGGCCTGCTTTGCCAGGGCTTTGCGCACCAGTCGCAGTAGCGACCAGGTCAAGGCGGCATAGAGCCCGATGACGACTAGGCCGCCGACCATGCCCCACTCCTCAGCGAGGATTGCAAACACAAAATCGGTGTGTGCTTCCGGCAGGTAAAACAGTTTTTGCACGCTATTGCCCAGACCGACACCGAACCATTCGCCACGCCCGAAGGCAATCAGTGACTGGGTCAGCTGATAGCCACCAGCAAACTGCTCTCCCCAGGGATCAAGGAAAGTCGTCAAGCGCTGCAGCCGGTAGGGGCTTACCAGTGCCATCAGTCCCAAGCCACAGGCGGCCAGGGCCACCAGTAAAAAGGTGTGCGGCAAACGCGCACCGGCGAGAAACACCATCGCCAGCGCCGTGCCAGAGATCACCACTACCGAGCCAAAATCCGGCTCCAGCAGCAACAGCAGGGCCACTATTCCCAGCACAGAAATCGGCACCATAAAGCTGGTCCAGTGCCGCAATTTTTCATGGCGGCGAGTCAGGAAGCTGGCGAAAAAAATCAGACAGCAGAACTTGGCGATTTCTGCCGGCTGTACGGTAATCGGCCCCAATGCGATCCACCGGCTACTGCCGTTCACTTCGCGCCCGATACCGGGAACCAGCACTGCGAGCAACATGCCACAGGCAAACATGAGCAGGGTCCACGACAGACTGGACCAGGTTTGCAACGAGATTCTGCTAACCACCAGAGCACCCAGGGCACCGGCAGCAAGAAACACCAGATGGCGCTTCAGGAAATACCAGGGATCGTTGTACACGTCCGTGGCGAAAGCGATGGATGCCGAGGCCACCATCACCACGCCGATACTGGCCAGCGCCAGCACACAAAATGGCAGGACCCAGGCAAACTCGTCGGCCTGCTCGTTGGCCGCAGCTTTAAGATCCAGCTTGCTCACTCGCCACCTCCAGCACCCGGTGCCGGGGAAGACGCAACCCACAGATTGACGGCGCGGCGAAACGCATCACCCCGGGCCTCAAAGTTGCGGTACATATCAAAGCTGGCACAGGCTGGAGACAGCAACACAAAGTCGCCTTCTTGGGCCAGAGACGCGGCCTTGGCCACCGCCTCGTCCATATCCAAAGCTGCCTGCTGCTCAGTACGCGCGGCCAGTGCCGAAGCAATTTTCGGCCCATCCACTCCGATGGTAACCAGGCCACGCAGTGCAGCAGCCGCGTCCGCTAGCGGAGAAAAATCCGCACCCTTGCCGTCGCCACCGGCGATCAGGACAATTTTGCGCTGACCGTCCGCAAGCCCGTCCAGGGCAGCACGCGTTGCACCCACATTGGTGCCCTTGGAGTCATTTACAAATGTGATACCCGCATGGTCGGCAACACGCTCACAGCGATGACTGAGGCCACTGAAGCTGCGCAACACCTGCAACATTGCCGCCATCGGCAGCCCTACGGCATTACCCAACGCCAGTGCCGCCAGAGCGTTGGCCACGTTGTGACTTCCCACCATGGCCATATCTGCTGCCGGCATCAGTTTTTCGGTGCCCTGAGCCAGCCACAGCTGCTGGCCATCGTTGATTACGCCAAACTGCTGTAAGTCGGGGCGCTCGAGCCCGAAGCTCCATTCGCGACTGTCTCGCGACAGGGGACCACGAGTCAGCGGATCAGCGCGGTTGATCACCAGCTGCCGGGCATTGCGATATACCCGCTGCTTGGCGTGATGATAAGCCGCCAATGTGGGATAGCGGTCCATGTGATCCGCGCTGATATTCAGAATCGTCGCCACTTCTGGAGCCAGCGAATAAGTGGTTTCCAGTTGGAAGCTGGACAATTCCAGTACAAATATTTCCGGCAGTGGCTGTTCCAGCAGGTCCAGTACCGGCACACCGATATTGCCACCCACTTTTCCACGGATACCGGCCGCTTCCACCATCAACCCCAGCAGGGTTGTAACGGTACTCTTGCCGTTGGAGCCGGTGATGGCGATCACCCGGGGCTCAGGCTTGGACTTTGCCAGCTCGCGGGCAAACAGTTCGATATCGCCAACCACCGGAATACCTGCGGCTACCGCTGCGGCAATCGCCGGCTCCGCCAAGCCAATGCCCGGGCTGGCAATAATTTCACTGGCAGCCAGTAAGGTTTCAGGATTCAGAGGACCACATTCCACCGGTACTCCGGGAAACTGAGCGGTAAAGCCGTCCAATGCCGCTGGCGCTTCGCGACTGTCCACAACAATGGGAGAAAAACCCTGGCGCAGCAGAAAGCGCACCACCGATTGCCCGGTAGCGCCCAATCCGATAACCACTTTTTTCTCTGATGTTGCGATCAAGCTCATTGCTTTGTTATCAGTCTCGATGCGTTATTTACATGTGTTATTGCTAGCGCAGCTTCAGCGTCGCCAGCCCGGCCAGAACCAGCACCACGGTAATAATCCAAAAGCGCACAATCACCCGAGGCTCCGGCCACCCCTTCAACTCAAAATGGTGGTGCAGCGGAGCCATACGGAAAATACGCTTTCCAGTCAGCTTGAACGAGGCCACCTGCAGGATCACCGATACCGTTTCCATCACGAAAACACCGCCCATGATGAACAGTACGATTTCGTGCCGGGTAATCACGGCGATAATGCCCAGAGCGGCCCCCAGGGCCAGTGCTCCTACATCGCCCATGAAAACCTGTGCGGGATAGGTGTTAAACCACAAAAAGCCAAGCCCGGCGCCACCCAACGCGGCACAGAAAACGGCCAACTCACCAGCGCCGGGGATAGATGGAATGTGCAGGTAACTGGCAAATTCCACGTGCCCCACGAGGTAGGCAATCATTCCCAGTGCACCACCGACCATCACCGAGGGCATGATCGCCAGGCCATCAAGGCCGTCCGTCAGGTTCACCGCGTTGCTGGAGCCGACCACAACGAAATAGGTCAATAAAATGAAAGCGATGGGGCCAAGGTTGATGGCAACATCTTTAAAAAACGGTACAAACAGCTGGGTTTCAGCGGGCGTCGTCGCGCTCATAAAAAGGTAAATTGCTGCACCGAGCCCCGCCACCGATTGCCAGAAATATTTCCAGCGGGCAATCAGGCCGCGGGAATTTTTCTCAACGACCTTTTTGTAGTCATCCACAAAACCCACCGCGCCGAACACGAAGGTCACCAGCAAAGTAACCCAGACATAGCGATTGCTGAGGTCGGACCACAGCAAGGATGCGGAAAAAATGGCCGCGAGAATCAGGGTGCCGCCCATGGTAGGGGTTCCGGATTTACTCAGGTGGGACTGAGGGCCATCGTCGCGTACCGCCTGCCCTACCTGCAGCCGGTTCAGCCAGGTAATCATGCGCGGCCCCACAATCAGGGAGATTCCCAGTGCGGTCAGGGAGCCCAGAATCGCGCGCACGGTCAGGTAATTGAAGACCGAAAAGCCTTTCCAGAACTGTTGTAAATATTCAGCCAGCCATAACAGCATCGTCGTAACCTTTTATTGATTCCCGGTGGTCAGTGCCTGCACGACCAGTTCCATACGCGCACTGCGGGAACCTTTCACCAGCACGGTGGTGTTTTCATCCAGCTCCGTTGCCAGCGCCCGAACCAGGGACTCGCGATCGGAGAAATTTCTCTGTACATGTTGGCGGCCAGCGGCAAACTCGATACTTGCCGCTGCACTCAAGGTGCCGAGCGTGAACAGCAGATCGATACCGCGTTCACGCGCCAGCTGTCCCATTTCCCGGTGGGCCTTATCCGCTTCCGGGCCAAGCTCGGCCATGTCGCCCAGTACCAGGATTTTCTTTCCATCCCGCTGTGCCAACAATTCGATGGCCGCGGTAACAGAACCCGGATTGGCGTTGTAGCTGTCATCAATCACCGCCGCATTGTTGTCGCCAACCAGCGATTGCATACGGCCACCAACACCCGCGAGGGCACTCAAGCCAGAGGCGATTTCCACAACGGGGATGCCCGCGGCATAGGCACAACCGGCAGCGACCAGCGCGTTGTGTACATTGTGCTCACCGAGCAACTGCAACTGCACCGGGTGCGAGACACCTTCGATCACCAGGTCGAACGCCGGACAGCCGCGGGCATCGAGCACAATATTGTCCGGGTGTATCGCGCAGTTGTGGCCAAACCCGACTTCCAGTGTGCGCACGCCTTCCGGCATCTGACCGCGCCAGTAATCCGCGTAATTGTCATCGGCATTCACTACCGCGATACCACCGGGCTTCAGACTGGTGTATATCTGCCCCTTGGCAGTGGCAATGCCATCGACGGAACCGAACCCTTCCACATGCGCTGGCATGACATTGTTGACCGCGGTGATACCCGGCTCGGCAATAGTGCACAGGTAACCAATTTCATCGGGCCCACTGGCCCCCATCTCCACGATCAGTACCTCGTGCTCGGGTGCCAGGGAAAACAGGGTCATGGGCACACCGAAGTGATTGTTCAGATTGCCGCGGGTAACACAGACCTTGTGGCGCTGCGCAAAAATGCCGGCAAGCATTTCCTTTACGGTGGTTTTGCCACAGGAACCGGTAATCCCGATCACCGGGCCGGTGAACTGATCGCGGCAGAGACGGCCGATCTGCCCCAGAGCAACGGTGGTGTCAGACACCAACCACTGAGGTATTGTCGATCCCGGAACCTCTTTTTCAGTCACTACCCCCAGCACCTTGCCGTCTACTTCTGCAAGAAACTCGTGGGCATCAAAGTTCTCTCCACGCAGCGCAACAAACAGCGCCTCGGCGTCCAGCTTACGGGTGTCGGTGCAGACAGTATCGAATTCAACGGAACCGTTGATCAGCTCACCACCGAAGCGCTGTTGCAACTGCTGCAGGGAAATGGGGGCGATCATTGGGTGCTGCCCTCCAGATTCCCGGTAGCGCGCAGTGCCAGCGCCTGGGATGCCTGCTCCCGATCGCAGAAGTGCAACTTCTCACCCGCGATCAACTGGTAATCTTCGTGTCCCTTTCCGGCGATCAACACGGTATCGCCCGCGGCCGCCTGGGTGATGGCGTAACGGATCGCATCGGCGCGATCAACCTTCACCACGCAGCGCTGCCCGTCGGCACCGCCATCAATACCTTCAAGATCAATACCTTCAAGAATATCCCGCACAATCACCTGCGGATCTTCGCCGCGGGGATTGTCACTGGTAACGATGGCGTAATCGGCCAGCTCGGCGGCAATGCGCCCCATGGGTGCACGCTTGCCTGAGTCGCGGTCGCCGCCGCAGCCAAACACACACCAGAGCTTGCCGCGGCAATAGGGTCTCGCCGCTTCCAGCGCCGCGCGCAATGCGTCCGGGGTATGGGCGTAATCCACCAGCACACTGATATCTTCTGCCGCTACATTTGTACCGGCCGCGACGGAAACCCGCTCCATACGTCCAGGCACCGGCTGGATATGCGGGAAGGCCGCCAGAATATCTGCCAGTGGCATACCCGCAGCGCCCGCAGCAGCAACCACTGCCAGCGCATTGTGAATATTGAAATCCCCGATCAACGGCGCCCGCAACTCACCTTCACCCCAGGGGGTGATCAGGTCCACGGAGAATCCGCTGTCCAATCGCTTGAGGTTGCGCACCTGCAGATCACCGGCCTGGAGGCCGTAGGTCAACAGTTTCAACCCACGTAACTTGCAGCGCTCGACCATCTGCGCGCCAAAGGGATCATCGATATTGATCACGCCACGCTTCAGTTTTGGCAGGCCGAACAGCTTTTCTTTGGCCGCGCCGTAGGCCGCCATGTTGCCGTGGTAGTCCAGGTGGTCCCGGGTCAAGTTGGTAAACACCGCGGTATCGAACACCAGGCCGTGCACCCGCCCCTGGGAAAGCGAGTGGGAAGACACTTCCATCGCCGCCGCCTTCGCGCCCTCAGCCACAAATTCGGCGTAATCCGCCTGCAGTCGCACAGGGTCGGGGGTCGTCAGCCCGGTTTCCACCAGGGTGATAGCACCGTCTTTCCAGACCCCATTGCCGATGGTGCCCATCACCGCCGCACGGCCAAAGTGTTGCGCCAACAACTGGGAGGTCAGGTAAGCGCAGGTGGATTTGCCATTGGTACCGGTGACACCCACCAGATACATGGACTCAGACGGATGCCCGTAAAACCGTGCAGCAATCTCACCGACCCGGGCCGCCAGGCCCGGCACGGTCACTACCTGAACGCCGTTGCGCTCTTCGCTGCCAAGTACCTCGCCGTCGGCCAATACCACGGCGGCACCCTTGGCAATTGCCATATCGATGTATTCGCGCCCGTCTACCTGGGTTCCGCGCAGCGCCATAAACACATCGCCGGGTTTAACTTGGCGACTGTCCAGCGCCACACCGGTGACATCGATAGCGGGAATACCGGCATACCCCGGCACCAGGGTAACCAGGGAGGCGTTGCGAGCCTTTAATTCATTGCGCTGGGTCACGATGTGGTACCTCTCTCGTCCAGCTGCGTCGCCAACTGTTGATCAGCGGGCGCGATTTCTTCCGGCGGCACCTGTAGCAGGCGCATGGCACCGGTCATTACTTTGCCAAACACCGGCGCCGCCACCTTGCCGCCGGAGTAAGTGTCCTGGCCGGGATCATCGATCACGACAACCGCCGCCAGACGCGGATTTTCGGCCGGGACAAAGCCGGCAAACACAGAACGATAGTGGCTGTCGGCATAGCCCGCGCTGCCGATCTTGTGCACTGTGCCGGTCTTGCCGGCCACTCGATATCCCTCAACCGCGGCGAGGGTACCGGTACCGCGCGGACCGATAACGGTTTCCAGCATGGCAGTAACCTTGTGCGCCAGATCAGCCGCCACCACCCGCTCTGGGTCAGCGTCTTTTTTACCCTGCTCCAGAATCAGCGAAACCGGGCGCTTGAGCCCGGCGTTGGCGACCACACTGTAGGCCTGAGCCAATTGCACCGCATTGACTGTTAAACCGTAGCCGAATGCAAAGTTGGCCAGCTCAATGGGGTGCCATCGTTCCCGGGAGGGCAGGATTCCCGGGACTTCGCCGGGGAATCCGCTGCCAACCGCTTCTCCGAGCCCCATCCGGTAAAAAAGTTCACGCAGGGTTTCCGGCTCCAGCTCCATCGCCACCTTGGTGATACCCACCTGGCTTGACTTGGTGATCACACTGGTGAGATCCAGCTGGCCGTAGTTCACCGGGTCTACCAGGGTCTTGCCCGGCAAACGAATGTATCCGGGGCTGGTATTGATCGGCGTGTGCGGCTGGAAACGCCCGGTTTCCATCGCCGCCAGCGCGGTAAGTGGCTTGATGGTGGAGCCGGGCTCAAACTGATCGATCAGGGCGCGGTTGCGCATGGCCGCCGCCTTCACACCCTGACGATTGTTCGGGTTAAAGGAAGGCTGATTGGCCATCGCCAGCACATCGCCACTGCGGGTATCCAGAATCACCATAAAACCGGAAGCAGCGCCATTTTCCGCCACTGCTTTCTTGAGCTCCCGGTAGGCCAGATACTGCAGGCGCATGTCGATGGTGAGCTGCAGGTCCCGACCAGGGCGCGCTTCCTGCTTGACCGCCAGGTCCTGCACCGTGCGCCCTTTCAGGTCCTTCACCACCTGGCGCTTGCCAGGCTCTCCGGCAAGGGATTGCTCGTAGGCCAGCTCGAGCCCTTCCTGACCAAGGTCGTCAATATTAGTAAAGCCCAGCAACTGGGCAGTCACTTCGCCGGCAGGATAAAAACGACGGTATTCTTTCTTACTGTAAACCCCGGCCAGGTCCAGGCTCAGCACCTTTTGCGCGCCTTCCGGCATCATATGCCGACGCAGATACATAAAACCTTTATTGCGGTACTTTTCCAGGCGCTTGGCGAGCCGGGCAGGCGGTGTTTCCAGAGCGGCCGCCAATGCGCGCAACTCATCGGCACTGGCTTCTTTGAGTAATTGCGGATTGGCCCAGATGGTCTGCACTGGCGTGCTTACCGCCAGCAGTTCGCCATTGCGGTCAACGATGGAACCCCGGTAAGCGGCGATTTCTTCGGTACGAATGGTGCGGGCGCGGCCCTGATCTTGCAGGAACCGGTACCCTTTATCCTGTTCTGGCAGCACTTGCAGACCGGCCAGGTGCACCACCAAAGCCACGGCGAGCAGGCACAGCAAACCGGCCACCAGCGCAAAGCGCCAGCGGGCAATACCCGGCTGTTGTTGCTGTTTTTTCACTGCACCCATGCTTGAATTTTCCCCGACGCTCTCCCGCGCCTATTCCTTCTTTTATATTGACGCCCCTACTCCGGGACGGTTTTAGTTATTCCAATCTGCTCCCAAACGGCCATTTTCAGGTTTAGCGGCCCGCCGGCACCAGAATCCGCTCGGCCGGCGTCGGTGCGCGCATATCCAACTTTTCTTTTGCCATCTGTTCAATTCGGCTGTAGGCAGACCAGGCGCCGCGCTCCAACAGCAGACGCTCCTGCTCGTAGCGCAGCTCGTCGCGATGACGTTGCGCCTGCTCCAGCTTTGCCGTCAGTGCCCGACTCTGCTGCGTTGTGTGCACAACTCCCAGGGCCGACACCATCAACAACCCCCAGAGCCCTGCCAGCAACCATTTATTACCCGCCACTGCGCACTCAACCCAGGCGCTCGGCGACGCGCATCACGGCACTGCGCGAACGCACGTTGTCACCCACTTCCTGCGCCTCCGCCTTGACCGCCTTGCCCACGGAGCGCAAGGTTTTGCGGATCTGGCTGTCCATCACCGGCAGCCCCCGGGGCAACTGCGGCCCCTTTTCCTGCTCGCGGATAAACCGCTTCACAATCCGGTCTTCCAGCGAGTGGAAGCTGATAACTACCAGACGGCCACCGGGCTTCAGCAGCTTCAGCGATTTATCCAGCACCCGGTGCAAATCATCCAGCTCACCATTCACATGAATCCGGATTGCCTGAAACACACGGGTGGCGGGGTGCTTGCCTTTTTCCCAGGCCGGATTCGCTGCCTTGACCACCTCCGCCAGATCCAGAGTCCGTTCGAAGGGTCGCTCGGCGCGGCGACGGATGATCGCGCCAGCCATACGGCGGGCAAAACGCTCCTCACCGTATTCTTTAAACACCCGCACCAGCTCCGCTTCCGACTCAGTGTTGACCCAGTCCGCCGCACTGATGCCGCGACTGGTGTCCATGCGCATATCCAGCGGCCCATCCTGCATAAAACTGAAACCGCGCTCCGGCTGATCCAACTGCGGTGAGGAAACCCCCAGGTCCAACAAAATGCCGGTCACCTTGCCCGCCATTTCTCCGGCGGCCTGATCCATATCCGCAAAAGAGCCATGCCAGATCTCAAAACGCTTTTCTCCAGCAAAGCGGCTATTCGCGAACGCGATCGCCTGTGGATCCTTGTCGACCGCCAGCAGGTGGCCTGACTCCCCCAATCGCTCCAGCACCAGTGCACTGTGCCCGCCGCGACCAAAGGTGCCATCTATGTAGAAACCCTCAGGATCCACCACCAGGGCGTCCACAGCCTCGCGCAACAACACACTGCGATGCAGATCTTGGGACACCCGTTTCTCCTGCGATAGCTCAACTATCGTTCAATTCGTTTAAGCCGGCTCTAGTCCAGCCGTAAATCAGCCAGCCGACGTTACAGGGACAGAGATGCCATCTCTTCAGGCATCTCGCCATCGCCTTCACTGTCGTCCAGCCAGTCCATCCAGCGCTCTTCACTCCAGAGCTCCAGCTTTTTGCCCTGCCCCACCAGCATCAGCTTTTTCTCCAGGCCCGCGTACTCCCGCAGAGTCGGCGGAATCAGCACGCGGCCGTTGGTATCCACCTGCAGCTCACATGCATAACCGATCAGCAGGCGCTGCGCCCGCCGGGCCACTTTGTTGAAGCTGGACAGCGCCTCAATCTTAGGGAGAATTTCACGCCACTGCGCCTCTGGATAGACGAGCAGGCAGCGCTCTTCCGTATGCGCAGTCACGACCAACCGGCCACCACAATCTTCCAGCAGCGAGTCGCGGACTCGTGCCGGAATGGCCAGACGCCCCTTGGCGTCCATATTGATTGCGTGACTACCCAGATACATGGATCAGTTTCTGCGGTCCGGTTGCTTCAAATGTTTCAAGGGAGGTGAAAATTTGTTCGATTCACATCCGGTCTCCGTCAAAAGTGCGTGATCAACCACTCACAACCACTTTGATTCCACCAAGACCCACAAATATCCACTTTTCTCCACCTACGACACTATAAATCTGGACCGGCTAAAGTCAAGGAAATCCACCGAAGGAAAAGAGAAAAAGCCCAGTAATTTCGCGGCCTACAGGCGAAGTGTTCACATTTCAGGCAAAGCGACAGGTGATCAATTTCACACCAAAGCAAGCACTTACTCATGCATGCTGACAAGTTACATTAAGTTTGAAAGGGAGCCCCCTGACGGGAAACGAAAAGGAAAAGAGTGAGCAGGCACTAACAAAGCCGGTAGCAATACCGCCACAAGCCACTAGAGGTACGACATCAAGCCGATGATCGCCGCACCCCTGGAAGGCTATGACAGCAACAACTTAGAACCTGAGGATATATAAAAATCAGCTTTTATTATTTTTAATGGGCAACAAGTCGCTGTAGCTTTGCCCTATCCGTAAACGAGCAGGAATCCACCATGGGCCTTTCAGCAGCACAGAGCAAGCAGACCGCGGCCAGCCGCACCTTTCATCACGGTGCCGACCTGGACGCGCTCAACCAGCGCTTCAAAGGCTGCAAACCCAGTGAAATCATGCAGTTCACCATCGCAGAAGCGGAAAACCCGGTGGTCTTCACCAACTTCCGCCCACTGGCGATCGCCTTTTTGCACCTGGTGACCCGCGCCAAGCCGGACATCCCCGTTATCTGGGTAGATCACGGTTACAACACCCCGGAGACTTATCGCCACATCGAGAATGTGATCAAGCTGCTGGATCTGAACCTGCACACCTTCTCACCCAAGATGTCTGCCGCCCACTTCAACGCGGTATACGGCGGCATTCCACCCCTGGACACACCGGAACACGACTTCTTCTCCCGCACCGTCAAGCTGGAGCCATTCAATCGCGCCATGCAGGAACTGAAGCCGGACGTATGGCTGAACGGCATCCGTCACGACCAGAATGCACACCGCAAGGGGCTCGACATTTTCACCAAGGGCAATCACGGCACCATCCGCGTGGCGCCCATGTTCCACCTCAAGGAAATTGACGTGGAAGAATATGTGTACGAAAACGATCTGCCGGACAATGATGTGTATTTCGACCCAACCAAGGGCGAGGAACACCGGGAGTGCGGGCTGCTGCTACAAAAGTAACCCATCAGCACACGCAGGGAAGGCAATCAATCAGCGGCGCAAGCGCCGCGATTGATATCATACGGAATTAGGTGAGTCAGCCGATAAGCCGGGTTCTGTCGCGGACAATCATTCATCTGGGATGCCTGTCACCAGACACCTCAAGCGACCTACCCGCCCCCAGTGCGGGTCACACCTACAAGCTTTCGCTATTGGGGGCCTATTTGGTCTTGCTCCGAACGGGGTTTACCGTGCCACGAACTGTTACCAGTCGCGCGGTGCGCTCTTACCGCACCCTTTCACCCTTACCTGTGCTTCCGAGGAAGCCATCGGCGGTCTACTCTCTGCTGCACTTTCCGTAGGCTCGCGCCCCCCAGGCGTTACCTGGCGTCCCACCCTATGGAGCCCGGACTTTCCTCCACCTCACCGCCCGAAAGCGACGAAACAGCGATTGCCTGGCTGACTCGGCGCGAAGAGTAATGAGGCCCCCCGCCTATTGCAAGGACAAAAGGCGGTTACTTTTGCGCCAGCGACCAGTTGTAAAGGAGCTTTTTGTTTACCCCGGTAATTTCCGCGGCGACTGCCGCCGCTCGCTTTGGCGGCAATTCGGCCAGCAGCAATGTCATCACTCTTTCTGACTCGGCATCCAACTCCGAAGCGCGCCCCTCGGTTGCGCCCCGCACCAGCAGCACAATCTCCCCGCGCTGCTGATTGCTGTCGGCAGCGACCCAATCCACCAGCTCGTCCAGAGGCAGCAGGTGTATGGTCTCAAACGCCTTACTGATCTCCCGCGCGATCACTGCCTCGCGCTCGCCGCCGAAGCAGTCGCGCATGGCTGCCAGGGTATCCAGCACCCGGTGCGGCGCCTCGTAAAAGACCATGGTGCGAGACTCACCGGCGAGCGCCTGTAGCGCCTTCTCCCGTGCCAGCGGCTTGGCGGGCAGGAAACCCTCAAAGGAAAAGCGGTCACTGGGCAGACCCGCGGCGGAAAGTGCCGCCACAAAGGCGCAGGGACCAGGGATGGGGACCACCGCAAAGCCCCGTTCGCGGGCCTCGCGTACCAGCCGGTATCCGGGGTCGGAGATCAGTGGGGTGCCCGCATCGGAGATCAGCGCCACATTTTGTCCAGATTCCAGTCGCTCCAGGATTTTGCTGGTTCGCTGGTCATCGGAGTGGTCGTGGTAAGCCACCAGAGGGGTATCGATGGAAAAGTGGGAAAAAAGTCGCTGACTGTGACGGGTGTCTTCCGCCGCCACCAGATCCACGGATTGTAGAACTTCGACCGCTCGCGGTACCATATCCGCCAAATTGCCAATGGGCGTCGCGACGATATATAGCACTGCTGTATCCAGCCCCATAGTTCACTCCAGAATAAGTTTTGTGGGAGAAGAATATGTCCGCCCTGAACCGGCGCATCCCCTTCATGATCAACGGTCTCGCTGCCAGCCTGCTGGCGGTGACCCTGGCCGGCTGTCAGACACCGAGCTCTGAGCCCGGCGCCCAGATACCAGCCGATACCAGCAATGTAGCCACCGCGGACCGGCAGAGTGCCATCCGCCTGCTGAACAATGCCAAACAACTGCAGTCGCCGGAAAGAGACCAGGCGCAACTGCAAGCGGCCGCCATTCTATACACTCTGGGCGAGAACGCGACGGCTCGCCAAGCCGCCAGCAACATCGATGCCGCGCAATTGACCGATATCGAGTACGCCAAGTACGCCCAGGTTTACGGTGGCGCCCTGGCCGCCGATGACGACTTCTTCGTGGCCCTCGACCTGGTGAGCGCACCGCGCCTGGAGCAGGCCTGGCACCAGATTCCGGCAGCGACGGCGCTCCCCCTGCGCAATCTGCGGGCGGACCTGTGGAGCCTGATGGGCGATATCGACAGTGGCATCGCCGAGCGCCAGCGCATTTCCGCCATCGCCCAGGATGATGCCGCCATCTACGCCAATAACGACGGCCTGTGGCAATTGCTGACCCAGTTGCCGTCCAGTGAGCTGCGCCAGCGCGCGGACGAGAGCCTGGACTCTAAAATGCGCGCCTGGTATCAACTGGCGCTGCTCGGCCGCGACACCCAGGCGGATATCAGCAGCCAACTGACCTCTCTCAGTCGCTGGCGCCAGCAGTGGCCCAGCCACACTGCCGTCTCGCACCCACCGCAAGCACTGCAATTACTGGAACGCCTCGCCTCCCAACGCGCGCAGAATGTCGCCCTGCTGCTACCACTTTCCGGCTCCCTGGGGTCTGCCGGGCGAGCCATCCGCGATGGCTTTATGGCCGCTTACTACAGCGCGCTCGATGCCGGCGCACCCACTCCGCAGGTGCAGGTCTACGACACCGGCAGCAACCAGCCATTTGACGAGATTTACCAGACCGCCATCAACAACGGCGCTCAGGCCATTGTCGGCCCGCTGGACAAGAGCAAGGTAGCCAACCTGCTGGCCACAGAAAAACTGCCGGTACCCACACTGGCACTGAATTATGGTGACGAAGGTCGCCTGACCGATGACCTGGTGCAATTTGGCCTCGCCATCGAAGACGAAGCTCGCCAGGTCGCCCGCCAGGCCTATCGCCAGGGTCACCGTCAGGCCATGATCCTGGCCCCGGAATCCAGTTGGGGGCAGCGCGGACTGGAAGCCTTCACCGCGGAGTGGAACAACCTTGGCGGCAGCGTCAGCGTGAGCCGCAATTACCGGGACAACACCAATTTTTCCCAGCTGGTGAGCGACGCCCTTCTGATTCCCGACAGCAAAAGTCGTGAGCAGGAATTGCGTAGCAAGCTCGCTTCTCCGCTCAAATTTACCCCGCGTCGACGGGGCGATGTCGACATGCTGTTTGTACTGGCCCAACCCCAGCAAGCGCGCCAGATCAAACCCATGCTGTCCTTCTTTTACGCGGGCGAACTGCCGGTGTATTCCACCTCGCAAATTTTTGCCGGCAGTATCGATCGCCAGCGGGACCGCGACATCAACGGTGTGCGCTTTACCGCACTGCCGTGGCTGTTTGAAGACGACAATCAGACCAAGCAGAACATTGTCAAACAGGCTGCCCCTGCGCCGGCCTTTGCACGCCTTTACGCGCTGGGCGCCGATGCATTCCGCCTCTACCCTCGCCTGCCAATGCTGCGCCAATTCCCCAACCAGCAGGTCTACGGCCTGACTGGCGCTCTCAGTCTGAGCGCGGATGGCCGCATCGTGCGCGAACAGATCTGGGCAAAAATCGACAAGGGCGCCCCGGTACCGATTACGTCAGCGGAAAACAGCACACCGCTGTCGGACGATCGCGTACAGGTGGACTAATCCAGAACCATCCATAGAAAGGGAATTTTATGGATACGAAAAATATCGAGAACGACACACACAAAGCTGCACACAAAAACGGGCGCAAAACCACTAGCGTCGGTAGCGAAATGGAAGCGCTGGCGGAACGCCATTTGGTTCGTGCCGGCCTGCGTATTGTGGAGCGTAATTTTCGTGGGCGTTTTGGCGAGATAGACCTGATTGCCCGTGACGGGGCCACGTTGATATTTATCGAGGTGCGCTATCGTCGCTATCACCAGTTTGGTGGTGCCGGTGCATCGGTGGACTTTCGCAAGCAGCGCAAATTGCTGGCAACGGCCAACGGTTACCTGCAGTATCGCAAAATAGATTGCCCCTGCCGGTTTGATGTGATCACCATCGAACCGGCGCCAAATAGCAAAACACTGAGCGTAGACTGGATACAAAACGCCTTCGGGCAATAGGCTCACCCAAACGGAAACCACAGAGTAAATGGAACAAAGAGTTGTAACCCTGTTTCACCACAGCATTGAAGCAACCATGAATGCCGGTGAACTTTTGGCTCCTTTGATTGCCGAAGCCAGCGAAATGATCGTGCATACGCTGCTGGCCGAAAATAAGCTCCTGATCTGTGGCAATGGGCTCAGCGGTGCGCTGGCCCAAAGTTTTTCCGCGCAACTGATGGGCGGTTTTGAGCGGGAGCGCCCGGGATTGCCCGCACTGGCACTGAACGGCGACGCCATCACTACCAGTACGGTATCGCGTAATCACGGACGCGCTGAGTCCTTCGCTCGCCAGGTACGCGCTTTGGGCCAGCCCGGCGACTTGCTGGTAATCATCAGTACCGATGGCCGCGACTCCAACCTGGTACAGGCGGTTCGCGCTGCCCACGATCGAGATATGGGTGTACTCGCCCTAACCGGCGGCGAAGGCGACGGCGACTGCACCGCCCTGCTGGACGTGCACGATATCGAGCTATGCGTGCCGTCACTGGTAGCCTCAGAAGTACACCAGGTTCACCTGTTAACCCTGTTCTGCCTGTGCGACCTGATCGACAGCAGCCTGTTTGGCGGATACGAGGACTAATTCATGCAAACAAAACACCCGACGAGGCGTCACATCTCCTTCATGCATCTATGCAAATTGACCGCTGCCGCCTGCGCAATCGCGCTGGTCGGCGGTTGTGCCACCGTACTGGACGCCACCCACGACGGCCCCATCCAGCCCGACCCGGGCGAACGCAGCTTTGGTACTTTTATTGATGACCAACAGCTGGAAACGATTACCAAGGTGAATATTGGCAAAGCCCACGCCGGCCTTAAAAATGCCAATATCGATGTAGTCGCCTTCAATGGTGTCATCCTGCTCACCGGTCAGGTGCCCGATAACGACCTGCGCAATCTGGCCGGACGCACCGCGCAGCAGGTACACTCTGTGCGCCAGGTATACAATGAAATTCAGGTGCGCGGCACTACCTCTTTCCTTGCCCGCACCAGTGATACCTGGCTGACGTCCAAGGTCAAAGGCGTACTGCTGGCCGACAAGGAAATTGACAGTGGCCGCATCAAGGTCGTGACCGAAAACGGTGTCGTTTACCTGATGGGACTGCTTACTCGCCAGGAAGCGGAGAATGCTGCGGAAGTGGCACGCACCGTAGGCGGTGTACAGAAAGTAGTGAAAGCCGTGGAATACATCGACTGAACAAGCCCATTTTCTGGCATAAAAAAACGGAGGCAAATGCCTCCGTTTTTTGTTTCGGCTCAAGTAGCCTCGCGACCTTACTTTTACAAGAAGTGCTCGGCTAGGGATACTCGACTAGGGGCGCTCGATCGCGATTGCCGTGGCTTCGCCACCGCCGATACACAGGCTCGCCACACCTTTCTTCAGGTCGCGACTTTCCAGTGCGGCAAGCAGCGTAACAATTACGCGAGCACCACTGGCGCCCAGCGGATGGCCCAGCGCACAGGCGCCGCCATTGACGTTAACCTTGTTGTGCGGCAGCTCCAGATCGCGCATCGCCGCCATGGTCACGACCGCAAAGGCCTCATTGACCTCAAACAGGTCCACATCACCCGCATTCCAACCAACATTTTTCAGCAGGTTGGACATAGCCGACACCGGTGCCGTGGTAAACCATTCCGGTTCGTGGGCAAACTGACTCTGGCCGCGCAGCACCGCCAGTACGTTGAGACCGCGGGCCTTGGCTTCGCTCTCGCGCATCAGTACCAGAGCCGCCGCGCCATCGGAAATGGAACTGGCGTTGGCGGCAGTCACAGTGCCATCCTTGCGGAAGGCCGGGCGCAATTGCGGAATCTTGTCCGGACGCGCGCTGCCGGGCCCTTCGTCGACGGAGACCTGGATTTCGCCTTTACGGGTAGACACGGTTACCGGGGAAATCTCCCGCTCGAAAGCGCCGGATTCAATGGCGGCATTGGCCCGCGCCAGGGATTCCAGAGCGAAAGCATCCTGCTCTTCCCGGGTAAAGCCATACTTGTCGGCGGTGCACTCGGCAAAATTACCCATCAATTGGCCGTCGTAGGCGTTCTCCAGGCCGTCGGTAAACATATGGTCCAGAACTTCACCGTGACCGAGGCGCATTCCACCACGGGCCTTCGACAGCAGGTAAGGCGCATTGCTCATGCTTTCCATACCGCCGGCCACCACCACTTTGGCGTCGCCCGACAGCAACGCATTGCGTGCCATCATTACGGTTTTCATGCCGGAACCACACACCTTGTTGACCGTGGTCGTCGGGGTCGCCTCAGGAATACCTGCGCCCAGTGCCGCCTGGCGCGCAGGCGCCTGGCCGAGGCCAGCAGGCAGTACACAGCCGAACAGCACTTCGTCGACATCCTTCGCACTCACGCCAGCATCCGCCAGGGCACCACGAATGGCAACCGCACCCAGTTCCGGTGCGCTGAGGCCAGAGAGTGCACCCTGCATTGCCCCCATGGGCGTACGGGAAATACCAACTATGACCACTTGGTCAGTGACTTGATCGCTCATGCTGTACTTACTCCAGATTTAACGGTAACCACCCCTATGGGCTGACCAGTATTTCGGTGTTTCGTCATTTCGCGGCGAATTATACCCCAGCAGCCCCGCCCGGTGGCTATCCACCTTTCGTTGTAACCGGTGGCGAAACGGCCAAATTCGAGGCCATTTCGCATGGTAGTATTTGACGCAATATCGGGATAACCCGATTCCGGCCAAGTTCACTGACTTTTCACAACAGTCTGAACTCGTAACAACAGCCTGAACTCGGGCTGGCAACTGCCAGTCGCCGCCGACACAGCGATAAAGAATACATCGGGCAACCAAACCGACTACCGGGGGAAATCCATGGAAACCTCAACCATCATCTGGCTGGTGGCATTGGCTGCCCTGGCGTTTTACATCACCAGTATTTACAACAAGCTGGTCTCTCTCAAACACCGCTATGAAAACGCCTTTGCGCAAATCGAAGTGCAGCTCAAGCGGCGATACGACCTGATCCCAAACCTGGTGGAATCCGCCAAACGCTACCTCAAGCACGAGCGGGAGACCCTGGAAGCCGTCATCAGCGCCCGTAACTCAGCGCTCGCCGGACTCAAAGCGGCCACCAGTAATCCCGGCTCAGCAGCAGCCATCACCGACCTGGGTAAAGCGGAAGGCGTGTTGACCAATGCCCTGGGACGCCTGAACGTGGTGATGGAGGCTTATCCGGACCTCAAAGCCAACCAGACCATTCAACAAGTGATGGAAGAGCTGACCAGTACCGAAAACAAGGTGTCCTTCGCGCGCCAGGCCTTCAACGACAGTGTCACCAGCTACAACATATTCCGGCAGAGCTTTCCGCCGGTGTTCTTCGCGGGTTTTTTCGGCCACCGCCAGAACGGCAAGCTGCTGGAATTCGCGGGCGCCGAAACTTTCCAGGCAGCGCCCAGAGTAGAGTTCTGACCAACCCCAATGAATTTCTTTGAACACCAGGACAAAGCGCGCCGCAATACGCTGCTACTGATCGCCCTGTTTCTTTCCGCAGTCCTCGGGCTGATCACGATTACCACGCTGTTTATTGCCTTTATAAGCAATTTCTCGCAGATGCAGCCCCTCTCTCCCGCAGCACTGATGACTGCACTTGACCGGGAAACCGTCGCCGGCGTTGCCGTGACCATTGTGGCAATTATCACCCTTGCCAGCCTGTACCGCCTGCATCAACTGGCCGCCGGAGGCCGGGCCGTGGCCGAATCCCTCGGTGGACGCCAGATCAATATCGCCCCCCGAAATCAGGCCGAGCGGCGCGCACTCAATGTGGTGGAAGAAATGGCGCTGGCATCGGGCACGCCCGTGCCCGATGTGTACATCCTCGATGACCCGGCCATCAACGCATTCGCTGCCGGTTACAAGCCCTCTGACGCAGTGATCGGCCTGACCCGGGGCTGCATCGAGCAACTCAGCCGGGACGAGTTACAGGGCGTGGTTGCCCACGAATTCAGCCATATCTTCAACGGTGATACCCGCCTCAACCTCCGTATCGTGGGGCTGCTCCATGGCATCCTGTTTATCGGCCTTCTGGGCACCTGGTTACTGCGAGGCTCGGCCTGGGGAAACCGTCGCAAGCGCGGACAGCCACTGTTATTCGGTATCGGCGCCGGGCTCATACTAATCGGTTATACCGGGACCTTTTTCGGCACACTGATCAAATCGGCCATGAACCGGCAGCGGGAGTATCTTGCGGATGCTTCTGCGGTGCAGTTCACCCGTAACCATCAGGGGATCGCTGGTGCGCTGAAGAAAATTGGCCACCACTCACAGGGAGCCAGCCTGACGATTGCCAATGCCAGCGAGTTCAGCCACATGTACTTTGCCTGTGCTCAGCAGGGGGTTTTGAGACGCGTTTTTAGCGATTTACTTGCTACCCACCCACCACTTCCAGATCGTATCCTGCGACTGGACCCGCAGTGGAATGGCTATTACCTCTCAGCCAGTCAGACACCCGGTCACACGCTCACCAGTGAACCTGTGGAAAGGCAAATGCACCGGTCGCAGAACATACAGATGATGGGAATAGCCCCGGCTGTACCATTCGAGCAGCTAATCGACGCCGTGGATAATCGCATCGGAAGCCCCGACGGGCAGCAGATGGAATATGGGCGCAAGCTGCTGGCATCAGTTCCTTCACCGCTGCACCAGGCCGCTCAGGACCCATTTGCCGCCCGTGCCCTGGTATACGGACTGCTAATAGCCGCTGGCA